>NZ_CP041636.1:600000-772500 GCF_007197755.1 Ferrovibrio terrae
CATCCAGGTGGTGTTCCAGGATCCGTATCGCTCGCTCAATCCACGCCGCACCGTGGCGCAGTCGATCATCGAAGGCCCGCTGAATTACGGCACGCCGCGCTCCGAAGCGATGGAGCGCGCGCGCAATCTGCTCAAGATCGTCGGCATCGATGCGAATGCACTCGACCGCTATCCGCATCAGTTCTCAGGCGGCCAGCGCCAGCGCCTGGCGATTGCGCGCGCACTCGCCATGGAGCCGGAAATCCTGGTTGCCGACGAAGCCGTGTCGGCGCTCGATGTCTCAGTGCAGGCTCAGGTGCTCGACCTGCTGGAAAATATCCGCGACCAGTTCGGCATCGCCATCCTGTTCATCACCCACGATCTGCGCGTGGCGGCTCGCTTGTGCGACCGCATCGCCGTGATGCAGCGTGGCAAGATCGTGGAGTTCGCCGAAACGGCGCAGCTTTTTGCAGCGCCGCAGCACGAATATACCCAGCAGCTTTTTGCGGCGCTTCCCGGCCGACACTGGCTCGAGGCCGCCAGCTAGGCCATTCATTCGCCATTTGCTTTGAGGGTGCGATGTCAGCGCTTGATCAGGTCGATGTGACGGATATCAAGCGTGCGGTCGATAGCCTGCGCGGCGAGGCGACCGCCCTGCTGTCCGACCTGGTGCGCTGCCCGTCCCTGCTGGGCGAGGAAAAAAGTGCGCAGGATCTGGTTCGCGGCGTATTCGAAGGCATGCAACTGCAAGTCGACGAATTCGCCATCGACGACACAAAACTGAAACAGCATCCGGGTTATTCGCCTTCCATCGTCTCCTACGAAGGCCGGCACAATATCGTCGGTCTCCACAAGCCACGCCATGGTACGCGGGGGAAATCCCTGATCTTCAACGGCCATATCGACGTCGTGCCGGTTGGCGCCGAAAGGCTGTGGACAAAACCGCCATTCGAACCATGGACTGATGGCGACAAACTCTATGGCCGTGGTGCCGGCGACATGAAGGCCGGTATCGTCGCCTATATCGTCGCCATGAAGGCGCTGAAGAACATGGGCCTGGAGCCGGCCGCCGACGTGATCCTGCAGTCGGTGGTGGAAGAGGAATGCACCGGCAATGGCGCGCTGGCCTGTCTGGTGCAGGGCTATCGCGCCGATGCCGCCATCATCCCCGAACCGCTCAACTGCATCATGCACGCCCAGATGGGTGTGATGTGGCTAGCGTTGGAAGTGGCCGGAAAACCTGTACATGCTTCCGTCGCTCACACTGGCGTGGCGGCTATCGATTTTGCGCTCTACATGTTTGGCGAGTTGAAGAACCTTGAGCAGAAATGGAATGCGCCGGAGCATCGGCATACGGAGTATCGCGGGCACGAGCATCCGGTGAATTTCAATCTCGGCAAGATCCAGGGCGGTGAATGGGCCTCCTCGGTGCCGACAGCCTGCCGCGCCGATCTCCGCCTCGGCTTTTATCCCGGCGTCGCGCCAGCCGAGGTGCGCGAAACCGTCGAGCAGATCTTCGCCGAGGCACATCGCAAGCATCCACAAAGCAATAGCATCGAATACAAGGTGATCTACGAGGGCTTCCAGGCCGAAGGCTTCGTGCTCGACATCAACTCGCCGATGGTGACAACACTGGCCGACTGTCACCGGAGTGTCGCGGGAAGCGAAGTGACCTTCAATGCCTTCACCGGCACCACCGATGCCCGTTTCTTCAATCTTTATGGCAATATTCCTGCCACCTGCTATGGGCCGACGGCCGCCAATATCCACGGCATCGACGAATGGGTCTCCATCGACAGCATGATGGAAGTCGCCAGCGTGCTTGCCACTTTCACTGCAAGCTGGTGCGGCACCAATCGCATCTGATAACAATAAAACCCGTCCGCCACGAGGATAGCATGACCGACCTGCATGACCTGAGCGCTCACGAACTCTGGATGGGATACCGCACTGGTGCGATTTCGCCGGTCGAAGCGACCAAGGCGGCGCTGAAGCGCATCGCGGCCTGGGAGCCCAAGATCAATGCCATGTACATCGTCGATGCTGAAGGCGCGCTGGCACAGGCCAGGGCCTCCGAGCAGCGCTGGCGCAGGGGTCAGCAACTCAGCCCGCTGGACGGCGTGCCGATCACGCTGAAGGAGAATATCGCCAGCAAGGGCGTGCCGACACCGATTGGCACGGCGGCGGCCATACTGACGCCGAGCACGACGGATGCACCGCCGGCGGCGCGGGTGCGCGAGGCCGGCTGCGTTTTCCTCGGCAAGACCACGATGCCTGATTTCGGCATGCTGGCCTCGGGCGTGTCCAGCCTGCATGGCACGACGCGCAATCCCTGGAACCTGAAGCGCAACACCGCAGGTTCGTCCTCTGGCGCCGGCGCTGCCGTCGCCGCCGGCTATGGCCCGCTGGCGCTTGGCACCGATATCGGCGGCTCGGTCCGCCTGCCGGCAGCTTACAATGGCATCTTCGCGCTGAAACCCAGCCTGGGCCGCATCCCGATCAATCCGCCCTATCTCGGCCGCGTTACCGGGCCGATGACACGCACGGTGATGGACAGCGCCATGCTGATGAACCATCTGACCCTGCCGGATGGCCGCGATTACATGTCACTGCCGTTTGACGAGCGCGATTATCCCAAGCTGCTGGATGGCGAGGTGAAGGGTCTGAAGATCGGCCTGCTGCTGGACGCCGGCCTTGGCCTGCCGGTGCAGCCGGCTGTGCGCAAGGCGGTGGAACAGGCGGCGAAACTGTTTGAATCGGCCGGCGCGCGCGTCGAACTGGTTAAACCTTTCATGACCCAGGCGATGGCCGACGGTCTGAATACTTTCTTCCAGGCCCGCGCCTATAGCGATTTCGCAGCCATGCCGACGGAACGCCAAACCAAGGTACTGCCCTATATCGCCACCTGGTGCGGCATGGCCGCCAACTATACCGCCGTCGAGGCGATGCGCGCGCTGGGCCAGGTCTTTGCCCTGCGCGAAGCGACGGTGGCCGCCACCCTGCCGTTTGACTATGTGATCAGTCCGACCTCCCCGATCACCGCCTACGACGCCGAGGAAGCCGCGCCCGGCAACGATCCGCAATTCAAGTCGGAGCACATCCGCTTCACCGCACCCTTCAATCAGTCAGAGCAGCCGGCCGCCTCGATCTGTGCCGGCTATGACGAGGACGGCCTGCCGATTGGTCTGCAGATCGTCGGCCAGCGCTTCGACGATGCCGGCGTGCTGCGCCTGTCGCATATCTACGAACAAATGCGGCCGGCCCTGCGCGCGTGGCCAGAACCCTAAACAGCTTTCCCCGCTCACGGAAAACCGCTAAGCATCCGCCATGACTTCTGTGGTATCCGGCGGCACCGGTTTTATTGGCCGGCATCTGGTGCGGCAGCTTGCCGAGATGGGCGAGGCCGTGCATGTGCTGGCACGCCCGGAGTCACAGGCTGCCGACCTGCCGCGGAATGTGACGCTCCATCGCATTGTCGATCCGCAGGAACTCGGCGCCCTGCTGCAGGAATTGCAGCCGGAAACCTGTTTTCACCTCGCCACACATTATGTGCATGCCGCGGCCGCGGCCGAAATACCGGCGCTGATCGCAGCCAATCTCGGCTTCGCGGCCCAATTTGCCGATGCAGCAGCACGAAGCGGCTGCAAGGCTTTCGTCAACACCGGCACGGCCTCGCAACTCAATACTCGCGGTGCCTATATGCCGGCCTCGCTTTATGCCGCCAGCAAGCAGGCCTTCGAGGATCTGTTGGTTTATTTCGACCGCCGCGCCGGCCTGCCCTGTACCAGCGTGCTGCTGTATGACACCTACGGTCCTGGCGATACACGTAACAAGCTGCTGGCGCAGTTGATCCATGCTGCGAAAACCGGCACGCCGATCGATCTCAGCCCCGGCGAGCAGGAAATCGACCTGCTGCATATCGACGATGCGGTGGCCGGCCTGGCAGCGGCAGCCCGCGCCCTGCATGGCGGCGCCACGCATCCGGCGCATTACACGCTGTCGTCACGCCAGCCGATGACCATCCGCACGCTCACCGACCTGATCCGGGCGAATGGAGGCGATCGGCTGCAGACCAACTGGGGCACGCGGCCGTATCGCGATGGCGAGGTGATGCAGACCTGGAAGGGCGGCACACCACCGCCGGACTGGGCAGCGCGGCGCAAGCTAGAGGACTTCCTGCGCGAAAGCCTGACGTCCTAGCCCCAGAGACTAGGCCCGCGCCTTGGCGATGAAGGCCTCTATCGGGTCGTAAAAATCGGCTTCAAAGGCACGGATTTTTTCCTCTGGCCAGTCCCACCAGCGAATGTCCAGCAGGGCCGCCGCGATCTCCGGCGCAAAACGATGCTTGATCAGGCGCGCCGGATTGCCGGCCACAATGCCATAAGCCGGCACATCGCGCGCGACAACGGCGCCGGCTGCGATAATTGCCCCGTCGCCAACCGTGACACCGGACAGCACCATGGCGCGCGCGCCGATCCAGACGTCGTTGCCGATCCGCACCGGGCCCTTGGTGATGGCATCTGCATTACCGGCTTGGGGATGCAGCAGCTTGGTGCGGAACGGATAAGTGGACACCAGTCCGGTCGGATGATCGGCCCGGCCGAAGATCATCACCTCGGGCCCGACCGAACAGAAAGCGCCGACTGAAATCGGCGCCGAAGCATTCGGCTGCACGAAGTTGCGCTTTGACAAGCCATAGGTATGACGGCCAACGCTGACATGCGCCGGCCAGCCTTCTGGTTTGCGTAAGCCCAGTTTTTCCCGCAGTCGACGCCAGCCGCTCATGATGAGGCTCCCGTATAGTCCGGCCACGCAGTATCGCGCTGATTGATCACCACAGGCGCAAAAGGCCAAGCGATTCCAAGCGCCGGATCGTTCCAGCGCAAGCCGCCGGTGCAGCCGGGCTGCTCGCCCTCGCTCAGTTCATAGAGAACATCCGCTTCGTCGGTCAACGTCAGGAAACCATGCGCGAAACCATGCGGGACGAACAATGCCCGGTTATTGTCGGCACTGAGCTCGACAGAGAACCAGTGTCCGCGCGTTGCCGATGCCGGACGGATATCGACGACGACATCGAAGATCGCGCCACGTAGGCAGCGCACCAGCTTGGCCTGCCGCACCGGTGCCTTCTGGAAATGCAGGCCACGCAGAGTGCCGCGCTTCAGATTGTGGCTGAGCCCACCCTGGCGTGGGGTGAAGTCGATGCGGGCGACAGCAAAGGCTTCCGTATCATGCAGGCGATGAAAATAGCCACGCTCGTCGCGGCTGGGCGTGGTGTCGACCGTAAAAAGTCCATCGAACCCGGTCGCCGCGATCTGCATGGTCAGAAAATCTGCATCTGCGGGATGGCAATCACAAAATGTCCGTTCCAGTCACGGATTTTCGACTGTTCCGCTGCGATCTCGTTCTTCAGATTCCATGGCAGGATCAGCAGATAATCCGGCCGGTCCTCGACGATCGCCTCGGGTGCGCGGATCGGAATCTGCGAGCCCGGCAGCAGGTGTCTCTGCTTGTGCGGATTCTTGTCGTAGGCCGCCACAATATCCTGCGCCATGATGCCGCAGTAATTCAGCAGCGTGTTGCCCTTGGCGGCCGCGCCATAGGCGCAGACCTTTCTGCCATCGGTTTTGGCGGCCACCAGGAAGCCGCGCAGTTCATCCCGCACGGTGGCCACGCGCGGTGCGAAGTCATCATAGGCAGCCAGCGTATCGAGGCCGGCCGCCGCTTCCTTCTTGCGCAACTTGGCCAGCCCCACGGTATCGACGTGGTCCGCACCGCGATGGCAAACATAGAGTCGCAGTGAGCCGCCATGCGTCGACAGCTCCTCGACATCAAAGACGCGCAAGCCATGTGCAGCGAATATCTTCTCAGCGGCCAGCAGCGACAGATAAGAATAATGCTCGTGGTAAATCGTATCGAACTGAACCTGCTCGATCAGGTTCAGCAGATGCGGAAATTCGACCGTCAGCACGCCCTGCGGTTTCAGCAAAACGGCAAAGCCGGAGATGAATTGATTCAGCTCTGGCACATGCGCCATCACGTTGTTGGCGGTCATCAGATCGGCCGCCTTGCCGGCAGCGTGCAATCGCTCGGCAGTTTCGCGATTGAAGAAGGCGACTTCGGAGGGAATACCTTTCTCCAGGGCCGCGGCCGCGACATTGGCGGCCGGCTCGACGCCCAGAACACCGATCCCGGCTGCCTTGAAATGCTGCAGCAGATAGCCATCGTTGCTGGCGACCTCGACCACCAGCGACTGTGCATCAAGCCCGAAACGCTGCGTCATCGATTCTGCATAACGGCGGGCATGCTCGACCCAGCTGGTGGCGTAGGACGAGAAATAGGCATAGTCGGAAAAGATCGCTTCCGCCGGCACGTCATGATCCACCTGCACCAGCAGACAATTCTCGCAGACCCGGGCATGCAGCGGATAGCGCGGCTCGGGTTGGCCGGCCTTCTCCATCGAAACATAGGAATTGGCCAATGGCTGCAGGCCCAGATCGACAAAGCTGCGCGTCAGCGGCTTATGGCAAAAGCGGCACTTACTCATAGTCCATCCTCGAAAGCGGCGATCTGGCGGTCGGTCAGCACTGCGGCCTCCGCTCCGGACATCCAGTCACGATACCATGCCACGGTGGCGGCCAGCGCCCCCTGCGTGGTGAAACGGGGCTGCCAGCTTAAGGACTGCTGCGCCAACCGCGCATCCAGCGCCAGCACGCCCTTCTCGCCGATTTCCTGCTGCGGCTCGTGTCGCCAGGCCGGCGCCCCGAAGGCACGGGTCAGATCAGTGGCAATGGTGCCGACGGTAATGCGCTGGTCTTCCAGCGGGCCGAAATTCAGTCTTTCAGACAGGCCGGTTTTTCCGGCATGCAGGGCCTCGGCATAGCGCAAATAGCCATGCACGGGATCCAGTACATGCTGCCACGGCCGGGTCGCTTCAGGCCGGCGCAGCACCACGCTGTCCTGCCTCTGTGCGGCGCGCACGATATCGGGGATCAGCCGGTCGGCCGACCAGTCGCCGCCACCGATCACATTGCCGGCGCGCGCGGTGCCAACCTTGTGCCGACCGGCGAAGAAGCTTTTCACCCAGCTGTGCACGGCAATCTCGGTGGCAGCCTTGGAGGCCGAGTAGGGATCGTCACCGCCGAGCGGTGCGCTTTCGGGAAACGCCGCGCCGCTTTCGTTATTGGCGTAGACCTTGTCGGTGGTGACGATCACGGCGGTCAGCGGCCGCGCATGATGACGCATCGCCTCCAGCAGGTGGATCGTGCCGAGCACATTGCTGGTCCAGTTGCCGACCGGATCGCGGTAGCTGGCCGGCACCAGCGCCTGCGCCGCGAAATGCAGCACGATCTCGGGCTGCGCCGCCGCCATCGCCGCGCTCACGGCATTCGCATCGCGCAGATCGGCCAGCATTTCGCCGGCCAGCGGGGTTTTCAGCAGGGCATGCAGGCTGGGCTCGGTCTCGGGCGGCAGGGCAAAGCCGTAAACCTGCGCGCCCAGCCGATGCAGCCAGCGTGCCGCCCAGGCGCCCTTGAAGCCGGTATGGCCGGTCAGCAGAACGCGGCGATGGCGCCAGAAATCCCGCAACACGACCATGCTTCAGCCCCAGACCTTCCAGGGCGCCTTGCCACCGGTCCACAGCGATTCCAGCACCAGGCGCTCGCGCACCGTATCCATCGGCTGCCAGAAGCCGTCATGCCGGAAGGCCTGCAGCTGGCCTTCACTGGCGAGCTTCTCCAGCGGCGCGCGCTCCCAGACGGTCTTGTCGTCGGTGACATAGTCCAGCACCTTGCGCGACAGCACGAAGAAACCGCCATTGATCAGGCCGCCATCGCCGCGCGGCTTCTCGCGGAAGCCGGTCACGCTGTCACCATCCATGGTCAGCGCGCCGAAACGACCCGGCGGCGTCACCGCGGCCATGGTGGCCAGCTTGCCGTGCTGGCGATGGAAGGCCAGCGAGGCAGTAATGTCGATATCGGACACGCCGTCGCCATAGGTCATGCAGAAGGTGTCGTCGTCCTGCAGCCAGCGCGCCACGCGCTTCAGCCGGCCGCCGGTCTCGGTCGCTTCGCCGGTTTCCACCAGCGTCACCTTCCAGGGCTCGGGCGCGCCACTCAGGTATTCCAGTTTGTTCTGCGCCAGATCGATGGTGACATCGGCGGCATGCAGCACGTAATTGGCGAAATATTCCTTGATCACATAGCCCTTGTAGCCGAGGCAGATGATGAAATCGGTGATGCCATGGGCGGCATAGATTTTCATGATATGCCACAGGATCGGCCGGCCGCCGATTTCGACCATCGGCTTGGGCCGCAGCACGCTTTCCTCGGTGATGCGGGTGCCGTAGCCGCCCGCCAGGATGACAGCCTTCATCGCGATTTCATCCCCATCAGATAAGCCAGCGTGCCGCAGAACCGGCCGGCGTCGCGCAGGCCCTTATTGCGAAAATCGGTCAGCAGGTACAACGGCGACTTCAGGCCGAATTTCAGCAGAGCCGGCAGGGCAATGCGCCACATGGCCGCCCGGCCTTTATACTTCTGCTCGATATACAGCCGCGACCACGCCATATGCCAGAATTTTTCCCAGTGCTTGTCCCAGCTGCGCTTGATCGAGCCGCCGCCGACATGATCAGTCACCGCATCGGCCACGCGGATCAGCTGCCAGCCGGCGCGGCGCAGCCGGATGCAGAAATCGTCGTCTTCGTAATAGAGGAAGATCGCCGGATCGAAGCCCTGCACCGCATCCAGCGCGGCGCGGCGCACCAGCATGGCGGCGCCGGAGACATAGCCGGCGCTGATATCGCCTTCCGGCTCGGGGTCGACGCGCCTGGGCGACATCTCGGCGCGACGGAACATGTCGACGTCATGCGACACTTCCCAGTCGCCGGCGGGTGTGCGCAACGCCGGCGCCAGCACGCCGGCCTGCGGATAGCGTTCGGCGGCAGCCAGCAGGCGGGCGAGGCAATCGGGGCGCAGCTTGGCATCGGGATTGACCAGCAGCACGAAGTCGCTGTCCGTGGCCTGAGCCAGCCCCTGGTTGGCGGCATTGCCGAAACCGCGTCCGGTCTCGTTGGTGATCAGGGTCGGTAGCGGAGTATGCGAGCGGATCATGTCGCGCGTGGCATCCCGGCTGGCGTTGTCGGTCACCACCAGTGGGCAGCCCGGCGGCAGATGGGCCAAAAATTCGCCGATGACGTGCTCGCCGTAATGGGTCACGGTCACGACGGTGATCGTTGGCGTCGCCGCAGGGGCCATCGACGGGTTCACTGGCTGCACATTCCGGCTGGAGTTTCAGGGGTTTTACACAGATTCGGCAGCCCAGGCGAGGCCTTGCTCGGCTGGACTTGTATATACAATTGAACCTATACTGGCCGGGCCAGGAAGACAGGGCCATACAGCAGGGAAAACCGATGCCCGGGCCAGCCGCCGTTTCGCAGAACGGACCGACGCCGCGCTATCGCCGCGTCAAGGAATTCATCGTCAGGCATATCGAGGCCGGCGACTGGCGTGCCGGCGACCAGGTGCCGTCGGAAAGCGTCCTAGTTAAGCAGCTCAAGGTCAGTCGCATGACGGTGAACCGGGCGCTGCGCGAGCTGACCCACGAGGGTCTGGTCGTGCGTGTGCAGGGCACCGGCACATTCGTGGCCGAAAAACGCCCTATCTTCAATCTGGTAGAACTGCGCAATATTGCCGAGGAAATCGCCGAACGCGGCCAGCGTCATACCGCGCGTGTCGAATTGCTGCAGGCCGAGCGTGCCACCGTCGACCTGGCCCGCGAGCTCGGTCTCAATCCCCAGGCCGGAATCTATCATTCCGTGCTGGTGCATATGGCCGACGGCATCCCGCTGCAGGTGGAAGACCGTTTCGTCAATCCGGCCATGGCCCCGGGCTATCTGGACGCCGATTTCACCACGCAGACCCCGAATGAGTTTTTGATGAGGTCAGCGCCTGCCACCGAGGTGGAACACATCGTCGAGGCGGCGATGGCAGATGCGCGCATCCGCAAGCTGCTGAAAATCGCTGCCAGCGAGCCCTGCCTGCGGCTACGGCGGCGCACCTGGGCCGGCAGCCAGATCGTGTCGGCAGCCGTGCTCTGGTATCCCGGCCACGCCCACCGTTTCACCACCCGCTTCTCCTATCGCGCCGACGGCACGTCGAAGCGCAGCTATCTCTGAACGAGGCTTACCATGTCAGATAATCGTCGCGACAATACCCGCGTCATCCGTAGTCCTCATGGCAGTGACATGCATACCGGTAACTGGCAGATCGAAGCGGCCTACCGGATGCTGCGCAACAACCTCGACCCTGATGTGGCCGAGAAGCCGGAAGAGCTGGTGGTCTATGGCGGCATCGGCCGCGCGGCGCGCAACTGGCAGGCCTTCGACCAGATCCAGAAGACGCTGACGACGTTGAAGCCGGACGAAACACTGCTGGTGCAGTCGGGCAAACCGGTTGGCGTGTTCCGCACCCATGAAGATGCGCCACGCGTGCTGATCGCCAATTCGAATCTGGTGCCGGAATGGGCGACCTGGGATCATTTTCATGAGCTCGACCGCAAGGGCCTGATGATGTACGGCCAGATGACGGCCGGCTCCTGGATCTATATCGGCAGCCAGGGCATTGTACAGGGCACCTACGAAACCTTCGTCGAGATGGGCCGCCAGCATTACGGCGGAAACCTGCAGGGCCGCTGGATCCTCACTGCCGGACTTGGAGGCATGGGCGGCGCGCAAGCGCTCGCCGCCACCATGGCCGGCGCCTCGATGCTCGCCATCGAATGCCAGGCGTCGCGTATCGAGATGCGTTTGCGTACGGGCTATCTCGACCAGCGCGCCGACACGCTCGACCAGGCAATGGCGATGCTGGACGAGGCGAAAAAGGCTGGTAAGGCGATCTCCATAGGCCTGCTGGGTAACGCTGCCGAGATCCTGCCCGAGATGGTGACGCGCGGCATCCGGCCCGATGCCGTCACCGACCAGACCAGCGCGCATGACCCGCTGAACGGCTATCTGCCGGCCGGCTGGACACTGGAGAAATGGGAAAAGGCGCGAGAGATCGATCCGCAGGGCGTGATTAAAGCGGCGAAGCAGTCGATGGCCGCCCATGTGCGCGCCATGCTGGCTTTCCAGAAGCTGGGGATTCCGACCTTCGACTACGGCAATAACATCCGCCAGATGGCCAAGGAAGTCGGCGTCGCTGAAGCGTTTGATTTCCCCGGCTTCGTGCCGGCCTATATCCGGCCGCTCTTCTGCCGGGGTGTTGGCCCGTTCCGCTGGGTCGCGCTGTCGGGTGATCCCGAAGACATCTACAAGACCGATGCCAAGGTGAAGGAGCTGATCCCCGACGATCCGCATCTGCATACCTGGCTCGACATGGCGCGGGAGCGCATCAAGTTTCAGGGCCTGCCCGCACGGATCTGCTGGGTCGGGCTCGGCCAGCGCCATCGCCTCGGCCTCGCCTTCAACGAGATGGTGGCGAAGGGTGAACTCAAGGCACCTGTCGTTATCGGCCGCGATCATCTCGATTCCGGTTCGGTCGCCAGCCCCAACCGCGAGACAGAAGCCATGAAAGACGGCTCGGATGCCGTCTCCGACTGGCCGCTGCTGAATGCACTGCTGAACACCGCGTCAGGCGCCACCTGGGTATCTCTGCATCATGGCGGCGGCGTCGGCATGGGCTTTTCGCAGCATGCCGGCGTGGTGATTGTCGCCGACGGCACGCCGGCCGCAGCAAAGCGGCTGGAACGCGTGCTGTGGAACGATCCTGGTACTGGCGTGATGCGCCATGCCGATGCGGGTTATGACATCGCGGTACAATGCGCCCGGGAACAGGGCCTGAACCTTCCCTTCCTCGACAAGTAAGGACGCCTTATGACTGCGCTGCTGCTGGACGGATCATCCCTCACCCTCGATGCCGTCGCGGCGGTGGCGCGGCAGGGCCGCAAGACCGAACTTTCGGCCAAGGGCCGGCAGCAGGTGGCCGACTGCCATGCCCTGCTGCAGAAGATGATCGCCGACGGCACACCGATCTACGGCGTGACCACCGGGTTCGGCGCGCTGGACGGCCGCCCGGTGCCGAAAGAATCCAATCGCGCGCAGCAGCATAATCTGCTGAAAAGTCATGCCGCTGGCATCGGTGCGCCGATGGCCGACGACGAAACCCGCGCCATGATGCTGATCCGCGCCAATGTGCTGGCGACAGGCCTGACTGGCGTCAGCCCCGCCGCGCTGGATGCGCTGCTGGCGATGCTGAATGGCGGCTTGGTGCCGCATGTGCCACGCCGCGGTTCGGTCGGTGCCTGCGGTGATCTCGCACCGCTGGCCCATATGGTACTGCCAATGATCGGCTTCGGCCGCGCAAAGTTGCCGGGCAAGGACTGGCAGGCGGGTGCAGTTGCTTTCGCTGCCCTTGGCATTGCTCAGCCAGCCGTGGATGGCCGCGATGGCATCGCGCTGATCAATGGTACCGAACAGACCACCGGCATCGGCGTGCTGGCAGCTTATGACGCGCGCCGGCTGGTGCGGCTGGCCGAGGCGGTGTCTGCCATGAGCCTGGAAGTGCTGGGCGGCGTATCGGATGCCTTTGACGAGCGCGTCGCCCTGGCCAAGCCACATCCAGGACAGATCGCCACCTCGGAAGCGTTGCGCCACTACACCGCTGGCAGCAAGGCTGTGCTGCCGCCGCGGCCGAGCCGGCTGCGCGATGGCCTGTCCCTGCGCTGCATCCCCCAGGTGCTGGGTGCCACCCGCGATGCCGTCGAGCATACCGAACGCACGCTGGCGATCGAGATCAACGCAACGAACGACAACCCGATCTTTGGCCTTGCCGACGGTTTCGTGACCTCGAATTCCGGCAATTTCCACGGCCAACGCGCCGGCGAAGTGCTTGATATGCTGGCAACCTCCGTTTCATCTCTGGCGATTATCAGCGAGCGCCGCGCGGCGCGTCTTGTCGATGAGAAGAATTCTGGCGGGCTGCCTGCCTTCCTGATCCATTCACAGGCGCGACAGGGCGAGAATTCCGGCTTCATGATCGCGCAGTACACGGCTGCCTCGCTGGTGGCCGAGTTGCGCATGCGTTCGGTGCCGGCGACGATCCAGTCGGTGCCGACCTGCGCCAATACCGAAGACCATGTACCGATGTCGCCGCTGGCCGCCGAGCGCGCCGCATTCGCCGTCGATACCGCCGCCACCATCGTCGCCATCGAGGCGCTGCTCGCCGCCCAGGCCTATGATCTGCGTGGCCTGACGCCGGCTCCTGCCCTCCGCCCGCTTTACGAGGCGATCCGTACCCATGTGCCCGCGATGGTCGAGGACCGCGAAATGGGCAATGATATTATCGCGGTCCGTGCGGCGCTGACCGAGGTCATCCTGCCAGCATAAAGGGCGGGCAACAGTCGGAGATCACTGCCGATTTATCCCAATGGCGAAATAACGGGCAGTTTCGCATGCCACGCAGTGCGGTTCTCGATTCTTAACATGCAGAATCGCGGTTTTGCGCTATGCTGCAGCCGTCTGACGGGGGAATTAATACTATTGCCATGCCGACTCCACTGCGCCGCATCGACCGCCGGTTGCTGATCAGCAGCATCGGCGCGGCCATCGTCATATTCACCCTGGCTGGCGTGGGCTATGCGCTGCGACCCGCTGCGCGCCACGCCGAAGCCGCTTTCTACACGCCGGGCGTCACGCCGAAGCGCGAAGACTGCGTGATTGCCAAGATGAAGACCTACAACAAGCTCGACAAACAGATGCTGCAGAATATCGCTTTCGAATGCGAACTGACCGTGCAGAGCATCGAGGGGCACGAGAAATTGCGCCAAGCCTGGGAAGAACGGCAGGCAGTGCGCGAGGCGGGGCCCAAACCGGCGACGCCGGAAGCTACAGTACCGGCAGAAACCGACCGCATGCGCCGCGTGTGGCGCTAGCCGCGCCAATCAATTCCGTGGTCGCGCAGAATCTGCGAATATAGTCGGACATAATTGTCGACACAGGCTTCCAAGGAGAAATGCTGATAAACACGCTGTCGCGCTGCCGCGCCCAGCTGGCGGCGCAGTTCCGGATTTTCGGCGAGCCGCAGGATCGCTTCTGCGAGGCTGGCAGAATCACGAGGTGGCACTACCAAACCGGTCTCGTTGTGCAGCACTGCCTCGGGATTACCGCCGACATTGGTGACAATTGAAGGCAGCCCGGTGGCCATATATTCGATGATGGCGTTTGAAAATCCCTCTTCGTGAGAGGTCAGCAACGCGACATCTGCCGCCGCAAGCAGTGACGACACATCCTTTACCGAACCGAGCCAGTGAACGCGCTGTGTCAGACCCAACTCTTCCACACTGTCCTGCAGTGCAGCACCAATGCCGTCATCCCGACCGGCACATAAGAGTATCCAGTTCTGCGGCAGTTGGTCTTTTATTCGGGCAAACGCCCGCAGCAGGTCCCTGTGTCCCTTGTAAGGAATCAGATTGGCGACGATTACAAAAACCAGGGCTGAGTTGCTGAGGCCAAGACGATCGCGAGCGGTCCTTTCCGACATCTGCGTGCCGAAGACGGGCAAATCCACGCCATTATAGAGAAGATGCAGCTTCGAGTCGGGAACTCCTTCACCCGACAATTGCCGCACCACACTTCGTGAATTCCCGATCACCGCGCTCATGCGGCGATGCCATTGCCGCTCAATAAAATTCGTTCCAAAAATCTGAGCTTGATATCTATTCTGGCTGCGCCGGCTCATTAACCGAATGCGGCAGCGTGAAAGTACCGATGCCGGTGTGCCAAGGATGTAAGCTGCGGGAAGAAAAAAATGGACAATATCAGGCCGAGTCCGGATCAAGTGTGCGAGCAGAATGATCGACCGAAACAAAAGGCCGCCCACTCGAAGGAAAAGATGTTTTGAGGGTCCAGTGTCGACACCAAGCACCCTGACACCTCGACGCTCCATCTCATTTGCCAGTTCACCACGATGATGCAGGCAGAAGACTTCGACGTCAAAACCCCGGCCGAGCAATCGAGGCAGGACCTGCAGCAAATGCCATTCCGCTCCACCGCGATCCAAGGCTTCAATCACTATCGTAAGTCGGCGGGGCATTTCGTCAGTCTCATCAAGAACTGTTGATTGTTGCCGGCTTCAGACGGCCCACAGCTAGGTTATGGATAGGTGCGCCCCAGGCAACTAATGCACATTCTGAAATTGTGTCCGCACCAGTCCGCTGAACAATCCGTTTACAGCGACTAGCTCGTCAAAACTACCGCGTTCGATGACCCGCCCGTCCTGTAGTACCAGAATCAGGTCGGCCTGGCGCACTGTAGCAAGCCTATGCGCGATAATGAAAGTAGTCCGGCCTTCCATTAATGTATCGAGCGCCTTTTGTATGCGCGCCTCGGTGGCCGCGTCCAGCGCCGAGGTCGCCTCATCCAGGATCAGAATCGGCGGGTTCTTCAGCAGGGCACGGGCAATCGCCAGGCGCTGGCGCTCGCCGCCGCTTAGATTGACCCCACGTTCCCCGACGATGGTCGCATAACCATCGCTCTGACGCAGGATGAAGTCATGCGCTTCAGCCAGACGCGCCGCCCGCTCCACCTCGGCATCAGTGGCCTCAGGACGCCCGATACGAATGTTGTCGGCGACCGAGCGATGGAAAACGGCGCTGTCCTGGAACACCACGCCGATGTTGCGGCGCAGGCTTTCCAGCGTGAAGTCGCGAATGTCTGTGCCATCGATCAGTACCCGGCCGGATTGCGGATCCCAGAGCCGGCTGAGCAGTGCCATGGTCGACGTCTTGCCAGATCCGGTCGGGCCAACCAGGGCAACGGTCTTGCCAGCCTCCACGTCGAAGCTTACATCGGTCACAGCGGGGCGACGGTCATCGTAAGACAGCGTGACATGCTCGAACGCCACAGCGCCCCTTACGGTACTGACCGAGCGGGCATCCGGGCGGTCGCGCACCGCCGCCTCGGTCTCCAGAACCTGGAAGAATTCGCCGAGTGAATGCATCTGGAAGAACATACGACTGATGAATCCCATTGCGGCTTCCAGCCGGCTGATCAGCAGTGTGGCAAAGCCCATGAAGCTGACGATCTCGCCCACACTGGTCTGGCCATGCAGGTGAAGCCAACTGCCCAGCATGAAGATGCTGATGATCGTGATGGTGGAAGCCATGCGGCTCAGCACCGTCATGAGCGCCCAGAGGTTGAGAACGGGAAATTGCGCCTTGAGCAGGCGTTCCATCACCATGGCAAGTTCGCGTGCCTCGAGCGCCAGTCGCACGAAACTTTGCACCAGAACGACATTGCCAAGCGCGTCGCCAGCACGTGCCGCGAGTTCGGAGTGGTAAGCCTCGACCTTACCCTGAGCCTTCTCTGTCCGGCTGATAACGATGGCGCTAACCAGCGCAAAAACAACAATCAGCCCGATCAGCAGCAAGCCAAGCCGCCAGTTCAGATACAGCGACAGCGGCAACAGCGCGAGCACGGCAACGAAAGTGGAAAGATGTTCACGGAAGAAAGACAGCCACATGCCGAACAGATTGTCGGTGCCGGCCAGCATAATCTTGAGCAATGTGCCGGAATGGGTGGCGGAGTGGAACGCGGCCGGCAGGCTCAGCACATGCTCGAAATACAACGCCATCGCCGCGAGCCGGCGACGATGTGCCAGCCGGTCGGCATGCAGCGCCACCAGGATACCGGCCAAGATACCGGCCAAACCGGCACCGCACCACAGGCTCAGTAGCTCAAGCGTGCGCGACCAGTTTTCATCCGGCGTGCCGGCGCCCGGATTCGACAGCACGTCGATGATGCGACCAAACAGGATTGGTTCAATGAATCCCACCCCGGCAAGACCGATATTGGCCAGGGCCAGAATGATCGAGAGGCGTTTCTCCGGCTTCAGAAGTGCCAGAACGCGCACATAAATGGCAACGAAGCTCATACTCTTACTATGCTCTGCACCACGGGATCGCGCCAGCACTTGTCAGTGTGAAGAAAAGCGCGATAGTCGGAACTTCTTTCGTGGAGAATCGGATGAACCGCCCTGCCATCAATCGCTCCAGCCGCGACCGTCTGGAAGCCTGTCTGGCCCGGATTGACGATCCGGCGGGCGAAGGCAGCCGCGCCTTCACCAAACTATATGCCGAACAGGCGCGCGCTGCTGCCGATGCCGCCGACCGCCGGGCACAGCTGGGCCAGAGCCTCGGCGCGCTGGATGGACGCATCGTATCCATCAAGGATCTGTTCGATATTCCCGGCGAGGTCACCACAGCGGGATCGAAGTTGCGCCGCGATGCCGCACCGGCCGCCAGCGAAGCCCCGGCGATTGCCAGGCTGCGTGCTGCCGGTGGCGTCATCATCGGCAAGGCCAACATGACTGAATTCGCTTTCTCAGGCGTCGGGATCAATCCGCATTACGGCACACCTGGCAACCCGGCCGACCCTACCCGCATCCCCGGCGGCTCCAGCTCTGGCGGCGCGGTCTCGGTGGCCAATGGTATGGCCGAGATCACCATCGGCTCCGATACCGGCGGCTCGACCCGCATTCCGGCCGCGCTCTGCGGTATCGTCGGACTGAAGCCGAGCCAGTATCGCGTACCGACCATGGGCGCCTTCCCGCTGTCCTATGCGCTCGACAGCATCGGCCCGATGGCCAGCAGCGTGAGCGATTGTGCCCTGGCTGATGCCGTGATGGCCGGCGACACCATCGCCCCGCTGACGCCAGCGCCACTGGCTGGATTGCGCCTCGGCATCCCGCAAGGGCTGTTGCTGGAAAGCATGGAGCCCACCGTGGCCACAGCTTTTGATGCCGCAGTGAAGACATTGACCGGCCATGGCGCGCGTGTGACCGACCACCCCCTCGCTCTGCTAGCCGACATGCTGGCCGTGAATGCCAGGGGCGGCTTCGCCGCCACCGAGGCTTTTTTCATCCATCGCGAGGCGATGGATCTGCGTCCGGGTGATTTCGATCCCTTGGTGCGCGGCCGCATCGAACGCGGTCGCGCCATACCGACCGCCGATTACATTTTTATGCAGCGCCGCCGTGCCGAGCTGATTGCCGCCATGGACGAGGATTTGGCTGATCTGGATGCCCTGATCCTGCCGACCGCGCCCATTGTGGCCCCGAAGATCGCCGACCTCGCCACGGACGAGGCCGCCTTCACCTCCGCCAACGCCCTGCTGCTGCGGAATACTTCGGTCGGGAATTTTTTCGATCTTTGCGCGATTTCCCTGCCGCTACCGGTTTCGGGCCTGCCGGTAGGCCTGATGCTGGTCGCCAGGAACGGGCAGGACCGGCGCCTGCTACGTCTGGCCTTGGCTGTGGAAAATTCATTAAGATATTGATATTATTATATAATATAGATCAGAATTAATTTGACCGCGTAATACAGCTCCTCTATCGTTCAATTCGTGAACGATAAGCTGGACAAATCTGCCGAGCCGCCTCGAGACGCCGCCACACTGGTCGCCCTGCTGGCTGCCGTGAGCGATTCCGATCAGCATACCCAGCGCAGCCTCGCCGGCCGGCTGGATGTGGCCCTGGGTCTCGCCAATGCCCTGCTGAAGCGCTGCGTCTCCAAAGGCTTGATCAAGATCCAGTCTGCGCCAGCCCGGCGCTATGCCTATTACCTGACGCCCAAGGGCTTTGCGGAAAAGAGCCGCCTGGTGGCGGAGTACCTGGAATCCTCATTGAATTTCTTCCGCCACGCGCGCGGCCAGTATGAAGAGCTGTTCGTGGAGTTGGCCGGGCGCGGCATCTCACGTATCGCGATTGCCGGTAGCGGCGAACTGGCAGAGATCGCCATGCTCTCGGCTTCAGCTACCGGCATTTCCGTTCAAGCTGTCATCGCACCAGGCCGGAATATCTCACATTTCCACGGTCATGCTGTTGTAGCCGATCTGGCAGCTGCACTGGCGCAAGGAGCCGAAGCCGTGGTGGTAGCCGATAGCAATGCCCCACAGACCATCTTCGATCGGCTTTGTGCCGCCATGCCAACTGACCGCGTGCTGGCGCCACGGCTGCTGCATGTGACACTGCCTGCCGTGACGCGCAAGGAGATTGCGGCATGATGCTCTCATGGCATGCCGTCTATACACAGCCTGGCAAGGAAATCCTCGCCGCCCAGCAACTGCGCAACCAAGGCTTTGAAGTCTATCTTCCGCAGTATCAGAAACTGCGGCGCCATGCCGGACGCACAGATATCGTCGCCACCGCGCTGTTTCCGCGCTACCTCTTTGTCGGCGTGGCCATGGAGCGACAGCGCTGGCGTTCGGTGAATGGCACCCGCGGCGTGGTAGGGCTGGTGATGTTCGGCGAGCACCCAATACCGGTGCCGCATCCCGTTATTGAGGAAATCCGCAGCCGGGAAGACGAAACCGGCTATATCCGCCTGAATGGCCCGACTTTCGAGCGCGGCCAGGCCTTGCGGATCGTGGAGGGGCCAATGTCCGACACGCAGGCAATTTTCGAGGAGCAAGTGGATGGGAACCGTGCCATCCTACTGGTGTCCCTGCTGGGCCGCATGGTCCGCACCAGAATGCCGCTGCGACAGGTTGAAGCGGCCTGAGGCCGCCTCTTCCAACTAGCCAGCGCCCTGATTCAGGCTTATAAGCCGCGCCATGAGCAGACCCGCCCCCGCCGCCACCCCACCCAAAGTGGGCATCGTCAGCCTTGGATGTCCCAAGGCCCTGGTCGATTCCGAGCGCATCATCACCAAGCTGCGCTCTGAGGGCTATGCGATTTCGGGCTCCTATGACGCCGCCGACGTGGTGCTGGTCAATACCTGCGGCTTTCTCGACAGCGCCAAGCAGGAATCGCTGGAAGCAATCGGCGAGGCGATGCGCGAGAACGGTCGCGTCATCGTTACCGGTTGCATGGGCGTCGAAGCTGACAAAATTCGCGGCATGTTCCCGGATGTACTGTCGGTGAGCGGGCCACAGCAATACGAAACCGTGGTCAACGCCGTGCACGAGGCAGTGCCGCCATTGCACGATCCCTTCCTCGACCTGGTGCCGCCGCAAGGAATCAAGCTGACACCGCGGCACTACGCGTACTTAAAGATTTCCGAAGGCTGCAACCACAGCTGCAGCTTCTGCATCATCCCGTCCATGCGCGGCAAGCTGAAAAGCCGACAGGCCAATGACGTGCTGTTCGAGGCCGAGCGGCTGGTGAAAGCCGGTGTCAAGGAATTGCTGGTGATCTCGCAGGACACCTCGGCCTATGGCGTCGATATCAAGCACGCCGAGAGCCAGTGGCGCGAGCGCAAGGTGAAGGCACGTCTGACCGAACTGGCCGATGCCATGGGTAGCCTGGGCGCCTGGATCCGCCTGCATTACGTCTATCCCTATCCGCACGTGGATGAGATCATTCCGCTGATGTCGGAGGGCAAGATTCTTCCCTATCTCGATATCCCCTTCCAGCATGCCGAGCCGCGCGTGCTGAAGTCCATGCGCCGCCCCGGCAACCAGGAAAAGGTATTGCAGCGAATCCGCAGCTGGCGCGACATCTGCCCCGACCTCGCCATCCGTTCGACCTTCATTGTTGGCTTCCCCGGCGAGACCGATGCCGATTTCGAGTTCCTGCTGCAGTGGCTCGAGGAAGCCCAGCTCGATCGTGTCGGCTGCTTCAAATACGAAAATGTCGAAGGCGCGCGTGCCAATGACCTGCCAGACCAGGTGCCAGACGAGGTCAAGCAGGAACGCTGGGAACGCTTCATGGCAGCTCAGCAGAAGATCAGTGCAAAGCGGCTGAAGCGCTTTGTCGGCCGAACGCTAGATATCCTCGTGGACGAGGTTAAGCGCACGACGGCAGTGGGACGTAGCTACGCCGATGCACCAGAGATCGACGGTATCGTGAAGCTGAAGAATGCCGGCGCCGTCCAGGTCGGCAGTATTGTGAAGGCGAAGATCGACAAGTCGAGCCAGTATGATCTGACGGCCACGGTCGTTGACTAAGTCGGCCGGCGGTTCAGCACCACCGCCTGAGCCAAGCCTGCAGCATCAATACCGTCCATAGCCGGTAGCCCCAGTTTCCTCGCCCGGCCTTGTGCTCACGCCATGCAGCGGAAACCGGGGCAGCGGCGAAAAGACCGTGTCGCAGCGAGTCTTCCGTCAGAAGGTCGTCCGCCCAGGTCCGCAGCGGGCCCCGCAGCCAATCGCCCAGCGGAATGCCGAAGCCCATCTTCGGCCGCTCGATCAAGTTAGCCGGCACATATCGCTGAAGGATTCTGCGCAGGACAACCTTGCCCTGCCTTCCATTCATCAGCATGGCCCCACCCAGCGACCATCCGGCCTCAACGACACGATGATCGAGTAGTGGAACGCGCGCCTCCAGCGCGACAGCCATGCTGGCGCGATCTAGCTTGACGAGGATGTCATCGGGGAGATAGCCGCGCATGTCGAGATAGCGCATACGGGAGATATCATCCCATCGCGCATCGAAATGGTCGTTTGTCTCCCGACTAAAACGCGAATGTGTCGGCGCCCATTGCTGCAGCCAGCGCTGATAGGCAGCCTCGAAACTAGATTCACCGTAAAATTCCAGTGCCTTCGACATCCGGGTCCGCAGATACTGCGGGTTGTCTGAAACTCCAGCCAAGGCGACATTCGGCAGCCTGTGAAGCATTTTCCCCGCCGCAGCAGCGACAAATCCGCGAAGCGGAGCAGGAATATGCGAGAAGCGACGATATTGAGCCGCAACCTGCGGGTATCGCGTATATCCCGCGAAGACCTCGTCGCCGCCATCACCCGACAAGGCAACTGTCACGCTTTGTCGAGCCAGTCGGGAAACCAGCAAGGTCGGTATCTGGGAGGAATCAGCGAATGGTTCGTCGAAGATCGATGCCAAATCGGGCACGGTTGCCAATGCATCGGCTGACGTGACGATCATTTCCGTATGGTCAGTGCCAAGATGCCTAGCAACTGCTTTGGCGTAGCCGGCTTCGTTATATGACTCTTCCTGAAAGCCAATCGAGAAGGTCTTCACTGGCCGGCCGGATTGTGCCTGCATCAAAGCCGTGACGATGGAAGAATCGACGCCACCGGATAGCAGACTGCCAAGGGGGACATCCGCAATCATGCGGCGCCCTACGGCATCATAGAGCAGTTCATGCAAGGTAGCCTCGACTTCGGCTTCCGGCATTTGCTGCCGCTTTGAGAGGCCCAATTGCGCGACCTGCCGGAGATCCCAGAAGCAAGACTCCCGCTGGCCTGCCTCATCCACCTGAATGATATGGCCCGGCAGAAGCTTCCGAACCCCCTTGAAGATCGACAGCGGCGCAGGGACATATGAAAGCTGCAAGTAACTATCGACGGCCTGCTGGTCGATATCCGCCGCACCAAGCCCGAACAGGCCCGTCATGGCCTTGAGTTCGGAGGCAAAAGCAAAAATACCGCCGCGGCTGCCGTAATACAGCGGTTTGATACCTAACCGGTCACGACCCATATAGAGCCGCCGGTTGTTACGGTCCCACAACGCGAAGGCAAACATGCCGATGAAGCGCTGTACGGCGTTCTCCACGCCCCAGGCTGCACAGGCTTCCAGCAGCACCTCGGTATCCGAGTGGCCACGCCAGGCGATCCCCGGTAAATCCCGCGCAACTTCGCGGCTGTTGTAGATTTCACCGTTATACGCAATCACCCAGCGCCCGCAGGCACTGATCATCGGTTGCGCACCCGCGGCAGAAAGGTCGACGACGGCAAGCCGCGTATGCGCGAGCACGAGGCCGGCAGGCACATCCACCCACCATGCCATCGCGTCCGGACCGCGATGGGCGAGGCTGGCCGTCAGACTGCGACCAATCCCGTCCAGATGATCCGGGCTTGCTTCCCGGAAACCGACCATGCCTGCAACGCCACACATTCCAGCCAGTCTCCTTACGCGTTGCCCAAGGGTCGGCTCGACAGAATGTTCTGGTACATGCCGTCATAATCCTCCACACAGCGCCGGAGCGAAAAATGCCGCTCCACCCGCTGCCGTCCAGCCGCGCCCATCATTCGCCTTGCCTCGGGATCCTCGATCAGTCGACGGATCGCGATGCCAAGTTGTGCCGGCGATTTCGCCGGCACAACAAGGCCGGTTTCCTGATTCAGCACGGCTTCGGCATTGCCGCCGACATCGGTGACCACCATGGGGAGGCCGAAAGCCATGGATTCCAGAATTGCGTTGGAAAACCCCTCTTCATGTGAGGGCAGAATTCCGATATCGGCCGCCGCCAGATACCGGCCGACGTCGGCCTGTCCACCTACCATATGAACTTTATCCGCTATGCCGAGGCGATCTGCCGTCGCCGCGAGCGCAGGCATGATGCCGCTCGCGTCGCGCCCCAGCACGATCAGGCGCCAGGGCTGGTTGAGTGGTAGCTGGGCGCAGGCCTCGAAAAGATCGGCGTGGCCTTTGTACGGGAACAGGTTGGCGACGACGATCATGACAATCTCGCCCTCCGACACATCTAAAGCAACTCGCGCCGCCTCCCGAATCTGCGTTGACAGCTCCGGCAGGGCAACGCCGTTGTAGATCAGCTGCGTGCGATCGGTAGGCGCATGTTCTTCCTCGATCAACTGCCGGATGACCGCGTTCGAATTCCCTGACAACGCCTTCATTCTACCGTGCAGAAACAGTTCAAGCCGGTTCACCCATGCCGGGCGATGCTTCATGTAGTAATTGAGGCTTCGGCGGCTCATCACGAGATTTCGCCTGCCAAGCAAGAGCGCAACCGTTCCGCCATGCAGGTAACTCGACGGCAGAAAGAAGTGAACGATGTCCGGCCTCTCCTTCAGGAGGCAGACGGTGAATTGAAATGTGCTCACCAGCATCCGGACAAGCCGGGATGCGAGACCGGGGTTTTCCACCTCCATCTCGTACCAGGGCGCAAAAACCTTGACGTGTCTGGGCATCTCCTCGAAAGCAGCACCGCGCATCCGGAACAGGAAAACTGCAATGTCGTAATGCTCCGGATTCAACATCGGAGCAACTCTGAGACAGTGCAGTTCCGCGCCTCCCCGTCCAAGACTACTGATCACGAAAAGAATCTTCCGGCGCTTCATGGTCACAACTCAGCCATTCCTGAAAACACGAATCCAGCGCGCGGCGATGTCGGCGACATTGAATGCATCGACTGCGCGGGCAGCAATGGCCTGGAAATGGCGTCTTGTTTCTTCAGAGGCCATTGCAGCGGCAAGCTGCTGACGGAGATCGGCCACATCATCCATCTTCGCCAGAAATCCGTAGGTACCTTCGGCCAGTAATTCGGCCATCGCACCTGGAGCATCTGAGGCTATCACGCAGCACCCATTCGCCAGCGCCTCGGCCAAGGCATTCGGAAAGCCTTCATATCTGGCAGGATGGCAGTAAATCTCGGCGGATCTGAGATGGCTTTCACTATCCGCCACCAGCCCCATCAAAGTGATCCTGTCCGCCATGCCAGCGGCCCTGATCTGCTCATCAAGAACAACACGCGCACTACCCTCGCCAAGAATTTCCACCTGCCAGTCAGGATACTGCGGCGCCAGCGGGGCAAAGGCCTCGATCAGAAGATCGAAACCTTTCTGATGCTCGAGCCGTCCCATGGCAACTATCACGCGACGGCGCGGGCTTTCAGATTCTCGAGTGTCCGGAGCAACCGCCTGGCGCACCGGGTTCGGAATCACAGCCACTTCAGCCTGCAGGTGCTGCCGACACCACGCGGCGATAGCTTCTGTCTGCACGACCAACGCTTTCGCTCGGGGATATACCAGCCGACGCAACAACGCATGCACGGTGCTGATAGCATGAAAGCCGGGGTGAACCCGTTCGCTGACCACGACCGGAAAACGAAATCCCGTCGTGGCAACGATGCCGGTGACGTTGGCCTCGGTGAGGAAACACACCAAAACATCTGGCTCAATACCACCAAGCCGTTTGCGGATTGCTAGAATCCGGCCCATGCTCCGCAGCAGGAAACCGGCCGATTCCAGCGGCGATGCCACCTTGTGCCAGTGAATGCCGGGTGCAAGCTCGTAAGCCGGATTGCCTTTTTCAGCATAGGTGATCAGGTGAATGTCGTGCCCCTGCCTGCACCACTCGCTGCACAGTATAGTGGCGACGCGCTCTGCGCCGCCTGGACTCAGGGTCGGGATGACGAAAGCAATTTTCATGACGAAGAGGGCTGCCCGGTTTCGCGATCAGCCCGGTAGAAGTTCGAAGACCGTATTGTTCTGGCCCGCATCGGGTGTTGCGCGCCACATCCGCTGGAAATTGCCCGCGAGGAACATGCTGTTCGGCTGCCGGCCATCGACCAGGATCGTGCAGCCCGGCTTCAGACGGGCCTCCATTTTGAGCGGATCGGTGACAATCGCGGGCAAAGACCTCCCATTGGTGGCGCGATAGCCCTGCGCATCGTCCGGCGCCGGTCCGTCGAGATAGATGAAATCCGGTACCATATTTTCCAGCTCGGGATAGGCGAGCGTCAGCACACCCATCCGCAGCGGCCTCGGATCGCCGGGATACCAGACAAACTGTCGCCGGCGCGGCCGCACCTCACCCCACGAAATCTCGGTGGCCGGCAGCATGTAGCGCAAGTCGACAAAACGGGAGAGGTCAGGGCCGAGCTTCCCTGCAGTGTGGTCGCGCCAATGCGGATTGCTCTCGATCGACACCATAGTCGCGGAATGTCCGCTCTTTTCCAAGGCTTGTAATGCGGCAGCGATCACCACGGTCGAACACCCGCTGCCATATTCCAGGACCAGCCCCGGCTTCTTTGCCAGCACCAGCCGATACAACGTGCTCAAATCATCCCAGTGCGGCGGCAGCGCGCCACCCTTCAGGTCAACCAGCCGCTCGGCCAAACCGAGATCCTGGAAAAGCCGTTTGCCTGCGGTTACTTCGTCGGCGTTGCGGCGAATCGCCAGATAACGCCCCACAGTCTCAACGGCATGAAGAAGGATATCAGCTCCGCGTTGCAGACCGGCGATCACGCGATCAGCGAAATGGCGTTCAGCGAACTTGACCGGCATTGCATATCCTCTGGTTATCGCCCGGCGGCGAATTCAATGATCGATTCGGCGCGGCGGGCCCAGGTGTATTTCGCATGGAACTCCCGGTGCGCTTCATGGCCCAGCGTGTCACGCAATCCGCGGTCTGCCAGAAGCAACCGCAGAGCCGACTCCCATGCCGCAATGTCTGCAGGCGGCACCAGCAGGCAGTTTCTACGATCCGACAGCACTTCATGTAGTACCGGCAGATCGGAAACGATGAATGCCTTCCCGGCGGCCATGTATTCAAAGATTTTCAACGGCGACATCCATTCGGTCGTGACATGGCCGCCAGGCACCGAGGCATCAGCCTGGTAGGGCGCTAGCAGAATATCGCAGCCCAGCCGTATGGCGGCAGCTTCCACCGGCGGCATGAAGCCGGTCAACGTAACATTTGGCAGATCCGCCGCGACACAGCGCCAATGCGCGACATCCTTCGGTGTTCCGCCGATCAGGTGGAAATCCGCTTCGGGGATACGCTGCGCCAGTGCGAAAATCACCTCGACACCGCGCCCGGCATAGAGATGACCAACATAGCCGATCTGCGGGCGATCCACAGGCCCGAGCCGCCTCGGCACGAGATCATCGACCGAGCTAGCGGCGTCATGAGCGATCAGGATGGCTGTCTTTTTCGCATCCACCTCGGCACGCAGATATCCAGCCAGAGGTTTTGAGATCGTGACAAGGCGGCGCAGAACTCGTCGTTTCAGTGCCGCGTCAATGAACAAACGGTCTGTCGACGGATACAGGCGCAGCGGCTGATGACTCTCGAATGCCACCGGCAATCCCAGCAGCGCCGCCGCGCTGCAGGCCTTCGGATGACGCCCGATCACCAGATCGACGCTTTGCACCCGGCAGGCGATGGCTGCGGCAATACTGCCGATGCTGTTACTGCCCGGGATCCCTGGCTGGGCGTAATACCGTAACCCGAAGCCTGAGCGCACGCCAAAATGCGCGGCCACACCGGCGGCATCGTCAGCCTCGCTCCACGGCGTTGGGCCGGTACCGCGATAGACCCACAAGGTCACGTCATGCCCCAGGTCGCTCAGGGCAGCGGCCATGTTCACGACATGGACGCTGTTCGCCTGGTCAGACGGGATACGCGAGTTGGAGAGATAAGCAATGCGCATCGATCAGGATGCCGGTGTAACCCGGTACAGATGCGGGTGAAGCGCCGTAAACGCGGTCGGGTTTCCGGCCGGCATAGCTCCAACAATCGTCTTGTAGCGTTCGCCCACAATCGACGGCTTGAGTTCCTGTAGCTTGTTCCGGTTCAGTGGTGAGAGGATTTCTCGGCCAAGTAACTGCTGCTTCCAATAACTGAGACGACGACGCCAGACCAGTGGCGTCAACGAGCCCGAAGCGCCCTCATGCAGGCGGCGGCCAGCAAGCTCGGAAATAGCGTCGATGACCTGCGGGGTGGCATCGCGATCATACGAGAAGAAATCATGAAGGATGCCGGCAAGTGACGGCGGGGGCTGTTGCCAGTCCCTGTTGGCCACGAAGGCTACAGCCTCGTCTTCGTGCTCTACTCTGTGACTGCAGGCAATTGGAATCCAAGGGCAGAAATTCTCTTCCGTCGGGATCGGAGTATAGGCAAGCGACGCATGCCCGAGCATCGCGGCTTCAAGCCCGGTGGTCGAATGATTGTGAATCATCAATTCTGCCGCAAGAATCCAGTAATGTGCGGAATCCTCGTAGACCGCGTGAACATTCGGCATGTCGGCGAATGTGCGGCGGTAGACCTCGATATTCTCCTCGGGATGCGGTCGCACCACCACAGTTTTCTCGATTTCGGTCGCAAGCCGCCGGATCAGGGCGATATTTAGGGCCAGCCGCTGATCGTCATAGGCCAGACGCTCGTCAAGCCCGCGCACCGGGAGCCGTAGTTGCGGATCACGGCTTCGCGGCCGTTGATGTTGTTCGAGTATTTGGAATTCGTGTTGAACAGGATGAATTCGCCATATTTGCGACGAATGCCATCCACCTTCTCGTGGTACAACGAATGATAATATGGCTTCAGCAGGTCGAAACGCGGATGTCCGGTGATGCGGATACGATCCGGATTATACTGCTTGCGTTTGGCGCGCAGATGGGCGTCCTGCGCCACTCCCCACAACAAGATCAGATCCATCTGCGGCAGGAAGTCGTCCGGCATCCGGTTGTCCAGCATGTGGAAGTCGCGGAAATCAACGCCGTTCTCTTCATCAAGGCTGACCACAAGACAGCCGGCCTGCTTAAGCTGCCGGTATACCGGCTCGGATGTGCCGCGATGGAAGCCCTTGTCGAGATAGATGACATTACCCATCCGGACCGAGGCATCCAGGATAAAATCCTTGGTTCCGAAATAAACGGTAAAGCCTTTTCGCGCCAGCGCCGTCGACAGCATCAGCTTGGAATTCAGCTCTCTGGCTGTGGTTTCCAGCGGAATAGCGACGTTGGTGAACTGTCTTTGCATTCTCAATTCTCTATGCTCTGGTCGAATCCTGAATGGTCATTAACGCGATCTGCCGATATCCGGCATGCGCTGTGTCGACGGCAATCATGTCGCCCGCAGGTGACCAGCGCGGATGCAGGTCGCAGCGCGTCTCGCCGGAAAGGCCGGGCGGACTATAGAAAGCTGCCAGCTGTCTGATTGTCCTGTCCTGAAGATCGCCGATGAGGAGGCGTCGCTCGGAAACGTGGTCCGGCAGCGTATCGGTGACCAGCCAGCGACCATTCTTGGCGATACTGGGATGGCCGTCCTCATGCGGGAGGAAGTCGCCCCAGAAGGCAACCGGCGGCGTCTCATGTGCGTCGCGATGCAGATAATATCCTTCCGGACGATCAATCGGCGTGCCGTAGAGCAGGAGATGATCGTCGTCGGCCCACCAGTAGTGCGAAACATGACGGCTGTTGCTGACCGCGCGGATATCGCCGGAAGTATCCAAGGTCAGGGCCCGGCTGTGGCGACGGCCATTGCTATCCCGCCAGAGATGGAAGACCAGAAAACGGCTACCCGTGGGATTCCATTTCACATGATTGAAGTAATGTTCAGCGTTCCGCATCGAGTCGTGCGGAGCGAAGTGTACGGCTTGCGCCAGCGAAAACAAAAGACGGTCCTGGCCGCTCGCCATATCGATGATCCAGAGGCCATCTGCTTCCGGAGCCGGCTGGCCGGCGGTCGGGTCCGCCTCGGGTTGATAGCCATAGCCGGGACGCAAGCGCTGCAGGCGCGAGAAATTCAGCGCAATCCCGATGCGGCCATCCTGCGTGATATCGTAGACTGGCCGTGCCATCTGCTGCTGCACGCTGCCGTTTGCGCCATCCAGCACCAGGCCACGCTGGATATTGCCGCTGATGCCGTTGCAGAACACCAGACCATCCTGGCCCGGCAGCCATTGTAGCCTGCTGCCCTGCTGCCAGCACCAGGTCGCCGTCTTTCCGAGCCGGACGAAGTCTGCTGCGCTGCCGGTGTCGAGGCGGAAATAGCCGATTTCAGCCTCAACACGGGCTGGCACTGCACCGAGCGGAACCGCATGCGCCAGAAGTTTTTGCTGCGTCTGGTCAAAGGGGCACAGATCGTAATATCCGAAAAAACTGTGCTTATGCGGTATGCCGCACAGATGCAGCGCGGCTGCCGCATCCGCGTTCACGCGTTGGCGACGCCGCGCATTGCGTCGCAGGGCCAGCCTTGCACCCTGAAGCCGCCGCAGGGCCGGCGCCGGAAGAGCGGCAGCGATGATCTGCCTGATACTAATGACCCGCTCCTGTCGGCGTGGTGATACGCAGCCATTGATTGCCGAGGTCGGCCACGTCGGCATCGGCTGCACCGAAGATCCGCAACGCCGCTTGCGCCTCACCGGCATCGACGCCGGCAAATTTCTCCAGCGCATAGCTGTCGAGTAGGGCGGCAGCATCCAGCCCCTCGCCATTCGCCTGCGATGCTTTCCGGCGTTTGCACCAGTAGTCGAGGCGATATTTGACCGAGAACAGCATGTCCTTGGCTGATCTGTCCGGCCAGGCCGTTACACCCTGCAGCACATCCAGCACGATCGCGGTGGCATTGGCGCTGCCACCCATCGCCGGGCCAATCAGCCCCTCCAGCCGCTTGCGGGCCGCGGCTGAGTTGGCCTGCATCTCGGCAGCGCCTGGGCGGGACATTCCGCGCACCACCGAAATCAGCTGCTCGACCTCTTCGGTCTGTACGCTGACCTGATTTGGCAACCTCACATCGTACAGATCGGAGCGCACCGGGCAGTAGGCGACGATATTGCACCCCAGCAGCGCTGCCTCGATCGCCGTGGTGCAGCCGTTATGGATCGTAGCGTCCGCCACCATCGACCAGGCCGTCGCAGTATGGCTTTTCGACACCATGACGTTGCTATGCCTGGCTGCCATGGCATCCCACGGGTCCGGACTTTCCGACGGATGCGGCCGAATGACGATCTGGTGATCAGGGAAAGCATCCGGCAGCCGCTCGACCATGGCGTGGAAGCTTTCGTACAGCCGGTCGGTGTGATCCATATACCCGACCTTGAAGTCCAGCGCCTTGCCGGTCAGGTTGGAACGTCGCAGCAGTCCATCGCGAAACGACTGGCGGTCCATATGATACGGGTTCGAATGGCTGAAGCGCGAATTCACCAAGATGATGCGTCGGCCGACATCGATATCCTGAATCTGGTGTATCGCACGGTATTCCGGCGCCAGGATGTCGATACGAGGATTGCCTGCTGGAATCAGATGGCCATCGAGATCGGGGTATCGCCGAAGCAACGATGCGCGATCGCCCTCGCCGCGCGTGAAGAAGCGATAGCATTCCTTGATGTGCGAATACGGAACACGCTCGTCGACATAGAAATCATCATTCTTCACTACCAGGGCTTCTTCATCCCATGCCGTGACGGCGAAGCCCAAGCGGCGCGCCACCGGCAGGATTGATCCCATGCCCTTGCCCACGTCATTCTCGATCAGGATGCCGCGAGGGAAAAGCGGCATATTCTCGTGGAAATATTTCGCGAATCCGATCCAGACCTCGTAGCCGCGACGAATCGCCTGGCTAGCGAAGTATAGCTTAGCATTGAACTCGCGGCTTTTGATCTCGATGGGGAGAAGTATGATGTTCTTCTGAATCATCCGCCAACCATGTTCTGCGCGGACCGCCACCAGGCGATGGCCTTGTCCGCCATGAATGCTTCCGCGCGCGGCATTGCATCCGTCGCGCCACCGATATGAGGCGTGATCAGCACCGGATAGCCCGCCTCCGCCTGCGCCCGCAGGCGGCGCGAGGCCTCCTGCTGTCCACCTGTTTCCTCGTTGAGAACATCTAGACCGACGCCACCGATTCGCCTTTGCTCTATCAGGTGGGCAAGTGCGGCTTCATCGACTACGTCGCCTCGCGCGGTATTGATCAGGATCGCGTCTGGCAGCATGCGGCCGAGCAGATCCTTACCAATCAGGCCACGGGTTTCGCCTGTAGCGGGCAGATGAATCGAAATGATGTCGCAGCTGGCAAAGATATCGGCCAGTGTCTTGCGCTCGATGCCATCGGGCAGAGGCTGATCACGGATATCGTTGGCCCAAACCGACATGCCGAAGGCAAGGCCGTAGCGCCCCATGATCTCACCCAGCCGGCCATATCCCACAATGCCAAGCCGCCGCCCCCGCATTTCGCGACCGAGGAAACGATAGCGATCCCACTCTCCGCGATTGACGCTGGCCGCCGCCGGTGGAATGTGCCGCATCAGGCTGATCGCCAGGCCCCAGGCCAGTTCGGCGGTGGAATGAATACTGCGCAGAAATGCCTCCTCGCCTTTCAGTGAGAGAATGGCTATATCGCGGCGCTGCGCAGCTTCAAGGTCAATATGGGTCAGTCCGGTCGTAGAGGTAGCGACGAAACGCAGTTGCGTCGTTCTGGCCAGTAAATCTGCATCGATCCTGTGATGCAGCCGGATCAGCAGGCCGACGGCATCCGCCGCCGCATCGGCCAGTGCATCAGCTGATGCCAATTTCTGCACCAGAAAATGCTCCGACAGCCGTGCCTCCGCATCGGCGGGGAAACCGTCGGGCTCGGTGATCAGCAGCTTGGGCTGGTTCTCCATCTACACCATGCCATGCGCCTGGGTCCGGACCGCATGATCCCTCCAGGCGCCGCCGACAAACAATTCGCACCACAGGGCGACATTCACCCATTGCCAGACGAAGAAGCTGTTGTTGGCGCCATTCTGGACGAAAACGCGGAAACGATCCCGCAACCGGTCAACATCGAACAATCCGCTGTCGAGCAGCCAGGGACTTTCCAGACAATCTTCGACGAAACCCGCGCCGGCCCCCCGCAGCCAGCCGGTCTGCGGCGCGACCACGGCGCGTTTCTCGGACCAGATCGAGGTCATCGAGGGGTGGCGGCGCTGGGCAATATCGCGCAGCGGACGTTTCGACATGCCGCCGGCGATCTTGGCGAGGCCGGGAATGCGGAATGCCGCTTCCACAAGGCGGTGATCGAGGAACGGCACGCGCAGCTCGATGCTATGCGCCATAGAGAGGCGATCATTCATCCGCAGAACGCGCGGCAGCTTGCGCTGGGTGATGTCGACGAACAGGGCCTGGTTCACCGCATCATCCAACGCCGGCACCCGCCAATGCCAGGCTTGCCCGGCATCGCGCAGGGATTGCGACAGCACATCCCGAGCCAGCGGCGAAGTGCCATCTTGATACAACCCCTCCGACAGCCAGCCCTGCAGTGACTGGCTGCCATCCGTCAGGCCGCGGTAATAGGCATAGCCGGCAAACATTTCATCTAGGCCTTGCCCTTCCAACTGCACGGTCAGGCCCGCCGCCCGGATTTTTTCGTGCAGATTGTGATAGGCTAGCGTCGCGATGCCGCCGATCGGTGCCTCCTGGTGACTGAGCGCCACGCGTGCCGTACTGCGCAGCATATCCGGCCCTTCGGCCGTCTCGAGTGGCAACCAGCGCGTGCCGGATATCACCTCGCGCGCATAGCCACGTTCGTCATATCGTGAATCACTGAAGCCCGCGGTGGCCGCATGCAACTTCTGTCCTGGAGCAGCAAGCTGGTCGACCATACTGGCGAGCAGCAGGGAATCGAGGCCACCTGAAATATTGACGCCGAGCGGCACGTCAGAGCGCAGACGATAGCGCACCGCGTCGACCATCAGAGCCTCGAGCTCATCACTCTCGAGCGGCGCGGCACCAGCCGTTTCGACGATCTGCTTGAGATCCCAGAATGCGTTGATACTGCTGGTACCGTCCGGGCGGCAATACATGTAGCAGCCGGCCGGCAGCTGTCGGATTCCCCGGAAGAATGTGCGATCATGCTGCTCGTAGATGCCATAGGCCAGATAGTCGGACCAGGTTTCCGCATCTGGCGTGACGGCATGTCCGGCCGTCAGGATGGCCTTGATCTCGCTGGCAAAAACCAGAGTGCCGTCAACATATCCGTAATTGAGCGGCTTGATGCCAAGACGGTCGCGCGCCAGCAGCAGTTCCTGCCGCTCGCCGTCCCAGAGGGCAAACGAGAACATCCCGATAAACCGCTCCAGGCACGCAACGCCCCAACGCGCATAAGCGGCGAGAATGACCTCGGTATCGCTGGAAGAGCGGAATGAATAATCGCCGAGTTCCCGCCGGAGCTCGCGGTAATTGTAGATTTCGCCGTTGAAAACGATCCAGTTACGGCCGTCGGCCGAGGCCATCGGCTGGTGCCCCAGTGCGGAAACATCAATGATGGCCAGACGGTTGTGGCCCAGGCAAAGTGGTCCCTCGGCAATCTCGACCCAGCCCGTATCGTCCGGTCCGCGATGCTGCTGCACCGCCAGGGCACGCCTGGTGGTCTGCAGGCTCGCCTGCCGTCCCAACATGCCGAAAATGCCACACATGTCTATATCGGCTCAGTTTGGATAGTGGAGGCGTTTCTGCACGGATATTTTACAGGTCGCCAGAATGTCGGCGATCTGACGGCCGGCAGTGCCGTCGCCGAACAGCTCGTCCGGCACATACTTCCCATGCGTGATTTGCGCCCGCGCGGCAGCCTCGATGGCGACCGCATTATAATCGGCATGCATTACATTGGCGCCGTGCTCTCGCGTCTGCTGGCGCGATCCGACATTGACCACAGGTACGCCCAGCAACGACCCCTCGCGTAGAGCGGATGAGGAATTTCCGATCATGCAGACAGAGTTATCGATCAGGCGGATGAAGTCCTCCGACGAGAAGTTCTTGTAGAAGGTAACTTTCTCGCCACCCTGGTTCTCATGGAAAACGCGCAGGCGCTTGGATATGGCATCCGAACCGGCGTCGATATTCGGCCACATCCATATCGTGCGCATGCCTAGGGCACGCACCGCGTGCAGAGTTTCATCAATCTGCTTGTTGGCCTCGGTATTCTCGGTCGTCACCGGATGCTGCAGCACCACGATATAAGGTTCGCTCCACCCATTCTGATAGCCGACGCCGGCATTGCGCGCCCAGAAGGTCTGATCGATGCTGCGATCTTTCATGCCGGTCACGAGATCCAGCGCAGGGCAGCCGGTCATGTAAATCGTGGCGGGATCCTCGCCCATTCGGATCAGGTTTTCGCGCGCCTTGTCGGTGGCCGGGAAATGGATATGCGCCAGCTTGGTGATGGCGTGACGCACACTCTCGTCAATCGAGCCTGTCGTCTCGCCACCCTGTGTATGAGCCAGTGGAATATTCATGTAGCTGGCCGTCACGGCGGTGGCCAAAGTCTCGTAGCGGTCGGCGACGGTCAGAACGATATCTGGCGTGATATGCATGAACAGGCTCGACAGTTCGATCATGCCCAGCGCGGTCGACTTGACCATATTAGCCGTGGTGTCGCCTTCCAGTGCCATGTACACGACAGCTTCCTCGCGGAAGCCATCGGCGCGGATCAGGTCGATCACCCGACCAAACCGCTCCAGCAATGCGGAGGCGCCGACAACCAGCTGCAACTGCAAATCAGGATGCTCACGAACCGCCGTCAGCACGGATTTGATGCGAGCGTAATTCGCTCGGCTGTTGACGACAATACAGACCTTTCTCACGCGCTTGCTCCGGGTTCATCAGCGTGTGCCTCGATCTGGTTCCATCGAAGCAGATAGCGGCTATCGGCATCCGTGAGCAGCCGGCAACCTACGATTTTGTCGATGGCATCCGGTGCGATACCGGTGCCAGGCTTCTTTAAAGTCAGCATATCACGACGCAGTACTGTGCCAGCCGGCTGATCGGCTTTCAGCGCGAGACTCTTGCCGAAAATCTCTCGTGTCGGCCGCATCTGTGCGGCCAGGGCGTCCTTATCGACCGGATTGGCGTCCATTTCCACCAAGCAATCCCGGAAAGTGACGATCCGGGCGAAATCAGCAAAAGTAACGGATGCCACGGTATCGGGACCGAAACTGCGATGGTCAAATGTGACGTGTAGCTCGACCAGATCCGCGCCGCGCGCGATCGCCGCCATTGCCGGCTCCGGCCGCCCGGAATGATCCGACAGGCCGATCGGGCAAGGAAATGCCGATTTCATCCGCGCCAACACGTTGAGGCCGACATCGGGCATCGCCGTGGGGTATTTCGTCGTGCACTGGAAGAGTGCGATCGCATTACCACGGCTGCTCCAGCGCTCATGAACTGCCGTGATCTCCTCATAACCGCTCATGCCCGTGGAGATCAGCATGGGCTTGCCCGTCCCGCTCATGCGTTCGAGCAGGTCATTGGTCACAATCTCGCCCGACCCTATTTTCCATGCCGGCACGCCAAGACCTTCCAGCAGGTCGACGGCCTCTACCGAGAAGGCGGAGGACAGAAATACCAACTTCCTATCGCGCGCGTGCTGCGCCAGTCCTCGCCATTGTTCCGGGGTGAATTCCATGCGGCGCCAGTAGTCATAACGCGTGACGTCCTGGCGAGAGAATTTCAGTCGGAAGGGCTCGTCCAGCGTCGATTCCGCCGCCGCGATATGGGTCTGGAATTTGATCGCATCAGCACCGACATCGGATGCCGCATCGATGAAGGCATGCGCGGCACCCAGTGAACCATCATGTGCCTGCGCCACCTCGGCAATCAGGAAAGCGCGGCCTCCACCGATTTCGCGCTTATCGATATGAAAGCGTTTAGCTGTCATTTCTACCTTTCCTAGCCGGCATGAATGAGTTCGACCAGTTTGTCTGCCATGGCCTTCGCGGCATCGCCCCGGTTCACCGAAAGCTCCTGCGCCACCAGTGCGCGGCGCCGGTCGCGGCGGCCGTCATCTTCACGCTGCACGAGATCCGCTAGGGTATCGACCAGATCCTGCCGGCTGTTCACGCGGTTCGCCGCATCAGCTGAACCCACTCTGCGTAGATGGGTCAGATCGAGATCGGAGATATCGAGATCGAAATACTTGTTATGCCAGCGTCCGAAGGCGACATCGATCACCATGCAATCGAAAATCGCCGCCTCAATCATCTGCGTGGATGATGCCTGCACACAGATCGTGCTGTGGCGAAAAATATTGGCAAGCTTCTGACCGTCCTTGTCATCCAGGAAATAGCTGTTGCCGCCCCCGGAGGGTATATCGACATGCCAGCGATCCGACGGCAGGTAGCGCTCGAAGACCCGCATCAGGTCACGTCGTTCGGCCTCGAATTCGAAATATACAGGATGCAGGCGGAACAGTAGGGCGGTTCCTGCCGGCAGGTCGCCTCTGGTCAATGCATCCAGCAGCGTTTCCGTGATGGCAAGGTTGCCCTCATGGTGCGCAGGGTATCCGATCGAGACATAGACCACTGACCGCGTGTCGGCCGCCAGATCGAACTCCCGCAGGAACTGGGCGCGCTCGATACCAGGATCCCTGAAATAATGGTCCCAGACCGGTGCGCCGACGATATGCACCTGATCCGGCCGCATATCGAGATAAGCCACGGCCTCTTCGGCAGTACGATCACTCCACACCAGCATATGGGCCGGCGCCACCGGCGGATATCCCTTGGTCGAGGTCTTGTCCCAGCTCTGCACCACAACAGCAGTCGGGCAGCCCTGCGCCGCCGCTTCGGCCATCACCATTCCGTCCACGCCGAGCCCGGCCGACGCAGTGACCAGCAGCACCGGCTGCGTCTCGCTATAGAGGTCTGCATGCGGCCGGAAAGGGCAAGTCCAGAGCCACATCTGCTGCAGCAAGCGCCGGAGAGTGCGGCTGCGGCAGGCCAGGTTGGCGATCGCCCAGACCGCCAGCATATGCGGGCGGTTGGCGCGACGCAGGTATTCCGCCCTGACCAGCACACCGGATTCGTTTGCGCCACCGCGGTTGCCATAGGTCAGTTCCGCGATTGCGGCCAAACGGTCGCGCAGATAGCCGCGCCAACCGCCGGTGAAGCCAACATACAGATCATCCGACCGCACCTTGCTGGTCGGGAACCGCAACGCCTCAACGCGCACCGTACCCGACACGCGCTGCCGCAATTCCGTCAAATAAACCTTCGGCACCAACAGGATGATGTCGGCCGCTTCCGCAATCCGCTCGACAATGCCGGTGGCTACCATCAGCCGGATATCCAGCGGCCTATACAGGCTGAGGATCACAGACTTGCGCAAGCCGTAGTCCCACTCAGGTCGGTTAGCGTCAAATCACCACGACCTTCTTTTTCTCGATCAGGAATTCCGCGTATTCGAAATCTTCCGGTCCATCCACGTCATGCGCATAGGCGGAATCCACGACAAAGCTGCCGCAGTTCGGGCCAAAGCATGGGGTGCCTGCCATCAGGGATTCCGAGCGGAATGCCAGTATATTGCCGTAGCGATAATGCATCGGCTTGAGCTGCTTGTTGTAGGCGAGCTTGCGCTCTTCCCAGAATCGGAAATAAACCCGGCCCTCCTTGATGATCCGCTGATTTAGCGCATGCATGTTATGCGGCAGATGGGCCAGCGACTGCGCCGTATCAAGCGTCGGATCATCCAGCAGAATACGCACGATTTCGTTGATATGCTCGGGCAGAACGAATGGCGACGTCGGCTGCAAAAGCACAACGATCTCTGGCATCGCACCATCGGCATCGGCGATCGTCTGCAGCACATGCCGCACGGCATCATCGGTCGGGGCCGCGTCGGTGGCAATTTCCGACGGGCGGTCGATTACCTCAACAGATCGGGACAGGCAGAAATCCTTGATTGCAGGATGATCGGTCGAACAGACCAGGCGGTGTACGGTTTTCGGCATTACGGCCTGAGCAACAGCGATACAGTAATCTATCAGCGGCCGACCGGCGAGCGGTGCGAGATTCTTCAGCGGGACGGATTTCGAGCCTCCGCGCGCCGGGATCACGCCAAGCACACCACCCTGTATAATCTTGTTCATCGTCATCCTTCCCGCATCGCCAGGATCACCCGAGCGCGGCATCATGTCCGGCAACCTTCGCTCAATAGCAGATCGCCTTTTGCGGCGAGAAATCGTAACTCACCAGCACTGGCACGATCTTGCCCGACGCCGCACCATCACCGTACAGGCCATCAGACTCGTAGCGGCCATGCGCCATTTGCTGGCGGACAGCCTGCTCGATCTCGGCCGCGTCGTATCCGACATCAACGACATTGCGTCCGCGGGCGCGGCCAGTCTGGCGCGAGCCGATATTGACGCAAGGCGTACCCAGATAGGCCGCTTCGCGAATTCCGCTCGACGAATTGCCGACAATGCAGGCGGCGTTCTTCAGCAGGGGGCCAAACAGTTCAATCGGCAGGCTTTTGAAAAAATGCGCATATTTGGGTTGGTATTTTTCGCGATAAACGCGGATGCCTTTCGATATACCGTCCGAGCCGGCATCCATATTGGGCCAAATCCAGAAGGTAGGAATCTGCAGGCTGTGCATTGCCTTCACCGTCTCGCCGATATGCGCAAGGTTATCGGCATATTCGGTCGTCACCGGATGCTGGATCACGATAGCATATTTACCGGGCTCGACCGAGATCGTGCCGCCCGCTCCGGCAATACCCTGATAGGCGACAACGGAGCTTAGGTCGTCCAGATCGATCTCGGCCAGGACGTCGAAACTTGTCGAACCGACGGTGTAGACTGCTTCCGGCCGCTCACCCATGCGAACGATACGTTCCGCCGCCTCTTCTGAGGCCGGAAAATGCAAATGCGCCATCTTGGTGATGGCATGGCGGATCGACTCATCAATCGAGCCACTCACTTCACCGCCCTCGATATGCGCAACCGGGATGTTCATATAGGTCGCGGCCATGGTGATGGCGAGGCACTCGTAGCGGTCGGCAATGACAAGCACGACATCCGGCCGCAGGTTATCGAAGGCATTGGCGAATTCCGTAACGGCCAGGCCGGCTGATTTCGCCATCGTCAGCGGCGTCTCGCCCTCGATCAGGAAATGGATCACATGGTCGACATTGAAGTCATCGACATAGTCCGTCTCCAGAATGCGGCCATATTTTTCAAGAATAATGCTACCTCCCAGAATCACCTGCAGTTCAAGACCGGGGTGTTTTTTGATTTCGCGCATGACGTGCTTCATTTTGGCGTAATTGCCACGCGCCGTGATGACTACACAGATTTTTCTGGTCATGCTCTCAAATCCACCCACTGCAAAACCGCATCCTCGTCGATATCGCGGCTGGCGACCTTGCCTATCACCGTCTCTACTTGATCAGGCGCGATCCCGGTGCCCGGGCGCTTCGCCGCCAGCATCTCCGGCGTGATGGTCTCACCAGCACGGATCGGCCGCGCGGCTACCAGCGACTTCCGAGCCCATTCGATGCTCGCCTGTTCGCCAGGTGTTACGGTCTTGCGGGCAGCGCCCAGCGCCGCCTCAACCGCACGCAGCTGCGTGATGAAGTCGGCGAGATCATGCGGCCCGCAGGATACTTTCCAGTCCTGCGCGTTCGGGACATTGAAGTCGATCGAGATATGCTTCTCGATGATCTTGGCACCACGCGCCACCGCAGCCAGCGGAATATGGAAACCAGCGGTATGGTCAGAATACCCGATCACACCACCCAAGGTCTCACGATAAAGATCCAGCACCTTCAGATTCACGAATTCCGGCGGCGTGGGATATTGCGTCACGCAATGCAGGACCGCGATTTCCGAATTTCCGGTCTGCGTCATCACGCGCAACGAGGCCTCTACATCCTCCATCGTATGCATGCCGGTCGAGAAGATGACCGGTTTACCATAAGATGCGATCTTCCGCAGGTAACCCCAATTGCGCAATTCGCCGGAGCCAATCTTGAAGACTGCCGGATTCAGGCCGGCAAGATATTCAAGACTCGGCTCGTCATGCGCCGTGGAGAAGAAGATGATGCCCTTCTCGTCGCAATAGTCGCGCAGCCGGCGGAAATCCTCCCATTTTAGGGCACGCGGGCTCAGGCGGTCGCGCCACTCCTGACTGGCCTTGGAGATCATCGCCTCGGGATTGAATATCTGGAACTTCACGGCATCGGCTTTTGCCTCAGCCGCCAGATCGATCAGCTGTAGCGCCTTTTCATAATTCCCGAAATGGGCGACACCGGCCTCGGCGATGACGAAACAGGGTGCGTCACCGCCAACCTGGCGAGAATCGATCTTGAATTGGCTGGCGATCATCGATTACTTCCAGGTCGTTTTCGGCATGATGATGTCATGCCGGATATCGGACTTGTAATTGACAATCTGCTCCAGAATGCGCGCCAGCACATCCTGCGTCAGCAGGTTAGGCTGCAGCCCAAGCTCGCGCAGACCGCGATGGGCGGGATTGTAATAATGCTCTTCTTTTTCCACTCGTGGATTCGGTACATGGGCGATCTCAGCCTTGATGCCGACCGCCGCCGCCGCATCCCGCACCATATTGGCGAGGTCGTTCACAGCAAAGGTTTCGGTGAACTGGTTGAACACCCGCATCTCGCCTCTGGCTGCCGGCGTCTCGACCGCCAGGGTGACACATTGCATGGTGTCCTTGATATTCAGGTAGCCGCGCTTCTGGCCGCCCTGACCGTAGACGGTCATCGGAATGCCGGCCACGGCCTGCACCAGGAAACGGTTGAGTACCGTTCCAAAGATTTCGTCGTAATTCAGGAAAGTCGTCAGCCGGGCATCATCGCCCATCTCGTCCGTGAAGAGACCGTAAACTGGACCCTGCATTAGGTCGGTGACACGCAGGCCCCAAACCCGGACGTAGAAGTACAGCAGGTCGGTATCCTGAATCTTGGTGGTGTGATACAGCGACCCGGCTTGGCGCGGGAACAGCAGGCGGTCTTTGCGGCCCTTGTGTTCAATATCGATGAAACCTTCCTCGATATCGATATTGGGCGTGCCGTATTCGCCCATAGTGCCGAGCTTGACGATATGAATGTCAGGATTGGTCTCGCGCACCACATAGGCGAGGTTGAGCGTGCCGCTCAGGTTGTTCTGCAGCGTGAACAGCGCCTCCTTCTGGCCGAGCATCGAATAGGGCGCCGATGGCTGCTCGGCATAATGAACAACCGAGTCCGGGGCAAACGCCTCGAAACAGCCCTTTAGGAAACCGTAGTCGCAAATATCGCCCTCGCACACCTTGATCTGACGCCCGCTGCGCTCATGCCAGGCCTTGGCGCGCTGATGCATATTCTGCGTCTGGAACAGGGGCGGAATGTCCTGCCGGATGCAGGCCGTACGACGAAAATAGTTGTCGATGATCATGACCTCATGGCCACGCTGCGACAGCGCCATAGCAGTGGGCCAGCCGAGAAAGCCGTCGCCGCCAAGAATGATGACACGCATATCAAAAACCCCTTTGCATTCGGCAATTACAGTCGTGCGGACATCAGTCGAGCAGTCGGTACCGTTTGAAATAGTCCACGATGTCCCGCACGCTCATGCAGGTTTCCTCGTCAGAACGGTAGGCGTGTGGCGTCTTGGCCACCTCTTTGACCTGCGGCGTCGCAGTGATCGCCGGCCGGATCACGAAGAAATCGTCGTTCTCCCTGACGCGCGACCCCTCTTCCGAGCTGAGCAGCTCTTCAAACAGCTTTTCACCGGGGCGCTTGCCCGTGATCTTGACTGTGACCGAGCCGGGATCGCGGCCCAGCTGCGGGGCATAGATCTCGATGATACCCTGGATCATGTCCCGGATTGCCATGACCGGCATCTTGGTGACGAAGACTTCGCCACCTGTGGCCTGCTCAGCCGCCCGGATCAGCAGATCCACCGCTTCCACCGGGGTCATCACGAAGCGCGTCATGCCTTCGTCGGTGAGTGTGATCGGCTGGCTGGTGCGAATCTGGTTCATAAATGTGGGTACGGCAGAGCCGCTCGAACCCAGCACATTTCCAAAGCGCGTTGAGCAGAAGACCGGCTTGGTTTGCCCACCGTAATTCGCCGCAGAGATCAGGCGCTCCCCCATCAGCTTCGAGGTGCCCATCACATTGGTGGGATTGACCGCCTTATCCGAGCTCATGAAAACCACGCGCCTGACACCACAGGCGCGCGCCGCGTAAATCACGTTCTGCACGCCGACGATATTGGTGGCGACTATTTCATCGGGTGCTGCCTCGCCGAGATTGACATGCTTCAGAGCAGCACCGTGGAACACGACATCGACATCGCGAAAAGCCTGCAGCAGGCAGTCGCGGCTGCGTACATCGCCCAGCACCGGCAGAATCCGATCCAGCGCCGGCGAGAACTGGCCGAGTTCGTAGATTTTGCTTTCCGCATTGTCGAGCGCGATGATCCGCCCCACGCCCTTGGCCAGCAGGCGAGGCATCATCGCCTGCCCCACCGTGCCGCAGGCGCCGGTGATCAGAACAGTCTTTCCGGTCCAGATGTCCGGTGTGGCAGGGCTTTTCATACGTTTTTTCCATGCTACCGCAGGCCCGGTGAGCTTCCCCACCAGTCTTGCGAATCACGCTTCGATGTTACGATGCAAAATATTGAAAAATATAGTGTTTTTTGAAATTATACATGTTCACACCATGAACGTCAACCGATGGTTCAGACCACAAACACGGCCAGAGGCGGGTCATGCCGGATCGGCCAGATTGATCAGCAGCTGCTCCGCCGCCGGGGCCACATCGTCATAGCCGCCCGTCGCCGTGACCACACCATCCTGCAGCAGATGGACAAGGTCGGTATCCCGCGCACTGCTCAGCCGGTGCGTGATCAGCACGATGCTGATATCGGGCCTGGCCTTGCGCAACGCGACGAAGATCGACTTTTCCAGACTTTCCTCAAAGGTGGTCGTTGCCTCGTCAAGTACCAGGATTCCGGGCTCATTGACCAAGGCACGGGCGATGGCGATGCGCTTGGCCTGCCCTCCGGACAAGACCGAGCCAAGTCGGCCAACCGGCGTGTCCCAGCCCTCCGATGCCTGGGCCACGATGTCGCTCATGCCGGTGATCGCCGCTAGTTCATTCATCTTCGCTTCGTCGAAACTGGCGCGGTTCACCAGCACGTTTGAGCGGAGGGTACCCTCGAAGACCGAGGAATGCTGAGCGACATAGCCGATCTTCCTGCGCCACTGCGCCAAGTCGAACTGATTGATCGGCATCCCGTCGAATGTGATACGCCCTTCCCAAGGTTCGTACAGGCGAACCAACAGATCGATCAGCGTACTCTTGCCGGCGCCCGAGCCGCCGATGATGCAGGTAATCTTTCCTTTCGGGATACGCAGCGACAGATCGCGGATCACCGGGCGACTGGCGAAGCCGAAACTGACGCCTTCGAAGGTAATATCACCGGCACCCGCCGGGACCGGCTTGTCGCCGGCCGGCTGAGCGCGCGCCGCCAATTCAGCTTCGCCTAGCAATGCCGTAACACGCGCCATGGCAGCAGCCTTGTCGGCGATCTCGACGAGCTTGGTGGAAATCTGTTGTGCGGCCGCCAAGCAGCGCGAAAGCGCCAACGCGAAGAAAATGAAGACCGGAACGAGCGGACGCACCTCATCCGGGCCGACGATCAGGGAGTAGACGAACAGTCCGCTGACCGCCATCAGGATCAGCAACTGCGTCATCACAGAAGGAACCGTGCGCAGCAACTGCAGACGCAGATGCGCGTCATAGAATTGTTGGAGCAGCTTTTTCGCCTGGCGCAGGCGGGACAGGCCGATACCCAGAATCCGGTATTCCTTGATGGAGTGCGACAACTCCGAGAAGCGGCCGGTCATTTCTTCCTGCAGCTTGCGACGCTCCTTACCCAGCCGGCGTGCGCGCGGATCCAGGAACATGCGATTGGTCAGCATGAAGAAGCCACCGCCGATCACGAACAGGAACAGCAGCTTCCAATCTGCGAGCATCATAAAAACCAGGATGACGGCAGCATTCAGGATCGAAATCAAAATTTCGATGGCATAGCTGATCAGCCTTGCACAGGCCACGATCTCGGCACCCAGCGTATTCTGCACTGCACCGCGAGTGTAGGAACCGATGCTGGTCATGTCGTCTTCCAGTAGCCGCTTATAAATGCGCTCAGTCCATTCCGCGCGCAACCGGCCAACGAACACGGTTTCGATGGCGACCAACCCGACCGTACTGGCGGTACCCCCCAGGAAAACCACGACGAAAAAGGTGATGAAGTAGCGCGGATCCAGGCCACTGAAGAAGGCGAAAAACGAATTCGCCGGCAGACCTTCATTGGAGTCCGTCAGGATGGAACTGAGCAACGGAATCAATGCGGCAAGGCTGAGACCGCCGAGCAACGAATTGACCAGCATCAACGCGCCGAGCAATCCCGTGAGAGCCGGATGCCGTCGGGCGAAGTCGATGATAGGTGCGTATAGCTTCAAAACAGCCTCGATCAGACCGCCGTATCAGCCGGCGAGCAGGTTTTAGGACTTCTTCTCCACCAGGAAAAGATAGCGGAACTCCTCCGTCGGCGGTTTTTCCTTCTTTTTCCCGATCAGCCTGACCGTGCAATCGCTCGCCGGCTGGAACAGACCGGCGACATACTGCTCGACAGCTTCCTGACTGTTGCCAAGATCGACTGACAGATCACCTCGGAATTTTCCCAGTTTGCTGGGAATCTGGAAAAACATCTGCTTGCTGAACTTACCAGCCAGGTCCAGCACCATTTGCCGACCGGCCGCTTCCCCATACATACGGCAGAAGTGGTGATAGACGGACAGGCAAAGGATGACATCGAATTGCGGCAGCAGACGCGTGTTCTGCGGATCCAGACTCAGTCTGGAAAAGGCAACCCTGTCCTGGATCGACGGATCGACCAGGGTTCTTGCCTTGCTTATGGCCGGTTCGTTGATATCGACCCCGATGGAGAAAATCCCTTTGGTCGCCGCATTGCGCGTGTAGTAACCAATATCACAGGCGATATCGAGAAGATTACGGGAATCGGCGGCGAGATGAGACTCGATCATCTGCCAGTTCTGCAGATTCTCGCGTTTCTCCTGATAGAAAGAGATTTTCTTACCCTGCAGGGCACTCTTGATTTTCTTGATGATGGCTTTCACCTAAATCTCCGTGATTATCCTATCGATCCGCTTCGCCTACCAGCCGAGAATGGACGGCCGCTCCGCCCAGTCAATCTGGCTCCGTTGCAGCCGAAGCAGAAATTCGAGCGCAAGCTGCTCGGAAAGCGACATGACGCGGTCTCGCTGCTGCGCCGACAATGCCTCGATATCCGGGCGCATGATATCTTCGATTCCGGCGAGTAAATCCGGACAGCGCAACAGAACCTTGAAAAAGTCGACGCAGACCGGGCCTAGGTGGCTGAGTTCCCAGTCGACAATATAGTTGTTGCCGTCGCATATGATGATATTACCGATCGAAAAGTCGCCGTGTACCAGCGAGACCGGCAGCAGCTTGTCCGACAACGCCAGCAGGATCGCCGCCTGATGAATGCCGGCTCCGGTCAGCATTGCCGAAATCGCCGGTAGATCGATGCCGAGTTCGGCCGGAGTCTTCCAGGTCAGTCCGATGACGCGATACAATCCCCACAGCTTCGACAATGTATTGTGCATTATCGCAGGGGTGCGTTCATCCCCCCATGCCAGACCGATCCCTTCGATCAGGCGATCCGCCAGATAGTATGGTGGGCGATCCAGGTTTGCGCATAACAGCGGCGGCACGAAATCGACCCCAAGCGCCTCAAGGCGGCGGCGCGTGCTGTATTCGTTGCGCAACCCTTCCAGATTGCGCACGCCCTGTTCCATCAGCAGCTTCGCGCGGATACCGCGATCGACATAAAACAGGCTGACATTGTTGCGAATGGTGATCGCCTCCGCCGAAGCGCTGATGTCGTAGGATTTCGCCTGCAGACGGATCAACTGCCGCAGCTGGGTTTTCACCGCCTGCACGAATCTTCCCCGGCGCAGAAGCGCGAGCGTCGAGCGGCGCGCCGAACTGGCGAGGCGGTCGCGCCTGACCAGCCGCAGTTTTTCCGTCTCGACATAGGTCGACTGGCCGGCCTGGCCAAGGAGTTCCTGCTCGACAGCCGAGATCGAGCGGTTGAGATCCTCGATTGCGAAATACTTCAGCAGGGCACCGGCCATACGCCTACTCTCGTGCCCTAGCGGCAGAGCCATTCAAGGTAAAGACCGAGTGCCGTGCCAGGCGGATCGCATGAAGAGCATTACCCCGCTGGATGGCCCAACTGTATTCACCTATAAAGCTGTACTGACCCGAGGGAATTGCAGCACGAATTTCATCCACCGTATCGGTCCGGCCATCAACCAAAATCAGCCTGGGGCGGAAACCAGCCTGCAGGTGCCGCGATACATCCAGATAGGCAGGCTTGCCGGTGAATGTGGAGAATTTGCGATTCTTAGGCACATAAGGCGCATCGACATAGATGCATTCGGTGACGGCCAGAATCGGTTCGACGAAAGCGCCGCCGCGCTCCGCCTCCTCCACCTTGACCGGGCGCACTGCGCCGGCCGGGCCGATATGCGCTAGCGCCGCATTGACCGAGGCAACCCAGCGTTCATCCTGCTCATAGGATGTGTAACTTGCGCCGCTGCGCATGGCGTAGGCCGCGAAGGCGCAGCTGGTGCGTCCCGAGCCGAGCTCGATGATTGATTTCGGTCTATGCCGCTCAAGCAGGGCGATCAGGTCCTGCAGTTTCCAGTAATAACCGCTCCCGCCGCCCTGTGCGGCATCAAGCGTCTGCAGCGCCACAGCCATCCCCGGATGGTATGCCTCCACGACAGGACGGCATGCAAGTTCACGCCGTAGTGCTTTCGCGCCATGCAGTCGCCCGAGCAGCGAACGCAGCAGCGAAGGCCGGTTTTTTGGCGAAACACCCTGTGAGGCAGTCCGCGACATGCCTTATCCTCCGGCCCTTGCAGCGATGGCATTACGTGCCATTTCAATGGTTTTGATTTCAGTTTCGCGCCAGGCATCGATCGTGGAACCACCGATATGCGGCGTCAGCAAGACATTGTCATGCGACCTCGCATAAGCCAGGAACGGATGCCCGGGATATTTCTGCGTGAAACCAGGCTCGAACTCGCCCTCAAAAACATCGCAGGCCGCCCCAGCCAGATGGCCGCTCTGCAATGCCTCGAGCAACGCCTGCCATTCCACCAGCTCGCCACGAGCGGTGTTCACCAGATAGCTGCCGGGACGCATTGCCCCGATCACCTGGTAGCCGATCAGACCTTCGGTTTCTTTTTCATGCGGCACATGAATACTGAGCACGTCGCACCACTGCGCTAGCGCCATCAAATCGGTGGCGCGTTCGTAAACCGGTGAAACGACAAACGGATCGTAGTAGCGAACCTGCATCCCGAAAGCCGCGCCGTAGCCGGCAACCCGTCCGCCCAAGCGCCCCAGGCCGACAACACCGAGCCGCATGCGCGACAGCATGGCCGGGGCACCGAAGGGGCGGCGATCCCATGTGCCGGCAAGAGCGCCCTTGTGCGCGGCCAGCATGTTGCGCGTCAAAACGATGATCATGCCGAAAGTGAGTTCCGCCGTTGGTGTGATCCGGTCGAGGAAGTCCTGCGCGAATTTCAGGCAGGCCACCGCGACCGAGCGCGAACGGCAGTATTCGACATCGATATGGGGATGACCCGTGGTATTCGAAGCGACAACCTTCAACTGCGGACAGGCATCGATTTTCTCCCTGTCGACCTGAAAGCCGAGCGGCGCGAATAAAACCTCGGTCCGAGCAAGAACCGCTGCCGTGTCATGCGCCGGAGACTCCAGTACAGTGACATCAAAACAGCGATGCAAAAGATCCAGGGATTCCGGCTGGTACTTCAGGATCGAGTAATACAGGCCTCGTGGTTTGGCGCTACGGTCCGACATGCATCACGTCTTAATCGCAATGGCCTGTATATCGGCACCGTCAACCATGATTGCGCCGTAGATCGCGTAGGGCGCGCGCATGTAGATCGACCAGCTACCTTCGCGCAGCCTGTCCCACAATTCGCGCCGGCCAGGAATGCGGAAACCATGCTTCTCAAGTAGGGTCTGCAGATTCCGGCGGTTCATCAAGTTGAGATGGGAGATTGGATGGGTCAGCTTGTAGCGGCCGCGCCTCTGTTCGATCGGCACTGTCTGCGGCGTCAAGCCATTGCAGATGAAAATGCCGCCCTTGTCGAGCGCACCGGCAATGTCCTGCAGATAGCGGTTCAGATCGTTCACATGCTCGATGACTGACTGCGAGATTACGATATCGAACTTGCTGTCGAGGATTTCTTCGCGACTGCCAACCTTGAGTCCCATGCTGCGGCACAGATCGATACGGCTCTGCGACAGCTCTACACCGGCAGCTTCCAGCCCGAAGGTACGCGCCAGCTGCAGCATGTAACCATGGCCGCTGCCATAATCCAGCATCCGGATCGGGCCGTCCGTGCGGCGCGCCCCGGTCACCCGCCGGCCGCAAAGGGCGATGGCCAGCTGCAGGTCGCGAAACGTGCGGATCATCTTCGACGTGCGATGCGCCGACGACACCGTCGAACCCGGCGAACCGAGTTCGGTCGAGATATTGTCTGTGTAGGGTGCCTTGAAGCTGTTGTAGAAAGTCTCGTTCGCCGACGAGGTCAGCCGCGGATTAGTGGTGACGAAGCTGCAACTTGCACATTCGGAATAGTCGAACACGGTATCCGGGGTACAGCCGATCAGCTTCAGGTTTACCTTGCTGAGATCCGAAGCGAATTCCGAAAAGCGCAGGCGAAAGCGCGGCGAAAAGGATGTACCGCCGCAGACCGGACAAGCGATCGTTTCCCAGAATGCTGCAGCTGAGGTGCTCGTCATTGTCACTCCGGTCGGGCGGGCGCTGGCCGCGCAGTCCGCATCACACATTAATCAGGCGGGCGCTTTTTCAGCCACGACCCGATGGTTCCCTTGGCCGATCACGATCTCTCGCACCGACTCGGCCGACAGGCTGGCATCGATCATGGCCCGCTTGGCGGTATCGACATAAAGTTGCGCTGTGTCCTTCGCAAGCCTGCCGAGATAGCGATCCCGGTCACTGCCAGCAAGCGTCTCGCAGGAAGCCGCGATAGCCAGGAGCTTTACCAGGTCCTCGAGTTGGGCATCTGGGCTCTGTTCTTGGTCGAATGTATTCCCGGTCCAACGCATGATGTTGCACAAGTTATGGCCGTGCAGCTTGGGTAGGAAAGTTTGCCAGTCCGTCAGCAGCTGAACCGGGACAAAGAGATCATCCATGAAATGCTTGCGGTTGTTGGCCGGGAGACCGGCTGCCTGGATCGCGGCATCGACAAAAGCGGCACCCAGATCTGCCACTATCGGCCGCAATGCCTTGATCGCTTTCCAGCGCAGACCGCCAGCACCATAGACCAGCAGGAAGAGTTTACCGCCCGGCCGGAGCACGCGCACCAATTCGCCAAGCGCCCTATCAAAATCGGCCGTATGATGGATCACGCCGGCAGACCAGACGAAATCAAAGCTGGCATCGGCGAACGGCAACTGCAGGACTGACGCCTGCTGAAAAGAGATTTGCGGGAAGTCACGGGCGCGACGACGCGCTTCCGCCAGGCCGGAATCCGAAACATCGACCGCGGTGATCGCGCCAGCCCCATGCAGCGCCATCGCAACAGAGTAACGCCCGCTGCCGCAGCCGGCATCGAGACAGGTCTTGCCCTTCAGCCAATCGAGGTCGAAGTCGTTGGCCTGGGCCCGCTTTACGAAGAGTTCGACCGAAGCGCGATACTGCTCGTCCGACAGGCCCGCCCAAAGCGGACCGAACAGAGCCCCCGTCTCTCTTTCCAACTGGCTAACCACGAACGCCTCACGAACAAAAAATGTTATCGGGGCCGGATGATAGGGATCGGCTGGACAGAGGGCAAGCACGCGACATTCCCCCTTCCAACCATCGACGGAGCGGATTCAGAACAACGGAACAACTGAACCACCAAAATTTCGAATGCGGTATCTTGAGGAGTTTCCGGTAGCTTGGAGTTTTCGGGAAATCGCAGGAAACCCGACTTCAGATATATTATTATATATATTTATCAATAGCTTATATAAAGCTCGGCGATTCAGCGCAACAATACTCATCCGATCAACGCAAGCAACAGCTGTCGACAACTGCGTACCAGCGTTTCCAAAACTCCCGCTGAATTGGCGTCCGGGCTGTTGCTTGCCCCGCCGTTCGAATACTGGCTGGTTACGGTGCTTGCCTGCGCCATCGGCGTCTACGACAACATTCGTCAACTGTCGCTACAGACACAAAAGCTCCACGCCCTGCTGATTCGGGCCAGTTGTGACGCGGTCGGCCTCCGTAGCTGGCGCCGATTCTAGCGGCCATGGCGGCAACAGCGACTGACTTCTTAGTCAAACCTCCGCTGCAGCCAACGCTTCACACTGCGCGGCAAGTCGGTCGGCAGGGTAATGACTGCGATCATCAAGAACCGCGCCCATAGCAAGATCGATATCCCAGACAGCGTCCACCGCGGGTAGGAATTCTGGAAATGCTTCACGAAATAGTAGCTTGTACTGCGGGCCTTATGCCACTCAATGAATATTCGCGACACGTCGCTGGTACTCAGATGGTGCGTGATCGGCACATGGCCGGCATACCAGACTTGGCCGCCATGCTGGCCAACACGGATGCTGAGATCGAGATCGTCGGAGTGCAGGAACATATTGTCGTCCATACCGCCGAGCTGCTCGTAATGCGCACGGGCGATCATCATGAAAGCGCCGCTGACCGTGGGCACCTCGACAGGATGATTGACCGGCTCGCTCTCATGGCTGTTCAGGCGGGTGAAATACGGATGGTTCGGGAACAGCCGATCCAGCCGCAACAGCTCCACAAAGGCGCGCCAGGGCGACAGGATTTCACGGCGACCGCCGCGTTGTTCCCGACCATCGGGATGCTGCAGGCGGCCGCCAATCAGCCATGCCCGCGGCTGTGCGTCGAATACCTCCAGGATGGCGCCAAATGTGCCGGGTGCGAGCACGCAATCCGGATTGACGAAAGCCAGGCGATCCGCCGTCGCAACGGCCGCACCACGATTGCAGCCCGCGGCAAATCCGATATTGCGCAGGCTTTCGAGCAGGCGGATACGGGGCTCGGTGCCGGCCAGCTCGCGCAATCGCTGCCGCGAGGCCGCATCGATGCCGTTCACCACCAGGATGAGCTCGACCAGTTCCGGCTGGAGCAGCAGGCTCTCGATGCAGGCCCACAGGACCGGGCCAGTATAATAGACCACCGTGATCGACGAGACACTGCGGCCCATACGCAGTCTGCTAGGGGTGGGCTCAGCCGAAGAGGTGTCGGTCTTTTCCATGGCAGGTCAATAAGTCATTCGATACGGAAAGTCGATCTGGCTCAGCCGGCCGCATCGCGGATCTGGGCCTTGAGGTCTTCTGTCAGGGGAATCAGGCGCTCGATCCCGTTGTCGAGCGCACGACGCAGCAACGCCAATCCCTGACGTTTGACCTGCGGATCGGGCTGGCGGACATAGACGCCGCCCTCGAAATATAGACCCACAGGATCGTCAGGGTTGCGGTTACGCAGACGTTTTGCCCAGAGCAGCACGTCGCGCAGGTCGCCGGCATTGAAGCGCCAGGTCAGGTAGGCAATCGGCAGATCGCTGCGCTCGGGCGCCAGTGTCATCGCCAGATCCAGCCAGCGCGGCCAATGGCCCAGCGCCGCTTGGGCTTTTGGCTGCAATGGCGCGAAATCGGGATTCAGTGCGATTTGGCTGAGTACATTGCTGCCGGTGATCGGCACGACCGGATTGCGCGTCACTCCCATCCTGCTTTCCAGCGTCGCAAGCATCCAGGCAAGCCGCCGGTTTTCAGGCTCCATGCCTTCCGGAAATCCCGCGGCAGCGCGATCCTTCATCAGATTGAGTGCGGGATTTACAGTCGTCACCAGGATGCCGTCATTGCCGCGGAGATCGATTGTCTGCGGCGGTGCCCCCTGCGGCGCTTTCAGCCAGGCGCGCAGGCGATCGACACTGGCCATCTGCAGCCCGAGCGCCACAGTGGCGATGCAGAGCAATCCGGCCACCCCCGCGAAAGCAGCGCCGCCAGCATACTGCCATCGCGATGCCGGCGCGGCAGCGGGTCGCTTTTCATCGTGGCACAGCGCCACCATGGCAAGGGCGAACAGCGGCAACACGTAAGCCAGCTCCATCCAGACGCCAAGCGCTGCCAGCCATGCGGAACTGAAGACTGTGGCATAGGGGCGTTTCTCTGCCGGCGCGAGCCAGATGGCGATGGCGGGGATGGCCACTGCCAGCACGATACCCGGCAGGCCCGCAGCCAGTGCCGCCTCAGTCAGCAGATTGTGGCTATGGAAGAAATCGCGGTGAAGAAAATCCCAGCCCACCTCATCCCATAGCGGCGCCTGCACCTCGTTGACATACCGGGCAAAGGCCTCATCAATGCGGCCCCAACCAAGGCCGAAGACCCAGGTGTCCCAGCTCTCCTGCAGGCGCGCCATCACCATCTGCACGGTCAGCACGCGCGATCGCATCGAAGCGCCAAGCCCGCCCGCCAGGCCGGAGGCGATCAGGGCGAAAGGCAGCAGGGCAGCAATCAGCACGGCACCAAGGCCCAACCACCGCGAACGCAGCCAGGGCAGGCGATCGCCCCAGCGCCAGACGATGCCACACAGGATCGCTGAAGACGCAAAAATGAAGATAAAGGTCAGGCTGCGCGCGGCGACGAGAGAAACCACTGCGGCACCCAACACCAGCGCCACGCGCCACGTCCAGTATCGCCCACCGCGATGCGCCAGCAGCATCCAGGGCAGCGCCAGTGCCGGCCATGAGGTGGTGATGAAAAGAAAGGGGGTATGGCCACTGAACTGGCCGACCGACAGTAATGCAAAGCACAGATATATCACCGCGCAGGCTTCGATCAGCCGCCGCCACCAGAAAGCCGATTCCGCCACTATGCCGGCCAGGATCATCCAGAGCGCCAGATCGACATACCACAACACGCCGAGCCCGGATTGCGGCGTGCCGAACAGCGCGGTCAGCGGCACGCCGCGCGCAAAGCCCACGGCAAGCGACCACACCGCCATGGCGATGGCTGGCGCTGCCAGCCACAGCAGGCGGACAGCAGGCGGACGGCCGGCAATGGTGCACAATGCGAGGACTGCAGCCGCCAGCGCGGCGAAAGCATGCGCCCCCAGGATAATGGGCTCTGCCCGTTCCGAGACGCCGGACTCGAATACCGACAGCATGGCATAGGGCAGCAGCAGGGCCGGCACGAAAGCAACGGCGGGCAGAGCGCGCAACAGTTGGCTGTCCCTCAACAACATGATCAGGAGCCGGGCGGTACCGCCAGCGGCTGGCGCGCCAGATCGGGCCACAGGTCCGCCCAGCAGCAGGTATGGTCGGCACGCGGCACGACGCTTACCGCACCATCGTTCAGCCCGGCCCGACGCGCATAGGCCTGGGTCAGGGTGGGTGGCACTATGGTGTCGCGCTGGCCGACAAAATGCCGCTGCGGGATAGCGCGGAGGGCCGCCATGCTGTCGGCTGGATTCAGCGAATAGCGCAAAGGAGAGTCACCAAAGTGGCTGGTCCAGGCGCGATGATCCAGCACGCCGGCCACCGTCACAAAACCGGCGACATCCTGGCGCCGTGCTGCCAGCAGTGCCGCCATGGTGCCGCCACCGGAATAACCGTACAGAATGACACTTCGCAGCCCGCGCGCCGCCATGAACTGGTTGATCGCCATATCCATCGCGCCCACCGCCTCTGGAGCGAATCGCGCCGAGGTCCAGTAAGCCGGCTCGCAACCTCGCCCCTTGTAGCCGCCGGTATACTGGCAGGGTCGCGCCAGATACAGCACGTTGGATGCCGGATGCTTCACCGCCATCTGCAGGGCGACCGGATGCTCCGGCGTCGGATCAGGTGAGATTTCGGTGCGGGTGATATAGGAGACGCCATCGCCCTCGATGAAAACGGCCAAGGACGGATCGGCCGGATTGCCGATACGGGCGTAACCAGCCAGGTCGAAGCGGTCGGTGCGGAAACCCAGCTTCTGCCAGCCGGCCGCGATCCCATCGGCATAGGCCCCGCGACTGACGAAAGGGTTCAGATCCGGCGCACACCCCGCCAGTACCAGCCCAAAAAGTAAGAGGGCCAGGCTTTGCAGCCCGACCCTCTCGTTACGCGAAGACTGTACTTGCAAGCGCTTGCTTAGAAGCGCATGCGCACGCGACCCGAGATGGTCCAGACGTCGAGGTCGGTGCGACCCAGCGAGTCATAGGTGCCTTCGAGATTGCCGCTGAACGGGCCGGCCGAGAAGAAGTCCACGCCCAGACCGACCTTGCCGCCGGTATCGTCGTCGTTGGTGAAGGTGCCGTTGCCGATGGCGAGCGCATCCGGATGCTCGAAGTCGTATTCGCCGATCAGCTTGAAGTACGGCATCATCGTGCCCATCGCGTAGCCGACCTTACCACCGGCATAGAGGCGACCCAGCTTGATGGTGTTGCTGGCATTCACCTGGCCATTCGACTCGGTGAAGGCATCAGCCTCTTCCTCGAGATACATCACGCCGACCTGCGGCATCATGACGATCTTGCCCGAGGTATAGGTACCGTTCAGCGAGCCATTCAGCATCCAGCGGGTGGCATCGTAGCTGCCCGAGACGGTGTTGTTGGTGCGCTTCGCGTCGTAGCTCAGCCAGCTATAGGCGCCGCTCAGGCTGGCGCTCCACCGGTTGGTCAGCTGGAAGCCCAGGTAGGGCGCGATGCCGAAACCTTCGCTCTGCACATTGCCGCGACCGGTCAGCGTATTGGTATCGACATCGACATTCTCGTAGATGCCACCCACGCCGATGACCAAGCGGTCGCTCAGCTTGTAGTCCAGGCCGAGCACGGTGTTGATCGCAGTGCCATCCGCGGCAGCGCCGACCTGGCCGTTGTCGATCGTGCTGTAGGCGCCCTGCAGCCAGACGCCGAACGGCTTGTCCGCCGCGCCGGCGTTGCGGCCGGTATCGCGCGAATTCAGGTAGGTAGTCTGGTTCGGCGCGCGATTGCCGCTGTCAGTCAGACTGAAAGTGCTGCCGCTCGGAGAGAAACCACCAATGCCACCGCTCAGGGCGCCGCCGATGGCGCCGCTGATCAGGCTGGCGGTCTGCGCCGAGGCGATCGGCGCGGCGATCGCGGTCACGACCTGGGCCGAGCCCGAACCCGAATTGCTGACGTCGCTGGCTGCAAAGGCAGAGCCCGACACCATCATCCCGAGGCCCATCAGGCCCAGTGTAATTTTACGCAGCATGCAGAGCTCCTGCCACTAATTATGTTTAGCGCCCCCCCAAGGAACCCCTGGTGGCAATTTCAACCATATTTCTCCGGGAGCGGGCCAAGTTTGTCAATCCGTTTCGCTAGTTCCGAGGAAGCGGTCGACAACTCCCAGGGTGTGTTACCCGGAAGCCACAGTCGGCCCCAGACCCGCATACAAGTGCACTTTGAAACCATCAAAATATATACACTTTATTAATGTATTACATATTGCCAGCCCTTCGGTTGACCGCACACCGGCAGCCGCTTACTACGGCGTCCCGCCACCACTGGCTGGATAGGGCCCGATGCACTCCCCGACGCTGCGAGACATGACGCGTTTTGCTGCCTATGCCGCTTTCGCGGATGTGGACGCCAGCATCCGCCGCACTCTGCTCGGACCGCTCTGGTCGACTATGGGCCTCGCCCTGGTCATCCTCTGCCTGGGCCTGTTCTTTGGTACCGTGCTGAAGCAGCAGTTGCCCGATTTCGAAATCTATATCCCTTTCCTGGCGGCCGGCCTGATCGCCTGGACCTTCCTGGCCCAGTGCCTGCACCAGAGCGCCAGCCTGGTGTGGAGCTTCCTGAACACGTTACGCCATAACCGGATTCCCCTGCTCGTTCCGGTCCTGCGGGTCATCCTCCGGAATGTCCTGGTCCTGGCGCTCAATATCGTGACGGCGCTGATTGCCGCCTGGATATATTCCGGCAGTGTCGCGGTGCAGGCTTGGCCGCTGGCCCTGGGATTGATCCTGTTCGTCGCCAATACCTTCTGGATCAGCTACCTGGCGGCGTTGGCCAGCGCGCGCTTCCGCGACCTGCCCCAACTGATCGCCTGGGCCATCCACCTCGCGTTCTTCCTGACGCCGATCCTGTGGGTCGAATACAATCTCGGCCGCTTCGAATACTTAGTATCTTTCAATCCCTTCGCCTGGTTGATTGCGTTGGTGCGCCAACCACTGCTGGGTCAGCCGGTCACCGTGGATGTCTGGCTCGCAGCAACGGCTCTGGCGGCAGTTGGCAGCGCAGTCTGTCTATGGCTGACTCATCGCACCGCCAAACGGCTGCCGTACTGGATCTAGAGGATGGCCGAACTCCTTCTGCACGGTGTCAGCGTCGACTTCCCGCTCTTCTTTGCGGGCGACCGGTCCTTCAAATGGAACCTCTTCAGCTGGATGTCCCGCCGCACTGCCGACCGGCATCGTTCCACCGTGACGGCGCTGACCGATATCTCGCTCAGAGTGAGCGGTGGCATGCGGCTGGCGCTGCTGGGCGGTAATGCGGCTGGCAAAACCACGCTCCTCAGGGTTATGGGCGGTCTGCTAACGCCCTCCAGAGGGGAGTTGGCGCTGACTGGCCGCCCGATCAGCGTGCTGGGGACCGGCATTGGCATCGATCCCGGCTTCACTGCCCGGCAAACCCTGATCGGTCAGGGCCTTCTCATGGGCTTTTCGCCAGCCGATTGTCGCAGCCGTATGGAACGAGCCACCGAATTCGGCGAATTGGCCGACATCCTCGACCAGCCCCTGCATACCCTGGCGCAGGGGCACCAGGTCCGGCTCGGCCTGAGCATCGCCGTCGCCTACGACGCGGAAATTCTGCTGATCGATGAAATGCTGGAACATTTGCCGCCCGCAGTGGTCGAGCGGCTTTGCCACTACATCGATCACGGCATGTCGCCCGGGTCGATCGTCGTGCTGGCCGAAAGGTCCAAACCGTTGCTCGAACGTATCTGCACAACAGCCCTTGTTCTGCATCAGGGCCGCCTTATCGACCAGGGACCGCTGACCGAGATTGCCGCACGGCACCAGGCGCAGATGATCGGCTGAGCGGCGCGTTGCTGGCATGTCGGCCAGGTGATACTTTCTGGTGCGCCTCACATGGATGAACCCACTTGCCGCCAGCCGTGACCGCAGACCAGACGATCGACGCGGCGGATCCAGCCGTTACAGTGGTGATCGTCAACTTCAACGCAGGCCCGCATCTGACGGCCGTGCTGACCGGCCTGCGCAATCAGAGCTATCCGGCATTCCGAGCCATCATCGTCGACAACGCATCCTCCGACGGTTCCATCGCCGCGGCGCGCCCTGCCGTGCGGGATGATGCACGTTTCGACTTCATCGAATCCAGGAGCAACATCGGTTTTGCAGCAGCCAACAATCTGGCCGCGAACGGGACCGATACGCCCTGGCTGGCGCTGCTCAATCCCGATGCGGTCCCGACCACCGATTGGCTTGAACAACTGATGGCGGCCACAGACCGTCATCCCGATGCGGTGATGTTCGGTTCGACACAGCTCAACATGGCCAATCCCGAGATACTGGACGGGGCGGGTGATCGCTACTTTGCGGCAGGCATTCCATGGCGCGGAGGCTATGGCTGGCCGCGCACTGCCCTCCCGCCTGAAGGCGAAGTCTTTTCGCCCTGCGCTGCTGCGGCCCTGTACCGCACTGACATTTTCCGTGCCGCCAGCGGATTCGAAGAGAGCTTCTTCTGTTACATCGAAGACGTTGACCTGGCCTTTCGCCTCCGGTTGCGTGGCCATCGCTGCATCCAGGTGCCCGCTGCGATCGTCCATCATGCCGGCAGCGCAACAAGCGGTGGCGCAAACTCGGCTTTCGCGCGCTATCACGGCACGCGAAATATGATCTGGTGCTTTGTCCGCAACATGCCAGCACCTCTGTTCTACCCGCTGCTGCCGTTCCATATCGGCACCCTGTTGGTCTTGTGGTTGCGGGCATGCTGGAGCGGCATGAACCAGCCGGTCGGGCGCGGCATCATCGATGCCGTTCGCGGACTCGCCGTAGCCTTGGCCCAGCGGAGCCGCATTCAGACCGCGCGGAAAGCCAGCACGGCACAGATCGCAGGATGGCTGACCTGGAACCCGGCCATCTATCTGCGGCGATCGCCGGCCAGCCTGCGCTAAACGCGATTCACGTCCAGGAAAGTCAGATAATCCTGATAGGCACGCGCCAGTCCGTCACGCAGCGTGACTCGCGGCTCCCACCCCATGGCCGCGATACGGCTGGCATCCATCACCTTGCGCGGCATGCCATCAGGCTTGTCGAGATTGTGGGCGAACCTGCCAGTCCACCCTACCACTTCGGCCACCAGCTGTGACAGTTCTAGAATGCTGGTCTCGATACCAGTACCAACATTGATATGTTCGTAATCGGAATAACGGCGCGTCAGAAATACCACGGCATCGGCCATATCATCGACGTCAAGGAATTCCCGCACCGGCTTGCCAGTTCCCCAGATCTCTACCGTCTCTGCGCGATCGATCTTCGCCTTGTGGAATTTCGCCAGCAGCGCTGCAACTACATGACCCTGCAGCGGATCGTAATTATCGCCACGGCCATAAAGGTTGTTCGGTGCCACGCTGATAAAGTCCGCACCATACTGCTTGCGATAGGCTTGGCAGAGTTTAATTCCGGCAATCTTGGCCAGCGCATACCATTCATTCGTGGGCTCGAGCGGGCCCGTCATAAGCTGGTCTTCAGTGATCGGTTGTGCGGCTAGACGTGGGTAGATACAGGATGATGCCAAGAAGACCAGCTTTTCGACATCGGCGCGATACGCAGCTTCGACTATATTCGTTTCAATCGCCATGTTGTTGTAGATGAATTCCGCTGGCCGCGTTGAATTCGCGTGAATGCCGCCGACCGTAGCCGCGGCAATGAACACCACCTGCGGCTTCGTGTTCCCAAGCCAGCGCTCGACGGCCTCCTGACGCCGAAGGTCGACCTGCTGCCGATCGACGGTCAGAATCTCGCAGTTCTCGGAAGCCAGCCGTCTGCACAGCGCCGAACCCGCCATGCCGCGATGGCCAGCGACCCAGATACGCTTACCTGCAAGTTCGAAAATCTCTGGCGATGTCATGACCGATTTCAAACCCTGCCCTAATAACCTTGGCGAAGCCGCCGCCATATCCGGCCAACGCTATCCCGAAAGCCGGTTATCTCGTCGAGATGATCCCTGATATATGCGTCCAAAATCTGGAACTCTCCGAAACGGAACGTTACATCCGTCATGCCATGCTTGCCGGCTAAATAGGCGTGGGCGGCAAGATGCAAGACAGCGCGGTCCGCCTGTTCACGCTGGCTGGCCGCCTTGCGATAGCGTGACGTCGTTTCAGTCACAGCCGCGAAATCGCCCTTGCGGCTGAGCCGCAGCCACAAATCCCAATCTTCCAGCGCATCAAGGCGCTCATCAAACGGCCTGTCCTGACCCAGCGCTGATCGGCGGAACAGCACTGACTGAATCGGCAGGTAGTTCCGCATCCAAAGCGCGGCGCGCGAGAAGGGCACCACGCCACGCTGGCGAATCGAGACATCCCGAGCCGCATCATCGGCGCCGCGCACTCTGATCTCCTCCCAGAAACCATAGGCCGCGACGGTCTCAGGCGCCGCCGTCAGCGCGGCCTGTAGTTGCGCCACATGCTCCGGCAGAAGTTCGTCATCATCGTCCAGGAAACCCAGGAAAGGCGTTTCGATTGCCGCATAGCCGGCATTCCCGGTCGCCGAGCGCCCAGCTTTCGGCTGCACCAGGATGCGCAGCCGGCGATCAGCAAAGCTGGTCAACTGCGGCGATGGATCGACACCGTCACCCACAACGATCGCCTGCGCATCACCGGCGGACTGGTTAAGCACCGAGGCAACGGCCCTCTGCAAACCACGCGGCCGTGCACCCGTAGTCCGGATGACAATGCTGGCGCTCATCCCGGTTGCCGCATCATCGGTTCTGCAGGCCCTCCGGCTCGTACACCACGATCCGGCTGCCCGCTGTATCGATACCGAATTTGACTTCGATCAGCTTTGGCAATGCCTGCCGCACCGCCTCCTGCCGGCCCGGCGGCACATAGAACAGCATGAAGCCGCCCCCGCCGGCGCCCAGCAGCTTGCCGCCGAGTGCACCAGCCGCCATACCGGCGTCGTAAATCTGATCGAGATCACGATTGGTGATACTGTCGGCTAAACCCCGTTTCAATTGCCATGATTGATGCAGAAGCCGGCCGATATCGTCGAAATCGCTCTGGCTGGCCAGAATCCCAACCGCCTGATCGACCAACTCAACCATCTGCCGCACCTGTGCCGCCTTCGCATCAAGGGACGCAATTTTCTTCGCAGCTACCTCGGAGGCGATGCGCGAAAATCCGGTGAAGAACAGCATTAGACTTCCGAGCAGTTCATCACGGCGATCCCGCGTCATCACGAGGGGAAGCACGCTGAAGCTTTCGTCAGGTGCAAAATTGATCCTGCCAAAACCACCGAAAGCAGCCCAAACCTGATCCTGCGAACCGACATTCTCCTGAATGACATTCTGCTCGATGCGAATAGCTTCCTGCGCCAGATGGCTCTTGGAAATGATTCGACCAGACAGCGCATAAAGTGCGTTCAGTAACCCGACGGTGAAAGACGAACTCGATCCCAGGCCTGATCGCGCCGGCAGATCGCCGTCATGATGTATTTCCATGCCACGTTCGATCCCCATGTCCAGCAAGACATTGCGCACGGCTGGGTGCTGGATTTCATTGACCTCATGAACTGTCTCGACTTTCGAATAAACCACGCGGTGCCGATGCTCGAAGAAAGGGGGCAGTTCGCGCAGCGAAATATAGCAATATTTATCGATAGCAAATCCCAGCACGCTGCCGCCATGCTGACGATACCAATGTGGATAATCGGACCCGCCGCCAAAAAGCGAGATTCGGAATGGCGTACGGCTAATAATCACACTGCTCTCCCAAACATGGCCTGTCTGACAACGCTTCCGGCGATCGCAAGGCTTTCAGGCGTGCCGATATCTATGAACGGCCCTGACGCACGAAACGCGTGCAGAGTCCGGGGGGGGAGTTTCTCGAGAAAATCTCTCTCCAGCGAAATCGCCGTGCCGGCCGACAGTTGGTCCAGCAATTGATCAGACAGCAGATACACCCCGCCGTTCACCATCCCACCGCCATGATGCGTCGCGTCTTTCTCAAGAAAGGCCGTGATGCGCTCTTCGTGGTTAATGTCTAACCGACCGTAACGACCAGCATCGTCTACTTCGACATAGACCAGCGTTCCCGCCATAACTTGCGGGTCGAAGGAAGCGGCCAGCCGCGGCAGGTCGAAGCCCAACCAGGTATCGCCATTGACGACAAGAAGGCGGTCCCCGCGTAGCCGGGATCGGGCATAACGCAGAGCTCCACCGGTTCCGAGCGGATGCGGCTCAACAATGCAGTCCACCGAGAGCGCTGGCTTGCAGACCTTCAGATGTGACAGGACGCTATCCGCCATATGACCGAGACAGAGCAGAACCCGTTCCACTCCGGCCAGCGCAAATGCATCAAGCAGATGATCAAGAAAAGCCCGGCCAGCGACAGGGGCGAGTATCTTCGGCCGGTCATCAAGCACACCACGCAGCCGGGTTCCCAATCCGCCGGCCAGTACAGCGACATTGAGGCCGGCCAGCACGGCCGGCTTGACTGCAGACATCAGGCTGCCTTCTCCACACCCTCAAGCAGTTTGCGGCGCAGGCGATGGCTCGCCATTTCTTCAATATGATGTCGGGTATCCCAGCCGAAGCGCTGTGTTACCATGTCGAGATAACGGGGATGTGCAAAGTAGGCATGGAAGGCCTCATCGCGAAAATGCAGCACCTCTGCCGCGGAGACCTTCTCGGTAGGCAGCGGCTGGCAGTCGTAGGAATGCTGCGAGAAACCTGACCAGTTTTCCGGCAACGCCCAACCGTTCGTCACCGCCTGGTGATAGAGCTGGGAACCAGGATAGGCCATAGCCGAATAGAAGTTGGCGAATTCGCAATTCAACTCTTGGGCCAGTTCAAGCGTTTCGCGCATCGTGGCCACATCATCATCGGGAAGGCCGAAGATAAAGTTGCCGATGACACTAATGCCGGCCGACTGGATCTGTCGCACGATGTTGATGATGTCCTCATGGCGCAACGCCTTCTGCGCGCCATCGCGCACATGCTTTGAGCCGGACTCTATGCCCAGCGCCAGCCAGCGGAAACCTGCCTTGCGCAGCTTTTCCAGCATATGCGGCTTGACGGTATCGACACGGGCATAAGCCCAGATGTTCAGCTCGAACTTGCGCTCGATCAGCAGATCGCAGATTGCCGTCACATGACGTTCATTCAGCACGAACATCTCGTCGACGAATTTATAGGTCTTCACGCCGTAAGTGTCATGCAGATGTGCAATTTCGGCAACCACGTGCTCCGGCTTGCGCATGCGGTACCGGTTGGTATCGAAAGGTGCATTGATGCAGCAGAAGGTGCATTTATAGGGGCAGCCTAGCGAGGTGTAGATCGAGGCATAGGGCTTGCGCGACTCCAGGTCACCAAAGCACTGCCAGTTATGCGCCCGGTATTTCTCCATCGGCAGCATGTCCCAGACATTGCCGTGCAGATCGGCGTCCAGATCCTTGATCAGTTCCGCCGGCTTGTTGATCATGATCTTGTCGTCCGAATACCAGACTAGGCCAGGAACAGTGGAAAGATCTGCTTCATCACCGAGCTTGAGCTGTTCGATCAGGGCCACCACCGTATCCGGCCCCTCGCCCTTGCAGACGTAGTCAACCGGCTCTTCGGCCAATGTCCGCTCGGGCAAAGCGGAGACATGGCCGCCAACGATCAGGATCGGCATATCCGGAACAATCACCTTGATCGCTTCGCAGGCATCCCGCGCGCCCACCATCTGCTGGGTCGAGGCCGATGGCTGATGGCCGAACACCACCATGCAGGTAAGGCGAGGATTCAGTTCACGCACCTGCTCAGCCACCCGCTCCGGCCCCATCTCTTCTGCCTCAGAATCCAGAATGCGGATGGCATAGCCGCGATCACGGGCATAACCGGCAATCAGGCGGCACCACAGGGGCGGCTCGATGGCCGTCAGGGTGCCTCCCAGATTCTGGTAAATCTTGTCACGCCCGCCGGGATTGATCAGAAGCAGATCAAGATGTTCGGACGGAGCCGTATTCGCCAATGCCATTGTCTTTTCCATATTACCGCGAGGGTACAGCCCTCAACGCCACACGCGGACGTATATACTAGCGCCCGCCCCCGGAGCCGACAATCCCGGTTTTGGCCGTCGCGAAATACCTTAAACGTTGCCGTACAGGCTGTTGCGGATCATGCGATAGCCCTTGATCAGCTCCTGAATCCCGGCATCCAGGCTGAAAGCGGGCTGGAAGCCAGTGGCCTCGATCTTGGCATTCGAAACGATATAATCGCGCTTGTCCGGGTCTTCGCCGACGGGTGCCTCGGGGAAGACGAAGGCCGGCAGATGCCGCTTGATGCGCTCGCACAGCTCCTGCTTGGACAGATTGGCGTCGGACAGACCGACGTTATAAGCCTGATCGCGCATCGTCTCGAAATTGCTCATGCCGTGCAGGAAGGCGCGGGTGACATCGCGCACATGGATGAAATTCCGCTTGAAATGCGGCTCGAACAGAACCACGGCACGGTCGAAAACGGCGCGATAGACGAAATCATTGACCAGCAGGTCCAGGCGCAGGCGCGGCGCCATACCGAACACAGTCGCCAGCCGGAAGCTGATGGCATTGCCGCGCTCCAGTGCTGCCTGTTCGGCCTCGACCTTAGTGCGGCCATAGAGTGAGATTGGCCGCAATGGCGTCTCTTCGGTGCAGAACTTGTCCTTCTCGCCGATGCCGTAGCCCGAATTGGTGATCGGCATCAGGATACGCTGATCCTTCGACAGGTTGCGCGTCAGCGTCACCACGGCGTCGCGATTGATACCGATAGCGCCGGGCTGATCTATACTGCACAGCGGAGCGCCGACCAACGCAGCCAGAGGAATCACGTAGTCCGCGTTCTTGATCAAAGGCCTGAGCACGGCTTCGTCGCGCGCATCGCCGCGCTGCACATCGAAATCGGGGTTGACGCACAGGTGATTCAGCGGCGACTGCCTGAACATGAAGTTGTCCAAAACGGTGACGCGATAGCCCGCATTCAGCAGTTCGGGCACCATGATGGAGCCGAGATATCCGGCACCACCGGTAACGAGGACAGAAGGTTTTGCCATGGAGGTATACCCCGATGATCAGGCGATGTTGTGCAGAGCGCTGTGCAAGCGCTCCAACTGCTGCGTCAAATCCTGCGGATGATTGCCGACGAAGAAGCCACGATTATGAGCGATATCGGCGTTCGTCACATCACCGACGATCTCGTAGTCGTAATACTTCATCACGCTGTGCCGCAGGAAATTGCCGCCGGTGATGATGCGATAGCCGATATCGGCATCACGTAGCGCGCCGAACACCCGTTCGCGATCCGCATTGTGGGCCGGATTGAGAATTAGCGTGAAAGAGAAGGCCGAGCTCTTGCCGTTCTCGCGCTGGATGATGAACCGCTCATCCTTGCCGAACAGCTCCTGGAACAAAGCCCAGTTCTTGCGGCGCTGCGCGGTCATCGCCGGCAATTTCTTGATCTGCTCGCGACCGATGGCGCCAGACAGTTCCAGCGGGCGTACATTGTAGCCCGGCAGGATGAAGTTATATGCCTCGTAGAACTCACTGCCCTTGCGGTCGAAAATTTTCGTGTCCGGCGGCAGATCACGGGTCCAGCCATGCGCACGGATCGACCGGCACAGATGCGCCAGCTCCGTGTCGTCGGTCAGGATCATCCCACCTTCCATCGTGGAGATATGGTGGGAGAAGAAGAAGCTAAAGGTATTCAGATGGCCGAAGGTGCCGGTGAACTTGCCGTTCAGCGTTGCATCCATAGACTCACAGTTGTCTTCCAGCAGATAGAGGCCATGCGCATCGGCAAAGGCCCGCATGACGTCCAGCGCAGCGGGATTACCCAGGATGCTGACGGCAACGATAGCGCGGGTGCGCGGCGTCAAAGCCTGCTCCAGCTTGCTGACATCGACATTCAGTGTCTGTAAGTCAATGTCGATGAAACGCAACTTCAAGCCATACTGCTGCAACGGATGGTATGTGGTCGCCCAGGAAATCGCCGGCACAATCACTTCATCGCCACGCTGCAATGGGCGGTCCTGCTTGTAGAACAGGGCGGCGGTAGAAACCAGATTCGCGGAGGAGCCGGAATTCACCATGACACCGTGCTTCATGCCGAAATAATCGGCGAATTCACGCTCCAGCGCTCTCACATTCTCGCCCATCGTGAAATAGCCGCTGGCGATAACGCGCTGCATCGCATCGAGTTCTTCCTGACCCCAGGACGATGCCGCCAATTCGTAAAACATATGAAGTTGTATCCTGTTCTTGGAAGATCAGAAGGGGCCGCGGAACTGCACTTGGTAGGCCAGCCTGGCCAATTCGGGCGACGGCTCCCATGCAGCAGCATCCGGACGAACCATGGCATGTGCCGCCGATGCGATCGTTGCCGGATTCGGATAGAAAAGCTGTTCCAGCGTCGGCGACGTCGGGCAGGTGGTCGGCGCAAACCCCATACGCTGCACGATGGCACCACGGGTCGCGCGCGCTTCGGCAACCCGCGCCAGGATTTCTGCACTGGCACCGCACATGGTCCAGCCGTTGTCGACGACCAGCAGCCTGCCGGTACGCGCCACCGACTGGACGACGGTCTCGCTATCCAACGGCGAAAGTGTAATCGGGTCGATCACTTCGGCATGGATGCCCTGCTCCTTCAGCAGTTCCTGTGCACGCAGACATTCCACCAGCATGTTTGAAATGCCGACGATGGTCAGGTCAGTGCCGGTCTGCACCACGCGCGCTTTGCCCAGCTCGACCGTATACGGTTGCTCCGGCACATAGGCCTCCAGCCCGTAGAGCAGACGGTGTTCCATGAAGATCACGGGGTTGTCGTCACGGATCGCTGCGATCAGACAGCCTTTCGCGTCATGGGCGTTGCTCGGAGCAACAACCTTGAGACCAGGCACATGCATAAACATCGCATGCAAGCCCTGACTATGCTGCGCACCCTGCCCCCAGGACTTACCAATCATGCAACGCACCACTAGCGGCACCTTCACAGCTCCGCCGTACATATAATGTGATTTTGCCGCCATATTGACGAGCTGGTTCATGCCCAGCATCAGAAAGTCCATACGGATATGCACATGGATCGGCCGCATGCCGGCCATCGCCGCACCGATTGCGACGCCGGTCATGGCATCTTCCGACAGCGGCGTAGTGAATACCCGGTCGGCACCAAAGCGCTGCAGGAGGCCGCGCGTAGAGCCCTGGATTGCCTTGTGGTCGTCGACGTCCAGTCCCATCACGAAGACAGATGGATCGCGATCCATCTCCAGCGCGACCGCTTCGGCGAGCGCATCGACATATCGCAGCAGGCGTTCAGGCGTAGACATTGGCGTATAGCTCTTCAGCAGGCGGGAAAGCGGAGCTTTCAGCAAAATCGACGGCATCAGCGATCACGGCTTCGACTTCGGCATCGATGCCGGCCCGCTCGGCAGCCGGCAGCATGTTGCCGACACGCGCAACCTGATCATTGGCCATCCACGCCTCGGCTTCCGAACGCGGACGATAGCCCTGGTCGAAATCCTCGGCGGGGCCGACATGTTCGCGCCAGCGATAAAGCTTGCACTCGATAAAGGTCGGCCCTTCGCCGCGCCGCATACGTTCCACCGCCTGGGCAGCGGCCTCGCGCATGGCAAAAACATCACCATCGGGAATCTGCACCACCGGCATGCCGAAAGCCGCCACACGGGCGCAGATGTCTTCGCTGGACCAGCGCTTCGACAGCGGCTCATGAATGGCATAGCCGTTGTTTTCGCAGACAAACAGCACCGGCAGGCGATGCAACATTGCGAAGTTCAGGCTTTCGTAGAAACAGCCCTCTTCGGTGGCGCCATCTCCGAAGAAGACGGCACAGACCCGGCCCTTGCCTTCACGCTTGAGCATCAGGCCCTGACCGGTCGCGATCGGGATATTGGTCCCGACCACAGCCGAAGAACCCAGCACATTGGCTTCGGGTGAGATGATATGCATCGAGCCGCCCTTGCCGCGGCAGCACCCCGTCACCTTGCCATACATCTCCGCCATCATCGCGGCGACGTTGCCGCCCTTAGCGAGATAGACCGCGTGGCTGCGATAGGTTCCGGAGGCGACATCTTCAGGCTTCAGTACGTCACAGACGGCGGCAGAGCTTGCTTCCTGGCCGATGGCCAGATGAACGGGACTCTTGATCTTGTCCGAAGGATAGATGCGCGCCGTCTCTTCTTCGACGCGGCGAATGAGACGCAGCTTGCGATACAGGGCAGCGAGTTGGGATGACGACAAGCCATGCCCGGCATGCTCATGCTCGGGCGATGCTGTGTTACGCGGATCAGCCGCCATCGAAGTTATTCCTATCGCCTCAAAAAACGAGTAATACGCAATTTTCTTTCACCTCGGGTAGATGGCGTGATAAAGACTCGTCGGTGCAGTCGCAAGCCTTTCAATCCATTCTCTCCGTGCCCAATATCCGCATCTGCAGCGGTCCGCTGACCGCGGCAGATGGGTTGGCCACTCTTCCGTCCTCGACCGCGACCTGGCCGAGAATCACCCTGATTACCCCGACGCTGAATCGCCTGTCATTCCTTAGAGACCTTATAAAGAACATACAGGATCAGGGCTACAGCAACCTGGAACATATCGTGGTTGACGGAGGCTCGACCGACGGCACTGCCGAATACGTGGCGCAGCAAGGCCATATCACTTTCATTCCAGGACCGGACCGCAACTCCCACCATGCCATGAACAAGGGCATTGCGGCAGCGACAGGGGAAGTGGTGGGTTTTGCCAATACTGATGACCGGCTGCCGCCAGGCGCTCTGGCCAATGTCGGCGCCTATTTCGCCATGCCGCAGGCAAGCGATGTGCTGAATGGCCGCTGCTTCCTGGTCCCGCTGGAGAATCCGCAGGACAGTCAGTCACCCGCTTTCGAGCTACAGCATATGTCAGGCGAGCGCGGCCTGTTCGACGAACTTATGTTCGGTGCCCCAGGCTTCAATTCGTGGTTTTTCCGCCGCAGCCTGCTGACGCGTGACGACCTGATGGCCGGTCCGGGCCAGACTTTCGATGAAAGCCTGATCATTGCGGCTGACCGGGCATGGCTGCTCCGGCTGTTCCTTACCGGCCACCGGCCACACCGGCTGATGGTGCCCACCTATATTTACCAGCTGCACAGCGCCTCGGCGACACTGGATCCTGCCGCGCAGCAGGCGGATGGCATCCTGACCGAACACCGGCGTCTGGCTATCCATCTTCTGCCTCTAGCTCGCCGCCAGCCCCCCGGCCACGCACATGCCCTATCGGACTGGATCGCCCACGAATCCTGGCAACTGCTGCGTCGCCATCTGCGCAGCGGCCGTGTGGCCGCTGCGATCGACCTGCTGATTCGGTCCATCGGGCAGAACCCGGCCTTTCCGCTCTCCCTACTGCGCGCCCGCCGCCGCCGCCGCCGGCTGGCCGCCCTTGCCGCCGCCCTGCCGGAGAGCGGCAGCAACGTGGACAGCCAAGCCGCAGCTGCCTAATTTGGTCACTGACCATAACTGCCGGATTCGCAGGCATGTTTTCTTATAGTCGGACTATTCTGCATTCCCGTCGGGTAATCCTGGCGCTGGCGCGACAGGCCCTCCTGTCCCGCTTCGCCGGTACCGGTGCCGGCATGCTGTGGACAGTGTTTCAGCCTCTGGCCATGGTGGCTGCCTACTGGCTGGTTTTCACCTATGGCTTCCGTGTCACCGCACCGGACGGCCAGCCGTTTGCCGTCTATTTCGTCACCGGCCTGCTGCCTTGGACCTTCCTGTCAGAGGCGCTGGCGGCTGCGACTGGCACGGTCACCCGCAACAGTTTCCTGGTGCGCAAAATTCAGTTCCCCAGCGAAGTCCTGCCGCTGGTCGAAATCCTCGGCGCCAGTTTCCCGCATGTGATTTTCTTCGTGCTGACGCTGTTGGTGCTGCTGGGACATGGCATCCTGCCCGGCATCTGGATCTGGCAACTGCTCTATGCATATTTCGCACTGGCCGCCTTCGCCCTGGGGCTTGGCCTGGCTCTGAGTGCGTTCAATGTTTTCCATCGCGACGTGGCCCAATCCATCACGCCGGTCCTGAACGTGTGGTTCTGGCTTACCCCCATCGTATGGAGCCTGGACATGCTGCCGCCGACATGGCGCAGTCTGGCAGCCCTCAACCCGATGACGCATATTGTGGAGGCCTACCGCGCGGCGCTGCTTTACGGCCATCCCGTCTGGCAGCCTACGTTGCATGTCATTGCTTTCTGGCTGATCACCCTGACACTGCTTTTCTGTGGATATCGCAGCTTCATGCGCCTGAAGAGCGAGTTCGCCGATGTTGTGTGACGGCATCCGATGAGCAATCCCGCGATCCAGATTCGGAACCTGGCCAAGAAATTCCGGCTTTACGACACGCCGGGCCAGCGTCTGCGCGAGGCGCTGCATCCGTTCCGTCGCACGCTACATCGCGAATTCTGGGCCTTGCGGGACGTTTCCTTCGAAGTGGAAAAAGGCACCACGCTGGGAATCCTGGGCCGCAACGGTTCAGGTAAGTCAACCCTGCTGAAGGTCATCGCCGGCGTCATGCAGCCCAGCCAGGGCGAGGTACTCACTCATGGTCGCGTCGCCGCACTGCTGGAGCTCGGCGCTGGCTTCAACCCGGATCTGACCGGTCGTCAGAATGCCGTCTTGCAGCTGCAGATCGCCAACGAGGATTCGGCGCGGATAGCCACCAAGCTGGAGGAGATCGAGCAGTTCGCCGATATCGGTGACTTCTTCGACCAACCCGTGCGGGTCTATTCCTCGGGCATGTTCGTCCGCGTCGCCTTTGCCGCCGCCATCAGCGTCGAGCCAGACATCCTGATCGTCGACGAGGCTCTGGCCGTCGGTGACGCGAAGTTTCAGCAGAAATGTTATGAGCGGCTCAGGGCCATGCGTGATCACGGCATGACTATATTAATTGCATCGCATGACACACAGTCGATCATACGCATGTGCGATCGCGCCATTGTTCTCGAGGGCAGCCGTCTGTACACCATCGGGACACCGCGCGCCGCCGCCGATGAGTATTTCGCACTGATGTTCGGCCGCAAGAACATCACGGTGGTGCAAAAGGAAGCCGCCGGTCGCAATACGACAACGGAAGCGTACGACTTTCAGAGTTTTGCGGAAGCTTCCTCACACTCTACGGGCGTCGAGGACAGGCCACACTACAATAAAGATGAATTCCGTTACGGCCCTCGCACTGTAGAGGTGATCGACTATCTGCTGACCGCAGATGGCATATCCTATCCACCCAGCATCAATGACGGCGCCACTGCTTCGCTCGCGATCAAACTAAGATCTACGGCCGATATAAGCGATCTCATGTGCGGGATCGGCATCAAGACACTCGACGGCACGTTGCTTTATGGCATCAACTCATCCATGCAGGACGGGCATTACTTCAGCCTGATGGCAGGCGAGGTCACAACCGTCCGCTTCGACTTGCATTTCGCACTAAATTCAGGCGAATATTTCATTGATATCGGCTGTGGTCAGAGGACATCCCAGGGAGTAGAGGCTCTGGACCGCAGAAATGCTGCAATCCATATCAAGGTAATCAGTTCGCAGAGATTCGACGGCTCGGTGAATCTCAGGGGCAGCTCGCACCAAATTACTCATCCCGCACCCAGAACGATTCCCGAGTAAAGGACAGGCCTTCCATGACCGGGGCTCGCCTAGAATTCTTTGATACTGACGATGATCTGACAGCCAAGGCCGCAGCCCAATGGCCCGCGGGTTGCGAAATCCTTCTTGATGGCAGCGACGCCGAGAAGGCAATCACATTGGCAGGCCTGCTGCAGGCCAGGCACTATACTGTCGCCGTCACACCTGCCCTCGCCGCGCACGGTGCCGGCAGTATCGGCAAGGCCCGGTCGCCGCACGCCAGCGATCACGTGATTGTTGTTGCGGCAAGCGGCACTGCTGTAACGCACGCGCTCTGGGCCTATCGCGAACTTTCTGACCTGAAGGTTTTTGCGCCGCGATCCGACCACTTTTGGGACCGCCGCTTCTTCTTCGTCATCTGCCCGCCCAAGACCGGCGGCCATATGCTGATGAATTTCCTTGGCCGCATCGGTTTCAAACCCCATCTGCCGATCTCGGGAATGCTTTCGGACGGTCGTATATATTATGCCAACGGCATCGACCAGCATGCTGAATTTTCCCTCGACCCCTATCATGCACCTGATTACCGGATGCAGGCCTTGGCAAGTACCGTATGCCTGTTTCTTGTACGGGATCCGCGTGACGTCGCCGTCTCACTCGCACATTTCCTGCACGCCCCGCCGCAGCAGTTCCACGACAATAAGAATCTTCCTCCGCTGTACAGTTCGTGGCACCCATATTTTTCCACCATGCCGGACCAGTATGAACGCCTTCTGCGCGTCATAGAAGGTGGCGACGGGTGGCCGGACTTGAAACACTTCCTGGCCCCGTTCGAACCTTGGTCCAGTCAGCCCAACACCGTCATGCTTCGTTATGAAGATCTTGTCGGGGAAGCTGGTGGCGGTACCACCGAACGCCAGCAGATGGCTGTCTGGCAGTTCCAACTCGCCTGCCACTTCCCGGGCACCACAGCCTCTCTCTGTCAGAAGCTCTACGATACCGGTTCCGCCACATACCGGGCCGGACGGATCGGGTCCCATCTCGAAGAGTTCCAGCAAGCACATATAGATGCCTATCGAAAACTTGCTCCTTCGCCATTTACCGCGGATGGTTACGGGCGGAAGGCAACGCTGCTGAAGCCATTCCGCCTTGCATTGCCTTCGTATGCCTTTGCAATGCGCCTGACGAATGCCGTCCGGACCCGGCTAGCCTTGGATGTCGCAGGTGACGTTGTCTGTGACATTGATGGCGATATCGCCGTCATCTGCCAGATGGCTGGGGATTCATCAAAGAGAATTGAAGTTGCTTCACCGTCGCCCATACAGGCTGCCCACAACAGTCTACCAAAGGCGGTTGAGCAGATCACAACCTTCCTTGAAGAAAATGGTTTCCTGCTTTATTCACAGACGAAAACAGCCAGACAGGAAACAATAGTTCTGTCTGCACCGACTGCAGCGGTGCAATACGCGAGACCAACGCCGATTTCCCGGAACGATGAATATAATATTATCGGCTATGGCAACGCGTATCTGGCCATTGCGGCTTCACTGGGCGATATCGATATCACGGCACTGGGGACAGGATATTTCCGCAAGCTTATCGGCAGCCGGCTGATCGTTCAGGCTGACAGCCTCAATACTCTGTTATCCGAACTGCGGATCGACCTTCCCGTCGCACATCCGGAACGGGAAGCACCAAAGCAATTGGAAGTTCCCAAGGTCATTGAGAGTGACACTTTCGGCTTCAACCTGGTTTCATATAATGAAAAGATTCTTGCCGTCGCGTTGCGGGCTGGTGACATCGACCTGCGCGACCTCGGCGTGCGTCAGAAACTGACCCGAGATTCCCTTCTGTTCAGCTTCAGTAGCCTTTCCGAAGCCCGGGAAATCCTGCGACTGCGCCACCAGGTAGATCGGCTCACCGCCGTCATGAACCATCTTGTCGCAGCAACAACCGATACACTGCCGCCGCATGCCAATGCACCCAAGCTCCTTATAGAAAACTACAAAGGCTTCAATCTGGTGGCCCTGGGGCAAGAAGTCTTTGCCGTATCGACGGCGGCCGGGCCGACCAATCTGACGGATCAGGCGGAACGGACAGCCCTGCAGGCCAGCAAACGGCTGTTTACCGCCCCCAATCTTTCTGCCGCTTTCAGTGCTGTAGATCGCGCAACAACCAAACTATAAACTACGGCCAGTTGTGAAATTTACTGCCCCTACCGGCCCGATGGATTACAGTCGCGTCATGCAGCAATCTGCCAGCCCCATCGCGATGCAGGACTTGCCAGAGCTTGTTGGCGACCACCGGTCGTACAACCTCGTCCGGCTTGGCAGCCGCTTTGCCGCCGTGCCGCAGGCTTTGGGCCCGGTCGACCTGGCCGAACCGACGGCGCGCATCAACCCGTATGTATTGTGGGCAGACGATGAAGCCTCGGCACGCCAGGCCATTGATCGCGATGGTGCCTGGAAGCATTTCGATCCGCTGTACTCAGTCACCCCTCTGGATGCCTTCGGGATTCCCGAGGTTATCGAAATCGAGCCGATCCACACCTGCAACCTGCGCTGCATCATGTGCCATGTCAGCTATGAGCGGATCACCAAGAAACGACTGGATATCGGCTTCCTGAAGAACCTTCAGGGCCTGCAGGGAAAATGGGCAAAGCTCGGCCATCTTTATGAACCTGTCGCCCATCCCCAGTTTGCCGAAATCGTCCATGGCCTGACCGATCTGGGCATGGACATCGACTTGGTGACCAACGGCACCTTGTTCACCGATGCCCTGATCGAGAAAATTTCCGACTGCAATTTCCGGAACGTGACCATCTCATTTGACGGGGCCCGCGCCACCACTTACGAGCGGATCAGGCAACGCGGAAACTTCCGGCAGGCCGTCGACCGCATTCTGGCATTCAAAAAAGCCATCCTGGCGCGCCGGCCGGATACCTATTTCCAGATCAACTACACCGTTCTCCGATCGAATATCGATGAAATCGTCGAAGCAATGGAATTCTGGGACGCACATGGTTTCGACCATATCGGTTTCATCAACATGGTGATCCGCGACGAGGCCGAGATCCTGAAACAGGAAGCGGTTCAGCCGGCACTGGATTCCCTCGAGGCCGCTCTGGATGCAGCAACGCGTCTGGTGATCGACGAAAAGCGGCGCATCACGCTGTCCGCACCCTATTTCCGGCACAGCCATCTGCGTACGGAATTCGCCGGTAACTTTCCGCAGCCCGGCGTGGTGATGTCGGATAATCCGCATGCACGTCTGCCCGTCACTCCATCCACACATTTTCAGAACGGCCCGTATCCTGGAATGCAGGTTGACTGCCGCTCGCCCTTCAAATTTGCTCGCATAAATTATGATGGCGATGTGCTGCTCTGCCATCAGTTCTCGGTCGGGAATATCCTGAAGGCACCTCTGCTCGAACTCTGGCAGAATGCGACCGCCGATTACGTGCGCAGCATGGTAAAGGGTGACGTTTCCGTCTGTGAGGCCTGCGAGTATTTCCGCTTCTGCATCCAGGCCAACGATGTCGATTCCCGACGTGACTTCGTGTCGAACAATGCCATCCGGATTCTGAAGGAAAGCTGGCCCTACAATTTCCTTACCTGGAGCGGCCAGTATTATGCCGCGCCCCAATGGCTACGCCTGACGGCCACGGATCTGGCTGATCGCCAACGGCATGGCACACTCGGCATCGTTCTCGCAGACAGTCAGGAAGATGCCGAGGCAGCGGTGGCTGATGTCTTTCCGCCACTTGACCACAGTCCACCACCTTTCTGGAAAATAGAAGAATATCGCGACCACAATCTTTTCGCCTGCCATGACCGGCTCGTTGCCATCCCCGTATCGCTCGGGCCACTCAATGTCCGGAAAATGTACGGATTCACCCTCGATTTCCGCTACTGGCCGTATCAGCGCCATGCGATTATCGGATCGTCGATCGTGAAGGTGAAACGCCTGATCGACAAAAAGGCGAAGCTCGGACTGCCAGCACCGCGCTGGCGTTGAAACCGGTTCAGCGCTTCGTCATGCCCGGCCTACAAAACCGCACACGCAGATACGGGCGCACATATTCAAAGCGCACGAAGCCAAGCTGCATGGCCAATTCGCCCGGCGCCACGTCGCCGCGTTTCAGGTAACGCCGATAGATGCTCCGCGCTATGCGATAGGCAAGCGAATCCCGGCCGAAATTCATCCCCCCGTCATTGTCAGCCCCGGCCAGCACGACAGGCGCCGCCAGCTGTGACTGAGCCGTCTCGATGACGTCTTGGAAGGGAGCGGGAGGGCCAGAAAATGCAGAGGCCTCCGCAATGAACCGGTTCCAGTTCGGCGAAACTAGTGAAAGAACGAGTGCCTCGTCCGGTGAAACATAGTCGGACAGTTCAAGCAGCGGGTCGTTTTTGTCCAGATAGTAGAGGCTGCCGGTTTCTTCCTCGGCAAAATAGAAGGCTGCTGCAGAGGCGCGCAACTGATGCGCCAAGATCGGCAAGGTGAGGCTCGCAGCCTGCAGCATACCAGTCGATTGCGGCAACGACGCTATCCGCAGCATCTCGACTGGCGCACCAACCGCGAGGAGCTCTCTCTGTGCACCGCCTGCCGGAGCCTTGCTCTCCAGCAGGATTGGCCGTCGATCATACGTAACAATGTCGGTTTCGTGTCGGCCAGGCTTTGCCAGGCGTTTGACCAGGGCAGCGACGGACGAGATATCCGCCATGTCCGGCTCTGCCACAACGACGAACTTCGACTGAAGTTGCGGGATGACGTTCCCGATTGCCATCGAACTGTAGGCCATGATGCCTGCCTGCGGTACCGTCAGCAGCAGACTGGCCAGACCGGTCAAAGGCGAGGAGCGGCAATCCAGCACCGTATCGACGACCACAATCTCGACCTCGGGACAGGTTTGCCTAAGGTCGGCAAGCGAGCGGTAAATCTGTTCGCTGGCACTGATGCCGGCACCACACACTATCAGCGCTATCTTTGAGACCTGCGAACTGAGCTGCCGCAGCCCGAAGAAGCGCTCACCTGTCATTGTGAGGCAGCGGGACAGTGCATACCGCTCACGGCGCGCCAGTTCGCCTTCAATATCGAAGAACTGGACATGCCGCCTGGAAGACGCCGGTGCATCTCCCATTACATGCAGAAGCGTACCCAGTATCGGCGTCCACGCCTTCTCATTGGCGATGTTCCGGAGCATCGCCAATGCCGCCTTATGCCGTAACGGCTGCGTCGACAGGAGATACTGTGCATATCCGATACGGAAATGGATATTGCCTTCATCCAGTGCCAGGGCTGCGTCAAAATCGGCTTCGGCCGCAGGATCGTTCCCGAGAGCCCGCGCCCTGTAATAATGCAGCGACGCAATGATCAGGTCGCGAACCGCATCCAGGGCTTTCAGCGAACCTCCGAAAGCTTCCAGCCGCAAATCGTTACAAACCTGGCCATTAAAGTGGGAAGGATGGAAGTCATACGGCAGCAGATCGTCCTCAGCCTTGAGGTACAGCGTACCCGCCTGACGCAGCGCCAGCGTGGTTTCCAGCAGACGCCCGGCCTGCTGCCGCTCCGCCGTCGCCCCGAAATGATAAAGCGCACGAATGAGATTGAACCGCGGCGCCAGCGCTTCGGGCTGCATGGCAATGGCGCGGCCCCATGCCTCGATCGCCGCCTGCAGCAGGGCCGGCTGTGTGTTGCCGGCATTGATTAACCTGGCATATTCGATCAGATTCTCGCGGCCGGCATCGTTGAAACCGCCATAATCATCGATATTCGCGGCCAGTTTCAGATTGCTCTCAAGCAGTGTGGCGAGAGTTTCCGGATCACCATCGGCCGGTAGCCAGCCCTTCACGACGCATCCGCGCTTCTGCATCTGCGGCGCGGCGGTGCGGACCTGTCGCCCACTCATGCCGATAGCCGATTTTATTGCCGGCAGGGCGGCACAGAAGCGCATATACTGCGAACTCACGCGCGCGGGAGCAAAGGCCTCGCATACGGCGCGGCGTGTCAGCGCGGCGCGTCCGACGTAGTCTTCGGGATGTTTGGCGCAGTGGCGAAGGAAAGACGCCAGCTCGCTAGCCAGGCCGGACCAATCACCGAAATTGTATTTCAGCAGGGCCGCATTCTCGGGCAGATAAAGATGCACGGCCGAATCAGCCTGCACCAGACTCCAGGTTCCGAGACTAAGAGATTCCAGTGCACGCGTCGGCATCGTGCCGGAATGGCGAACAAAGCTCAGCGTCAGCTTGCTCCGGCGCGTCAGACTCTCGTATTCCGCAGGGCTGACGAAACCGTTGAGCAACATGCATTTCAGCTCGCCCTGCGCGGTAAGGCGCGTGATCAATTCGTTCTTGTCGTTGTGATAGTCCGACAAGACCGTGCCGGTCATCAGGATATCAATCGGACGCTCTGCGTAACCGGGAATATCCGACGCCCTGTCGAAAATGGTGAAAGCCTTTGGATAGGTGAGCACCTGGCTATCAGGAATTGCTCTGCGCAACCGCGCCCATTCCGTATGATCCAGTGTGAGAACCGTGTCGAACTGCCGGAGCCAGGGGATGACTTCCTGGCCATGAATGTCGAAATCGGAAGTATGCGCGATCTTGTGGAAGGGGGCCTCGGCAAGATTACGGGGCAGAACGTGCCACTCCGCCATTTCACTGACCAGGAAATCCGGTTTTGCCACGCGACGATAGAAATGATGGATGCTGGCATCGACACGGTTGGCGATGCCGTCGCCGCGCGGTGCATGGAACCAGACATTCGAAATCTCGAACCGCGGATCGGCGCTTGCACCGGCGAAGAGGCAGTGCGGCCCTCCACGATGATGCGGCAGAAAGCCAAGGACGCGTATCCGATCCTTTTCTAGTATCGCAGCCAGCTTGCTTGCGGCATCTGAAGCGGGCGCCTGCTGCAGCATCCGCGCAGCTTCATCGTCCTGCCCGTCGATCCAGAGCGCCAGAGCATGAAACAGCCGCGCCTCCGGCGCGTCCACGGCAGCCAGAGCCTGAAGTGCGGCAGCTCCGCCGCCAATCAGGCCGAATGCAGCTGCATCATAAAGATCACGTCCGGAAGACCGTGCTGCGGCAACAAGATTGCCGCCCGCAATATCGCGCGCGAATGACATCGCTGCCTGCCCCCACAGCAGAATGCTGAAACTAACCCCTATGTACTATTTAGAATTTATATAACTTGTACATATCCATCAATGGCTAACAACTTCAATTGGCACTACTTCCGATTTCAGTTTCCCACTTCGGACTGACGCTTTTGCGGCATCACTGTTAGGCGCCAAAAAACGACCAGAGCCGCAAAAGCGCCTTGAACAGGGCTGTGTAATAAAGGCCACGCCCGTCAAACCGGCTGACATATTCAGTGACATTCGTCAGCAGTACAAAAATAGTCGGAGTGAAGGCCGTCAGGATTGCTCGCCATCAAGACATCCGCCGCGCTCTGGTATCTTCAAGCAGTTGAATATTCACGGAGCGCTGCACGATATATTTCGGCCGGTGCTTAACCTCTTCATAAATCCGTCCGACATACTGACCGATCACACCAACCGATATGAGTTGTACGCCGCCGAGGAACAAGATCGAGATCAGAATGCTGGGTGTGCCGAGCGGGAAATCCTGTCCGAACACCGTCAACGCCGCAAGAACATACACCACGCCGAGGAAAGCGATCAGACTGATCGCCAATCCCAGGATCAGCGTCAGATCGAGCAAGAAGGTAGAGAAGCCGATCAGGCCGTTGAAGCCGATTTTCAGCGAGCCGATATAGCGATTATAGTGTCCCGCGCCATGTGCGCGGGCGTCGCGATCATACTCCACGAAAGCCTGGGAAAACCCGACGAATGCGACCAGGCCGCGGAGGAAGCCGTGCACCTCCTTGAGACCGCGCAGCTCTTCCACCACGCGCCGGCTCATGATCCGGAAATCACCCGTGTTGCGCGGGATACGGACATCGCCGACGGCGTTTAGCACCTTGTAGCCCAACCACGCCACCAGCAGCTTCAGGGCCGTTTCACCGTTCCGCTTCCTGCGCTTCGCATAAACCACATCGTAACCCTCCTGCATCTTGGCATGGAGGTCGGCGATCAGTTCGGGCGGATCCTGCAGGTCAACATCGATCACGGTGCAGGTATCGCCGGAACAGAGCTCGATACCAGCAGCCACCGCAGCAGGCTGGCCGAAACGGCGGCTGAACACCAGAAGTCGAATATTGGGGTTTTCGGCGATGGCTTGGGCAATCACGTCTTCCGTACGATCCGGCGATGGATCAAGACAGAAAAGAATCTCGTAAGTGCCGATTTTTTCCAGCACCGGCACTACCCGCTCCAAGAAGGGACGAATGTTGCCTTCTTCCTTGTAGACGGGCACGACGACGCTAATCGCAGGCCCTGCCGTGCCGGGGATTCTGGTCTGGGGGGTGGCCATCGTCGTTTCCATCGTGTCAGGCCAGCTTGTAACCGGCGGCCGTGGCATCCCGATAGAACATCGCCACCGTCTCTTGCGAATACTGGGTCAGGTCTTTTCCGACCAGCGCCAGCTTGGCGATAATATCCGAAGTTGCAGTGATGATATGGCATCCACAGGCATCGGCCTGAAACAAATTCAGCAGCTCGCGCGGGCTGGCCCAGAGAAGTTCGGCATTTGGATTGGACTTCAGGATAGCGACCGCTTCCGTCATCAGCGGCACCGGATCCACGCCGGTATCGGCAACGCGGCCGGCAAAAACCGAAACGATGGTGCGCGCTTTTGGGCTGACGGCCTCGGCAACGGCCCGCACCTGATCAAGTGGCATCATGGCCGTAACGTTCAGCGAGAAGCCTTCCGTCGAAAGTTTCCGGATCAGCGGCACGGTCGACTCGCCCTTGGTGTTCATGATCGGAATCTTGATATAGGTATCCCCTCCCCAGGCCGCGATGATGCGCGCTTCACGCTCCATGCCGGCGAGGTCGTCGGAAAATACCTCGAAGGAAATCGGCAGGTCGGGGATAGCTGCTATGGCTTCCCGGGCAAAGGCTTCATAATCGGCAATGCCTGCCTTCCGCATCAGCGTGGGGTTGGTGGTGAAACCGCTGACCCGCTTCTCCTGATAGGCCTGTCGCATTGGACCGATCTCGGCGCCATCCATGAAAAGCTTGATCTTGAATTTCTTGAGCATGTGTCTATCCGTGGATGAATCGTGTGGTCAGGCCGGCCGCGGCCGTGCCCGGAACGAGGCGAATGTGTGAAGGGAAAACGGGAACCTGTCCTGCCGGATATCCTGAAAATCCCGCAGCAGTTTTTCATACCCGTCCGCAGGTCGGATAAAATTGCCACGATCATGACGCAGGAAGAAACTACTAAGTGGCTTACCATCGGAGAAAATAGGTTCCGCAACCAGTAACTGGCCGGTAGGCTTCAGCACGCGCCGCACGCTGGCCAGGCAATCCATGGCAAGTTGGTCATCCATATGATGAAGAACGCCGACAAAGGTGGCGACATCGAAGCTGTGATCTGGAAACGGCAATGAGCGGGCATCATGGGCTATGTACTTGCCATGCGGATAATGCGCCGCAGCCCAGTTGATATACTGGGGAACAATATCGACGCCGGTATAGGCGTTGCGCTTCATGTCGATAAAGTTCGCGCCGCAAGTGCCTGTGCCGCAGCCGACATCCAGAATTGACAAGCCTCCCCCTGCCAACTCCGGAGCAAAATGCGTGCGTAGAGTGGAAAAGGTATTGCCGATTTTTTGCTGAAGCACAAAAACTGCAGGAATATCGAGTATTTTACTGATTTTTCTAGTAATACCCATCGCCATTGGCCGTAAGACCCCTTCCCCGTGACCGGGAATTTCTACCCGTTTCCCGTACCTCACGCAAACAGCCATCGTCCGTCATTCGCCCCGGGAAAGATCCGGTGCGTTTGCTTTAATCGCCGTGCCTCAAAAGCCAGTTCACCACAAAGCAGGCACATATTCACCCTTGCGGCCCACTATACAGCAAAATACGGTAGCCTCTGGAATCCCGAGGACAGGACCATGAACAGCGAGGCACCGCCGCAGCGTTTTGCGAGAGCAGAGTTGTTGCCTATTGTAAGGCGTTTGCCCCGCCTCCCGCTGCGGAATGCTCTGCTGACAACGGCCCACCTTCTTGCTGTGACCGCAGTCGTCGCCCTTGCGATTCAGACCCCGGCGTTATCCTGGCAAGCTCCCCTGATAATCATCCTGGTTGGCACGGCACAATACTGGCTGCTGGTCGCCGTTCACGAGGCCATTCATCAAGGCCTCCTCCCCTGGCGCGGCGCGAACAATCTCCTTGGCCGCATTTGCGGCGCTCTGATCACCTTCAATTTTGCAGCCATGCGGCGCAGCCACTTGATTCATCACCAGTCCGTCGGCACGGCAAGCGATCCGGATGCTTATCTGTTCGAGGATGCGGCAATCCTGGAAAAAGCCGGTGGATCGGTCTGGTTGTGGTGCCTGCTGGCGCCAATCGACTCTGTCCGACGCAGCCTTGGCCGAACCGTGGCGGCCGATGCCGGAGCATTTCAGGTTCCACTTTGGGACAAATTCGAATTCCTGATCCTGTTAGCTCTCACACAGAGCTGCGTTCTCGGCTTTTTTATATGGAATGAGAACTGGTCGGGTTATTTCGCATTCTGGATCCTGCCCCTGGTTGTCATTCCCGGCATTCTCAATCGAACTCGGTCAGTCGGCGAGCATGGCGGCCTGATCGATGCCGGCAGGTCCGAAGCGGAGTTCTCTCGAACGAATGCAGGCGGAATATTCAACATCTTTGAACGTGCTTTCCTTGCCCCTTTCAATTTCAATTATCACCACGAGCATCATCTCTTCCCACAGGTGCCGTATTACCTTCTTCCCTCGCTTCACCGTGAATTTATGGCTAATTCTCATTATGAAACGCGCGAAAATGCATTATCGCCATCCTATATGGAATCGCTCGCAGGACTGCAAAAACAACTAAGAAGCGGAGCAACACGCTGAACACTACAGTAGAGAAAGCTCAACAGGTCGCCGCCCGTGAAAGCTTCCAACTTGAGCATGACAACCTTTGTGTGATTTGCGGCCAGCGCAGCCATGTTAATGTGATTGGCGCCGTCAAAGAACATGAATACGAAAATACGACGGCGATCGCCTTTCCAGTAATTCAGTGTCAATGCGGGCACGTCTACCTGTTCCCCCGCCCTTCAATATCCGAACTGGGGCGCATCTATCCGCCGACCTACTATGCCTTTGGCGATGACAGCGAAGAGCCGGACTCCTGGGTTTTGAGAGCTGTAGCCCGCGGCAGAGTCAAGGCGCTGGAAACGCGCCTTGTACCATTTCTGCCGCAAGTCGCAGGCCGTCCTTTGCGAATCCTGGATATTGGGTGTGGTGAAGGAAAATTCCTCGACGCCATTAAAACCCTCATCCCTGAAGCGCAGACATACGGGCTTGATAGTTCGTCATCCGCCCTGTCACGCGCCGAACGCAAGGGGCACAAGATAATCCACGGCTTTATCGGAGAAGTAGAGATTGAGCCGCAATTTTTCGATGCCGTCATCTGCCTCCATGTCATCGAGCATGTTGCCAGACCCGATCAGTTTCTCAATGAATGCCGCAACCTGTTGCAGCCGGCCGGTGTGATGCTTTTCGAGACCCCGACCATCGATACGCTGGCGTTTCGCGTCTTTCGTTCCGGTGTCTGGGGTGGATACCACGCGCCCAGACACTGGCATCTCTTCAGTGCCAGCAGCTTCGCACGTCTGGCAGGCAAAGCCGGCTTGGACGTGAAGCATAACGAAACATACCCAATTGGCACTTTCTGGGTGTGGACGTTTCATGTCCTTGCAATGAAGTGGCTCCCAAGAAGTATTGCGGATACCATCTTCCCGCCCAAAGTAATCGTCGGACGCCGCTTCTATGATTTTGCGCTTCTCGCTGCCACATCGATTCTGGACAGCCTGATAAAGCTGAGCTCCAAGGCCGCCGGAGGCATGTGGATCATCATGACCCACCGCTCAGCCCCTCCCCAATAACTCCTCGTCAACCTATCGATACCGCAACCCCCTTCTTCGGCCGGATAAAGAAAAACAACCCCGCGACCGTCAGGATGAGCAGCAAGAAACCGACAAGAGTTATGCGAAGCCCCATCTTAAAATATGGTGGCGTGAACAACCATTCGACCTCATGGCGGCCTGCCGGAACAGGAATGGCCATAAAGGCGTGATTTGCGCGAACCACCGGCACTTCCTGCCCGTTCACGAAAGCGCGCCAGCCGCGATTATACCCATCGCCAAAGAACAACATGCCGGCCTGCGGCGCCTCTATAGTCATCGTCAACTCATGATGGCGCTTCTCTTCGTATTCGACTTTTCCTCCGCGGCCCGGTGAGGCAGGAAAATCCGGCCGGTAGCCCATGAGGAGCAGGCCATTCCGGGCTACAAAGTCAGGTGCCGCGATGCGATCCAGAACCTGATTACCATTTTGGTACACTTCGAAATTTGAGAAGAACATAAAGCGCGACAGAGCCGTAGGACGGATCTCCCGTCCCTGACGATAATTCGGGTCATAGCCGTTCCCAACAAGATCGTTCAGTACGGGTGAGGCGGCTTGACTGTAAAAGCCGGCCGCATTGAAATTTTCCGGTTCCAGGCGCCGGATTATCTCGCCCAGCAAAGCCGGAACATCGGAATTCAATCCGCCATATGACCGCAGGCCATATACCGACGGAATGTTGGATTGTAGTTCGCTTCCGCTCAGTTGAAGAAAAATATGAGGATAATTTACGCGGTAGTTTACGAGCTCGGGATCAAGCGGCTGCATCCATTCGCCGTCAAATCCCTGCTTCAGCGGATCATCATGATCCTTGTCATAGCCGAACGGCAGCAATTTCGGGCCGAATGCAAGTTTGGCTCCGTCATACTCGACAGTGCCGTTTGCCGGCACATAAAGATGCGGGCGGATGTATCTGGCAGTCGGCTCGACCTTCAGCGATGCCTCCAGCCATTGCCAGCGGCCGTTTCCGGAATAGGGCGGTGATCCACGGCCTGTCGTTCCATCTGTCAGCAGAATCTGCGGCAGGCCCGGACCATCAGATCGCGCCCAGACCCCAAAGCTCACGAGCACAGTGCGGTCTGGCGCAGGCCTGTCCTGATAAAGATTGCCTCCATTCACAGACTTCAGCTGCACGGCATACTCGCCACTCACCGGTGAAGGAATACGCGCGGCCGTCATCTCCCGCCCACCTAGAACCCAATCAGCAACACCCCCGCCACTGCTCCACTGTTCCATGGAAGGATTCTTGAGGAGATTCGGCAGCGCTTCCGTTTGCGATGAGGATTGAGGCCGAATAATGGAGTTGCGATCCGGGAAAAGGCGGTCCAACTTCCAAAAGGCTTCTGTGATCTGCCGGGAGTAATTGATGTTGTAAGGAACCAAGTCCACTACAGTTAGCGCCATCAGCAGCAGGAATACATTACCACTCGCCAAGCGTCCGGCTCGAAGTGCAGCGATACTCCCCATAATGATCAGTGCAAATATGATGTAACGCACCATCCCGCCGGCAGCCAGCTTTATCAAACTGGACGGATCAGGCCATGGCATCGACACCGGGAATGGGCCGGCGAGAATGGCGACCGTGAGCGCCAGCAATATCAGGCCGGTATAAGCCGGCCCCAAGGCACCCGCTTTCTGGGCAGCAAACACGGCAAGCCCTGCCAGGACGGCGAGTCCGATGTAGTAGAGTGCCGAAAACATCATCGGCGAAGGCAGCAGATCATAGATCAAGATCAACAGGGCTGTCCCTGCAAGGCCGGCAACCGCCATGACGTACAGGGCATACCGTTCGGGCCGGTACATCACCATGACATAGCTTAATACCATGCAGCCGATGATCGCGAGCAGAAGCCCGCGCAGCGGCCACAGCAAACCCGGCGCCAATACAATGCGCGGAATTATTGCAATGGCGACAAACAGAATAGGCGCTGCTGCCAATATGATGATTGCCCCCGCCGGCAACCGCCTGGAAGATTGTTCCAGATGCATGCCCATATAGCCAATCGCCATTGCCGCCGCGATTGGCAGCGACATTTTAGGGATGATCGTATGGACAAAGGGGAAGAACACGGCATCAAGAATGGTTGTGACCGGCGCAACCTGCAAAGACCAGCAAGCCGCGATCAACAGCCAGACGAGCCAGAAAATCGCCCGCTTGGGACGCCCTATAAGCGCGAGCAGTATCAGGCACAGGCCGACCACACCGAAATACGTGAAGCCATGAAACTGCGCGTGCCCTCCGTCGGAAGGCCAGAGCGCTCGAAAGAACGGCCTTGAATCGGTCGGCACTATTCCGAAGGATTCCGGGAAGGCCGCCATTGCCAGGGTATGTACCCGCCCGGGGATCGACTGAATCAGGCCATTCGCCTCGAAACGCGCGCCATCAAACATGATCGACAGACTGATCGGCACCCAGCGCACAGCCGTCAGCAGCAGGGCGGTAATGGCGGCCGAATAGAAAGTCAGGGTCGGAGCGATAGGACGCCACAGCGCCACGGAGTTCGGCCACCAGCGATAGAGAAAACAGATGGCAACAACGAGCAAAGACCCGAATTCATAAATGATATTCCCATCGAGGATGATGAGAGAAAAACACAAGACGAATAAGAGATAGTTCAGCAGCGCCGATCGCTTTTCCATGGTCCATATCAGGTACCCGCAGGCCGGCATCAGGAAAAAAAGCTGAACGCATGGATAAGTCGTAAGGCTGAGATATAGAAATCCACAGAGCTGATACGTCACCGCTCCGAAGAGCGCCCATTTATCATTCCGGATTTCTTCGCGAAAAAAGAGAAAGGCGAAAAACCCGACCGCCCATATCTCAAGAAAAACCCGGACCGTCTGCAAATAGAGATACCAGCTGGCAGGAAACAGAAACAGCAGCCAGTTGAATGGCGAATAAATCATGTTATGGGTGCTGCTGGAGAAGTCGATACCGGTCTGGATATACGGATTCCACAGACCAATATCCCCCGCCTTCAGTGACTTCACCGTAAACATCAGATTTGGAATCTGGTGATAATAGTTGTCGGTGCTGCCGACAAATATCCGGCCATTAAGCCAACCGGGCGATGTAATAAGCAGGGTGAAGAACAGAAAGACCAGTGCCGCAACTGTCTTCGGATGCCGCATCAGCAGCCCGGGGAAATCGGCAACTGCCTTATTCATATAGGCGATCATCTGTCCCACCTGCATCTCTATTTCCGGTCCGCATTTGCAACAATGATATCCGCCACGGCAGCGGCAAGATCTGCGGCCTGATAATCGGCAGTCGATATACCTGTTGCTGCAACCGGGTGATCCGGTGCAATGCGAATGGTCCGCACGCCCGCGGCATGGCCGCAGGCGACGTCAGTCTCCCGATCCCCCACCATCCAGCTGCGGCCGAGATCGATATTGAAACGACGCGCTGCTTCCAGCAGGGACGCTGGCGAGGGTTTGCGGCATTCGCACGGGCCGGAATAGCCCGGCTCGACTCCGTCCGGATGATGAAAGCAGACAAAGCTTTCCGTGAGTACGCCGCCGCTTTCCGCGATCAACGCCTCCACGCGCGCCTGCACGGCCTTCAGGTCATCCAGCGAACATTTGCCTTTCGCAAAACTCGGCTGGTTGGTGACAATGAACAGCCGAAAGCCCAGCGCGTTCAGCTGACGGATCGAGGTCATCGCTCCGGCGGCAATCGCAAGATCGTCGGGGTGTCGCGGCGCCTCCCATTCACCGGAGGACGCATAGTAGACATTACGGTTGATGACACCGTCCCGGTCGAGAAATACGGCCCGGGACGAGGACATTACCGTACGGCCTCCCACTTCATCTCGTTCTGCTTCAGATCGGGATGCGACACGATCAGATGCCAGACCACCGCCTGGAAAGCCTCGGCATGCGGCGTCACCGTCTCGGGGTTCACGGTCGGCACGATGACGCAGGCATCGGCCACCTGCGCCGTATAGCCGCCATCGCGGCCGACCACGCCAACAACCTTCGCACCCGCCGCCTTGGCGACTTTCAGTCCCTGCACGATATTGGCGCTGATATTCTTTTCCGCATTGCCGCCGCCGACGGAGAAGACAAACACGACATCCCGGCTGCCTACCTTGCTGACTTCCAGCCAGCGGGCGAAGACCGTTTCCCAGCCATCGTCATTGACGCGGGCGGTCAGCTCAGAAACGTTATCAGTCGGCGCATAGGATTCGATGGCCGCTATCTTGCGGAAGTCATTCACTGCGTGGCTTGCATTGCCGGCACCGCCCCCGACACCGAGGAAAAACAGCCGGCCGCCATCGGCACGCGTTTTTGCCAGAATCCGGACTATCTTGTCCACCTGGCCCTGGTCGATCCCCTGGGCGACCCTGCAGACTTCTTCCATATACATGGCTGTGTACGCACTGATCGTCATATCGACTGACTCCTCAGATAAATATCCGTTTCCGCGAGGCCCTGCTGCGAACCAATTTCGTAAAACCGTTCACTGACCTCATATCCCATCAGCATCTTGCGTTGCACCAGATCGGCGAAAACCACATAAAGGTCGAAAGGTGCCGTATCGGCATATCCTGAGAAAGCCTCTCTGCGGAAACCGCTGAGGCCGTAATCCACATGGCTCATCGCCGGCGTCGGATTGAACTTGTCGTAGCGATGCAGCATCGCGCCATCGAATTCGACATTGCTTTTTTCCCATCGCCCTTCATTGCGGAAGACTGTCATGACGCCAAGCGCCTCGCTGGTGCGGAACGCTTCAACGATTGGCGCAAAGGCGCAGGGCAGATAGGAATCGCCATACATCACCAGAAATAAATCTTCGACCTGTGGCAGAGCGCGGACCAGCGCGCCCCCGGTCCCTAGCAGTGCCGGCCCGTCCGGAGAATAGGAGACCCGGATGCCGAAGCGCGCACCATCGCCCACGAAATCCTCGATCATCTCACCCAGGTAACCGGTGCAGATCACAACCCGGTCGATCCCCTCACCGGCCAGCAGCCGCAACTGGTGTGCAATGAACGGCTCCCCCCCGACGTCCAGCAGGGCTTTCGGCACCTTTTCTGTCAGCGGACGCATGCGCGTGGCAAGCCCACCGGCCAGCAGAATCAGTGGTGGCATGGTCATTGTGCCAGCACCTTGGTTCCCTCGAAATCGAAATGGAACCGCACTTCTTTCAGACCAGCTGCCAGCAGGGCGTGGCGCAGCCGCGTCTTGTCCGCGCTGTAGAACATCAGGAAACCGCCGCCACCGGCACCGATCAGCTTGCCACCCACTGCACCGTTGCGCATGGCCAAGTCGTACCATTCGTCGATCTGCGGGTTCGACATGGCACCGGAGCGCTTTTTCTTGTACTGCCAGTGCTCGTGCATTAACTGACCGAAGGCGATCAAGTCGCCCTGTTCCAGCGCATCCTTGCTACGCAGGCCAAGGTCCTTCACGTAATGCAGGTTCGCCACCATCGCACCGGCATCGGCCTTGGATTTCGTCTGATCGTCCTGCTGCTTGAGGATATCGGCGGCACGGCGCGAATAGCCGGTGAAGAACATCACCAGGCCATCCTCCAGATTGTGCCGCGTCTCCTCACTTATGGCCAAGGGCCAGGCCTTCACCTTGCCATCCTTCTGGAAGCGGAAGCATGTGATGCCGCCATAGGCAGCGATATACTGGTCCTGCTTGCCAATCGGATCCTTCAGACGCTCGATCTCGATATGACAGGCCTGCTCGGCCAGCTCTTCGGGATGGACGATATTCCGCTTCAGGCTATGCAGCGCCTTGAGCAGTGCCGTGGTGAAGCTGCCGGAAGATCCCAGTCCGGTTCCAGCCGGAATATCAGCCATGCTGGTGATTTCCATGCCGCGCCCGTCCAGGTTCACCAGATCTAGTGCTTCACGGATGATCGGATGCTCCAACTCCTTGGCGTGGCTAACCTTCTCCAGCTTGGAATACTTGACGATGAACTCGTCGAAGAAGGTCCGGTGAATGGTGATGTAGACATACCGGTCGATCGCAGCGGCGATCAGGAAACCCTCATGGTTTTCATAGTAGGATGGAAGATCTGTGCCGCCGCCACCCAGGGTGATGCGAAGCGGGCTGCGCGTGATGATCATTTCCCACTCCGCCCGTATGTCGCATCGATGATGGCATGCATTGCCACCGCATCGTCAATATCGCCGACCGGACGACGGCCTTCCGCAATGGCGGCAGAAAAATCACGGTATTCACGGATCCATGAATCGTCCGGGAAGGGATATTCCCAGCTGGCGGTCTCCGGCGGTCCCATTTCGGGCAGCATTTTATGATAAGTCAGCTTTTCCACCCCGTACGAGCCCCCCAGCCCTTCCACGGTCAACTTGCCGTCGCGGCCATAGATTTCAAAACTGAATATGTTCTTCCACTCGCTCCAGCTTGCATGGAGCCAGGCCATCTCGCCTTTGGGGCCGCGCAGAGCCAGAAAGCAGTTGTCGTCGACAGAGATGTTCCAATAGCTGGTCAGCGCCGCACCGTAATCCAGCGTGACGTCGCCCAGGAACCAGCGTGACAGGTCGATCAGATGTGCCCCCTGATCGATCAGCTCACCGCCACCCGAAATCTCCGGCACGCAGCGCCATTCCTTATCGTAACCAACCCGTCCACCATGGCCGTATCGTCCACGGATAAACATCAGGGGACCAACCGCGCCTGTGGCGACCATTTCCCGCGCCTTCCACAGGCCGGGATGGAAGCGGTGATTGAAGCCGACCTTGATCAGCCGATTATGCTTCCTGGCCTCGGCTGCCACTGCCGAAACCTCGGCGCCGTTCAGCCCCGCCGGTTTTTCCACCAGGACATGTTTGCCGGCCTGCACGGCCGCAATACTGACCGGTGCCAGCAGGGCGTGAGTCGTGGCCACCACTACGATATCGCAGTCCGCCTTTACGGCTTCCTGCCAGTCCATTGCCACGCGCGCACCCGTGCTGCGCGCCAGAGCAGCGGCGCGTTCGGTATTGATGTCACAGACTACGGTGACAGCATGACCTTCCACGAGGGCAGCCGCCGCTCGCTTGCCGCCGATCAGCCCGCAGCCCACAATTGCCAGGCGCATCTCAGTTTCCCCAAGTCAAGCCGCGATCGGCCGGTACGATACGGCGCAGCGTGTAGATATCCTTCGCCTGCAGATCGTCGATATGCTCCGCCAGCGACGGCCAGGGATCCCATACGGCGGATATCAGCTTGCCCGTTATGCCATGGCTCCGGGGTGAAGCGAGGAAAGCGCACAGATCGGCGGCACGCCCCAGCGTATCTTCCGTGCCCGCTGCAGCCGTTTCCACGGCCTGGCGTTCCTTCGCATTGACGCCGGCGCCCGCCGCGAAGATTTCGCGGGTCATCCGCGTCAGCGCCGCTCCCGGTGCAATGCAGTTGACGTCGATGCCTGTGTCACGGGTTTCGACAGCCAGACATTCGCAATAGCGCACCAACGCTGCCTTGGTGCTGGCATACGCGGAGAAGTCGGCGCGCGGCGCCGTCGCCCCACCGCCCGAAAAGCAGATGATCTTGCCCCCGCCTCGGGCCGGCATGGCAGCCGCGGCGGCATTGCAAAGCGCAATCGCGGCGAAGAGATTCACTTCAAAGGCCGCCCGCATTTTCAACGGATCGTTGTTCCAGGCGGGACCGATCGGTCCCTGCACCGCGGCGGCGTGTACCAGGATGCCGATATCCTGCTGCTGCAGGGCCAGCGCGAGCTGCTGCTGGCCAGCGTGCTGCCCCAGATCGGCCGGCAGCAGATCGATGCGCGTCGCACCAGGCACAGCCTGTTCGAGCCTGGCGCGGGTCTCGGCCAGGCGCAGTTCGGATTGGCCGCTGAGCAGCAGATGCACGCCCTGCCGGCGCAGCGCCGCCGCCACAGCACCGCCGAACGCACCCGATGCGCCGGTCACCAGCGCTGACGTCGCACCGGCCTGCCATTTCGCATTGAAATCTGTGCGATCCATCTCAGCTGCTGACTCTCAAGCCGCGGCAGATCGGCCGATGGCCGTGATCTGCACCGCAACCTGAATGCGCGAATAGGCCAGATAGCTGTATGTCACATCATGTGCCGTGACGAATTCCTGGAAAGCCCTGAACTCATGCTTCTGCCAATTCGGGTAGCCAAAATACTCGTCGAAAACGATGACGCTTCCCGCCTGCAGGCGCGACCGCAGTAAATCGAAAATGGTTTTCGTCGATGAATAGAGATCGCAGTCCACATGCACGAAGGAAACCGGTCCCTCGTTGCGGTCCAGCCATGCGGGCAGGCTCTTGTCGAACCAGCCTGGATGCAGCCGGACGTTGGCTGGCACCTTGGGCAGACGGCCGTCCAGATTGAAGGTGCCTTTGTCCATCGTATAGCCCGACCAGCTTTCTGGCAGTCCCTCGAAGCTGTCAAAACCATTCACGCCGTCCTGCGGCTGATGTTTGGCGATATAGCGGATCGTGCCTCCACGAAACACGCCGAATTCCAGGTAATGCCCATTCCTGGCGGCTTTCTTCAGCGCGACATCCAGAACGCCTTTCGCCGTGTAGCAGCCCAGCGCATCGGACATGTTGTCCTTGATGTATTTTACGGTTTCAGCAAGCGCCAGCTTCTGCATTTCCCGGACGGGATGCAGATGGGCGAAATCGACGATTTCCTGAATTTCGCAAAGCAGCCGCTGCACGAAGGTCTTAAGTGAGAAGCTCGCAATAAACAATGTTATCTCCCGAACAAGGCGGCAAAGGCACGCCGGTATGTGGCAGGCGCGCCGACAAGCACCGCGCCCAGATCGGTTTTGCCCAGAAACGCCTCGAAATCGGCAAGCCGTTCATAGGGGATGGATGGCTCAAGATGATGCAGGAGATGGCGGTCAAATCCTGCCCCGCCAAATGTCGCACTGATCGGGCCGGCAACAAACATCCTAGATGTCGCCGCCCATGGCCCGCTTCCGTCCTGGATGCCCGTTGCCGCTGCCGTGACGTCCGGGCGATGCTCTAGCATGAGGCGCAGATCGGTCAGCAGCGGAAAAACGATGCCCCAACAGCCGAGCCAGGCCAGCACGAAGATCCATTCACCCTGCAACGCGGCCACCAGTACCAGCAAGAGATGAACCGTCACGCTGAAAAGGCGGAAGCCAGGGAAGGGGCGGCCCGGCACAAAGCCGGCATCATCCTTCGCGGCCGGGGTACCAGCCAGCTTGCGTAGGAAACGAAGCCCCGACAGCGCGCCTAGGAAAAAGGGCAGATCGAGACGCTCAATGTAGGAATTCTCCGGATCCCTGTCGGTCCCCAGATGTGCGTGATGCCGGAAATGGACTGTGCGGTAGGTCTGGATATCGTAACCGAACCAGAGCCCGAACAGGGCCGTCGCCAGACGATCGTTCCAGGTGCGATCTGCTGCTAGATTGTAGTGTGATGCCGCATGCAAAAACAGCGACAGGTAATGGAGGCAGTACCCCAGTGCAGTGCCGAACAAGACGGCCGATAGCAGGATGGCGGAAACACTGGTGACAGGCAGCCAGAGTGCACCACCAATCAGTGCCACCAGCGCGCCATAACCGAAACCAATATCCCGCCATACCACTAGGTAACGGGGCTTCAGGCTGGCGCGAAACTGCCGGTATTCAAGTCCATCCACGTTGCGCAGGGTGGATAGCCGCCGTGCATAGTCCTTGATTGCCAGAGCCGTAGGCTCCGCCGTGACGCCAGCCGAGTTTTGCGACCGGTCCCCCATGAATTCCCCAGATCCTCTTTACACCCGCTCGCCCCATACGCGGTCCGGCAATGCCATCGCATGAACTGCCGCCCCGGGCAACAGCAATTACTTTACCATATGTCGTGCCATTGGCCCTGCTCCGCACCCATTCCAACTCACTCGAATAATCTACTTATAATAGAATTAAAGTCTACTATATTGCTACTTTCCGACGCGGCGCGGCGAGTACCCACAGGAGGCCACCCGGCAGGGCCAACAGCGTTGTCAGCAGACCAAACAGGACCGAGATCACCAAGGCATTTTCAGCCGGAATTCCGACAATGGCCAGGGCGGTCACCAAGGCGACCTCGCGGGCACCCCAGCCACCGATCGAGATCGGCAATGAGACAACCAAGATGACCGGCGGCACCAGCGCGAAACAGGCCAGTACAGTGATATCGGTACCGATCGCCAAACCGAGCAGGTAAACCTCGATCACCACGAGGCTGTTGCCGAAAATGCTGAGCGCCAGGGCGAGCATGGCCGTGCCAGGTGCCCGAAGGATGCGGAGCATATCCTCAATGATGCCGCCAAGCCATACCAGCATCTTCCGCTGCATAAGGCGGGCAAGAACTGTAGCAGGCAGCAGCGTCAGCAGCAGGCCACCGACCAAGCCGCCAATCGTGACGAACCAGAATACCTCTATCCCGGGGATACGCGGCGCACCAGGAACAAGCGATATCACCGATACCATCAAAAATAGGGACGCGACCATAACCCCGCGTTCCAGAATGACGCTGCTGGCCGCAATCCGCAGTGACACCCCGGCTTCGCGGATTTTCAACACGCGCACCACATCGCCGCCGATCATGCCCGGTAGGAAAAGCGCTGCGAAAAAACCGATCCAGAAAATGCTGAGCGCCTGCAGGAAGCGGATATGGCCACCGATCGCATTTACAAAAATCCGCCAGCGGAAAGCCGCCATCGGGTATTGCAGCAGCTTCCACAGGACTGCGGCAAAAGCCCACCAGGGAGAGATGGTGGCCATCACCTGAAACACATCAGCCCATTCGACCTGCTCCATCAGATAAACGAAGAAGGCGATGGTCAGTAATGCCTTTGCAATAAACCCGAGGCCCTTCCTGCCGCTTGTGACTTTCCCGGCCAACATTCCTGCTTGTCCCCCCTCGGAGTAAGGGCTTGTGGGGTGCCCCTGAGCTAAGCTATCAACGATTCCATGTAGGAATGCAGCCTAACAGAGCCTTCCGCCAAAAACGAACCTTCCGCAGCGGAGAGCCGCAGCAGGTTCGATCCAGAAAGACGCATCATGCACTATCTTGTCACCGGGGGCGCCGGCTTTATCGGGAGCAATCTCGTAGATCACCTTCTGGCCCGAGGATTTCGTGTCACCGCCTTTGACAATCTCTCTACCGGCTTCGAACAGTTCCTGACCGAGGCCCGAAAGAATCCGAATTTCCGCCTTATCTGCGGCGACCTGCTGGACCGACAGGCACTGACTGACGCCATGCGCGGCGTCGATTTCGTGTGCCATCTCGCGGCGAATGCCGATGTCCGCTTCGGCACCGAGCATCCGAACAAGGATCTGGAGCAGAATACTATTGCCACCTTCAATGTGCTTGAGGCGATGCGGCAAAATGGTACCCAGCGCATAGCCTTCGCCTCAACCGGCTCGATCTATGGTGAACCGGAAACCTTCCCCACGCCGGAGACCGCTCCGTTCCCGGTCCAGACCTCGCTTTACGGCGCGTCAAAACTCGCCTGCGAAGGCCTTATCCAAGCCTACTGCGAAGGCTTCGGCTTCAGAAGCTGGATCTTCCGTTTTGTGTCGATCCTGGGCGAGCGCTATACTCACGGCCACGTCTTCGACTTCTCCCACAAACTGTCCTGCGACCCCACGCGCCTGGAAATCTTGGGAGATGGCAAACAGCGCAAGTCGTATCTCTACGTCCATGACTGCATCGACGCCATCTTCACCGCATTGGATAAAGCTGATGGCAAGGTCAACATCTTCAATCTCGGGCGACCGGATGTTGTCGAGGTGAAGACATCGGCCGGCATTATTTCCGATACATTGGGCGTCTCCCCTGAATTCTCCTTTACCGGCGGAGAGCGCGGCTGGATTGGCGACAGCCCCTTCATCCTCCTGGATATCGCAAAAATCACCAGCCTGGGCTGGCAGCCACGTCACAGCATTCAGGACGCCATCGTCCGTACGACGCAATGGCTGAAGGCAAATCAATGGGTATACGAAATCCGCAAATAATCCGCTGACCGCCTGGCCTGCAGCCACATCAGGCCTGCAGACCCTTTGCGATCAGCCGCTCAGCTTCAGGTACACTTCTGGCAATCCGGACTTCCTGCGGCAGATCGTCCCCTGATGTACTCAGGTCAATCCCGCCGAGACGATGCGGGATAATGAAGATACCATTCTGGAACAGGACCAGATTGCATCCGTCTACGCTTTTCAACAGCTTTGGCGTGAGCTGTAACGAACGCCGTGCCATCAGCCGTTCGTGGACACGTTCGATATCTGCATCCGCGATCCAGCCTTCGCTATCCTGTTCCGCCTGAGGCAAAGCGGTAACATCCACCTTGCCCAGGGCCCAGGGCAGACCGAAATAGCGGCCGCGATAGTAAACGATATTGGCTTCCAGATAGTCGACGCTCTCGATCAGGTGGGGTGGCTGGCTTGCTTCACCTTGCTGCACCAGATGGTCTATCTTCGACCGCGCCTGCTCGATCGTCGTGCCGACGTGATACCGTCGCAGGCTGTCCAGATGCCCTGCCGCATTTACGCCCTGCGGAATGGCATGAAAATACTCGGCGATCCGCACGATATTGTAACCGCAATAGGCTTCGATATTCTTCGGGAGCACCGCAAGTGTGGCCAGCCAAGCTGGCACGTCGTCCACGCCGACGGGTTGCAACGCTTCCTCTCCGCGCGGCGCCTTGTCCACTTTGGCCAGCAGCGGCGCCGTTTTCATATCCTGTAGTACGCTGGCCGGCACCAGATCGCGTCGTGGATTGAATGCTGCCGCATCCGCAGGCACGGCAAACAGCCGCCCGCCAATCCAGCACAAGATATAACCACGATAGCGATGCAGGCTGCCGTAAGGCAGTTCGGCCATATCGCTGGCCGTACCGACCGCTGCCTCAACCTGTTTCGTTAGCTTCAGCGAACGCCTGCGCCATTCCGCGATATGTGCAGGCGTATATCTATCGGAGAAACCAGCAGCAGTGTCGTATCCTAATGGCAGCATTACGTCGTCGCGCATCGCCTCGATCAGGGACCAGTGTGCCGTATTGAAATAGGCCTTATGCGCACCGATCTTTCCCTTGAAGAAGGTTTCGCTGCGTTCGAGCGCAATCGATTCCGCAAAATACTCCGGCCGGCCGGGGACATGCAGTTTGAGCTGCAGCGACCAGATGCAATGCCGCTGTTCTCGGGCATCGCCACCGCCGCGGGCACCCACCAGCTCCTCGTAGGAAACAGGAATGATATTGGGCAGATGCACCCACGGCACATAATGCCGCATCCGCTTGCGCAACGAATCGAGGATCGGATCTTCGTCGATAATCCGCAGTAGCAGCTCTTCGTCCGAAAACTGACGGGCATAATAGGCCAGGGCCGTCTTTTCCCGACGCTTGTAGTAATTCATCTCCGAAACGGCAATATCGCAAGGGTTGCGATACATAAAGACCGCCGGCGTGGCGAAGAAGGGGTGATCGGCGCCACCGCGCGGCGCAGCCGCCAGGCGGCGGAAAAAATCTTCTGCCGGCATATGCGTATGCGCATGGCCCAGACTTTTCCATTTGCTCGGCGCGGGCGGCTGATCGTCTGTCAGGTAACCCTGCTCGTCGTGGAATAGCCGCATGTCGCGCAGCAGATCGTAGAGCATATGCGATCCCGATTTCGGGACCGTGATCACATAAAGCCCCCGCTGCCGACAGTAATGCGGTGTCACAGGCGCCAGAATACGAGCCGGCCGGTCGATGAAGTGCATCAGCAGACCGGAAAGAGCGGCCGCATCCGGTTCCGGCAGTAGCAGCAGCTCGTCTGCCCCGCCGGCAAGGGGCGGTTCCCCGGAAACATCGACCGATAGCGTATCGCCAAACCTTTCCGACAGGAATTGCGCGATGGCCTCTCGCTCCGCTGCCGCACCCGCGACAATCCGCACCCGCGCGGGCCGGACGCCATAGGAGGCGATCGCGTCAGCATAGGCTGCCGGCTTGTGCTCACAGAAATCCAGCGAATACAAAATCCGATCGGTCAAATTCTGCTCCTCATCGGCACTCCGACTTGTATATCAAAGCGGCATACCAGATGCACGCCACAGGGCAACACGCACCCATTAACAATTTGAACCGTAAGTGTTTTTTTACCGAATGCAATGTCACAGAACAGTGCCGCCTGCATGGGTGGCAATGAATAGCCCCGGCAAAGTCCTCTGCCGGGGCTTTGCTACCGGGTTCATTACCGAATCCGGCGCTTCACTGCCTGTACCGTCCCAGCGAGATCGCGGTTTAACATTTGGGCAAGCGCCACCATCTCCACTATATGATCACGGTAGACTAGCATCTGCAGATCAGACGGCTAACTTCAACATTCCGTAAGATAGATCGCGTGCTGCGGCATCAGATCCAAGTCGACAGCGTCGCCAATTTCCCGTGGCGTTTCCATATCCACGCCCGATACATCCACCTGCAACTCACCCGTTATGGTCGCCACACAGTAGCGCATGCTGCTGCCGAGAAATTCGCGGTCGGTCACCCTGCCTGACAACCGCACCCTGCCCTCGACGGATCGAGACTGATCGGAAGCCAGCAGGATACCTTGCGGTCGCAGCACCAGCTGCGCATTACTCGGCGTACCGGCCGGAACCGGCAGAGCCTGCCCGTCCGTCAGTCGATAAAATCCCCCATCGACGTGACCAGCCAGGACATTCGCTGTACCGAGGAAATTGGCCACGAACAGGTTGGCGGGTCGGGCAAACAGCTCCATTGGCGCTGCCACCTGCTGCACCACGCCAGCATTCATCACGGCAATGCGGTCGCAAACGGTATTTGCCTCTTCCTGGTCATGCGTCACGAAGATCGCCGTGATGCCCAGGCTACGCTGAAGGTCGCGCAGCTCGCGGCGCACCTGGACGCGCATCTTGGCATCGAGATTCGACAGCGGCTCATCGAGCAGCAGCACGCGCGGTCGCACCGCCAGCGTACGCGCCAGCGCCACGCGCTGCTGTTGTCCGCCAGACAGCTGTGACGGTCGGCGGTCGCCCAGCGCGCTCAACCCCACCAGCTCAAGCATCTCGCCGACGCGCTTCTTGATCTCTGCTGAAGCCAGCCGGCGCTCCTCCAGCCCGAAGGCAACATTCTCCGCCACCGTCATATGCGGCCATAGCGCATAATTCTGGAAGACCAGCCCGACATCGCGCTGCCAGGGCCGCAGGTCGGTCACCTCGCGATCGCCAATCAGAATCCGCCCGCCCTGGGCATGGGCAAAGCCGGCAATCAGCCGCAGCAAGGTGGTCTTGCCACAACCCGACGGACCGAGGAAAGCGAAGAACTCGCCGGGCTGCACCTTCAGGCTGACATCCTTCAGGACCGCATTCTCGCCATAGCTGAGCGAAACGTGGTCGACGGTGACGGAAACAGGCGTGATGGCGTCGATGGTCATGCAACAACCTTAGCGAATGGCGCCGGAGCGGCGGCGATGCCGCTCGATCAGCAGATGCGAGATGAAGGTGCAGGCGGCGACCAGAATCACCGCGATGATGCCGAGTGCGGCACCCGGGCCACGGCCGGCCGGCGACTGCATGAAGACATACAGCCCGTAGGTGAGCGGCGCATCGGCATTCGACTGCACCAGCATGATGGTGGCCGAGAGTTCGACGGCGGCCGTGGCGAAACTTGTGACGAAACCGGCCAGGATGCCGCCGGTCATCAGCGGCACGATAATGCGGCGGATCACCCGTGCCTTGGTGGCACCGAGATTCTCGCCCGCCTCCTCCAATGCCTCGCTGACCTGCTGCAGGGCTGCAAAGCAGGCGCGCAGGGCATAGGGTAGACGCCGCACGGCCAGCGCCAGCACGATGACGATCCAAAGCGTGGCCAGCGGCGTGCCGTCGGGCAGCGTGATGCCGTAGAAGCTGCGCAGATAGCCGATGCCGAGCACCACGCCCGGCACAGCCAAAGCCGCCATCGCGCCGTAATCGAGCCACTGCCGGCCGACCAGCTTGGTCCGCAGCACCAGATAGGCAATCGCCACGCCCAGCACGATGTCGATGGCGGCGGCGAGGCCGGCATAGAGCACGGTGTTTTTCATATACACCGCGCTTTCCTCGAACACCTTGCCATAATGCGCCAGCGTGTAGGCATCGGGCAGCGGGCTGAAGGACCAGACGGTGGCGAACGACAGCAGGGTCAGTGCGATATGCGGCGCCAGCACCAGCAACAGAATGGCAATCACGGTGCCATAGGCGGCAACGGCCTGAACAGGCCCGAGCTTGCGGCGATCCAGCCCGCCGCCACCACGCTGGGTAGTGGCATAGTCGCGGCCACGCAGGGCGAAAGTGGAAGCCCACATCGAGAGCAACGAAAAGACGATCAGTACCACCGAAATGACATAGCCCATCGGATCGGCAATGCCGATGGACGTGACGCGCAAATAAGCCTGCGGCGCCAGCATGTCCTTCACGTTGAGCAGCAGCGGCGTGGCTAAATCGTCGAATACCTTGATGAAGACCAGCGCCGCGCCGGCGATATAGCCCGGCATCGCCAGCGGGAAGACGATGCGGCGGAACAGACGGATGCCGCTACAGCCCAGGCTCTGTGCCGCCTCTTCCATGCTGCGGTCGATGTTGTTCAGCGCTGTCGTCAGGTTGATCAGGATGAAGGGGAAATAGTGGATCGCCTGCACCAGCACCACGCCGTTCAGGCCCTCCATAAATGGAATGGTGATGTCGAAATGATCCTGCAGCAGCAGGTTGATCGTGCCGTTGCGGCCGAACAGCAGCTGCATCGCCACCGCGCCGACAAAGGGCGGCATGATCAGCGGCACCACGCCGAGCGTCTGAATCAGTAATGCGCCGCGGAATTCGAACCGTGCGGTGATATAGGCGAGCGGCAATGCGATCAGCGTGGCGACCAGCACCGACATGCCCGAGACATAGAGCGAGTTCCAGAACGAGCGGACGAACAGCTCGGTATTGAAGAAGTCGACGAAATTGACCAGGGTGAAACCGCCGCCGCCCTTGGGCTGGAAGGCAGCGATCATCACCTGCGCCACCGGCAGGGCCAGGAACAACAGCAGGAAAGCGGCAATCGCGACGGCAGCCACAATCTGGCCCGCCGTCGCATTGCTGCCCGCCCGCCGCAGGCGGGGAAGCACAGAGGTCAGCATCGCGTCAGACGATCAGGTCAACGCGCCAGCTTCGCGGCCTGGTCGGCCTTATCCTTTGCCTTGGCGTAATTCTCCTTGGCGAACGCCGCCCATTTTTGCTCCAGCTCAGCCTGGCGGGCGCCTGGCTCCTTGCTGCCGGTGAAGGCCTTGGCGACGGCATCGCTGGCGACCTCGGCTTCGGTCACCGGCATCGTGCCGATCAGGTCTTTCGCCTCCTTCACCAGCGTGCGACCCTGCGCATTGTCCTTCTTGGCCAGCGCAGCTTCAGCGTCATGCACCGCCTTGGTCGCGGCCTTGAGCGCTTCATGCTGGAAGGTGATGGTCTGGTCGTAGAGCGCATCTACCGCAGCCGTGCGCTTCTCCGAAGCATCGACATCGAATTTCACGCGCGCGCCCAGCGAGGTATCCTTGAACGGATTGGGCAGGCCTTTCGCGGCCGGCTTGTCATAGACCGCCGGAATCACCGGCAGGCGACGGATGCCCGGTTCGAGCAGCACTTCCTGGCCGGCGGGCGAGAGCAGGAATTCGACAAAGGCCTGCGCGGCAGCCATGTTGGGTGCATTGGCGACGATGCCGACATTGGCCGGCACCAGCGTGGTCACGGTGGGATAGGCAAACTTGACCGGGAAGCCGGAGGCTTCCGACGAGAAGGCGAAGAAGTCAATCACCACGCCGAGGCCGAACTGGCCGCTGTTGACGCCTTCCGGCACGCCGAAACTGCGTTCGGTGATCTGACGGAAGTTGCCGGCCATCAGGCGCAGTGTCCGCCAGCCCTTCTCCCAGCCCTCGCCCTGCAGGATCGTCTCGACGGTCAGATGCGTGGTACCCGAGCGCGACGGCGCAGCAATCGCGACATGGTCGAAATAAACCGGCTTCAGCAGGTCATCCCATTCTTTCGGCTCGGGCAGTTTCTTGGCCTGCATGTAGCGCGTGTTCCACATGATGCCATAGCCCGAGGCGGCGAAACCGAAGTAATAGCCTTGCGGATCGTTGATCGGATAGGAGCCGACCTTCTCTGGGATGCCGGTCGCCTTCGGCTTGTAGGCCTGCAGCAGGTTGTTCGACTTCAGCACTTCGAAGGCATCCGGCGCCGAGGCCCAGAACAGGTCGACCTGGTTATTCGCCTTGGTTTCCTGCAGGAACTTCACGCCGGCATTGGTATTGCGGTTCTGCACATCCAGGTTGGCGCCGGGATAGGCTTTCTCAAAAGCCGTCTTGATCGGCGTGGTGACATCCTTGGAAAATGACGTGACCACCGTGACCTTGCCGGTCTGAGCATGCACCGAGACTGAGATCGACAAAGCACACAGGGTGCCGAGAAGCAGGTGCAGGCTGCGGGTCATGATATTTCCTCCGGATGGCCCTTGGATGGGCGTTATGGTTTTCATCGTCACAAATATGAAAAGAAACTGCAATATTCCCGCGGAAGTCCTAATCTGTCGCCGCAAGGGGATTCGATGACGGCTGCAACTGTAACTGCGCGACCGCGGCCAGCCAGCCAGGGGGTCTGGAACTGGCTGACGCTTGGCTTTATCGGCTTTGTCCTGCTGCCGTGGTATGCGCTGCCGGGCAGCGGCCTGTTCTCGCTGTCCTGGCTCTATGGCTATCCCTCGGCTGGATCGGCATCGGCTTTCTGGCAGATTGTCGCGCAGGATCGCGGCTGGCTATTGCTGCCTGCGCTGCCGCTGCTCGGCATTGCCGCTGCCATAGCCGTGCCGCGCGATGCGCCGCTGCATGGCCGCCTGCTGGTCTGGTGCGGTGCAGCAGGTGTCGCCCTGCTGCTGGCACAGGGTTTCGCCATCGATCATCGCGGGCCGACGCTCGGCAGCCTGCACCTTCTGCTGCCGCTCGATGCCAAGCAGCCCGGCTTCGGCCTCGGCGCCGCCCTGCTCGGCTTTGCCTATCTGATGCTGTTCGCACGCGGCCTGGCACGGCGTGGCTTCTGTCGCGGCGACGCCTTCACCGTCGGCGCCATCACGCTGATCGTGGCGCTGATCGTGCTGTTCGTTTTCTTCCCGGTGCTCAGCGTGCTGCTGCAGGCCTTTGCCGGACCGCCGGCCGAGATCATGGCGAAAGGCTTCGACCGTTCGATCTGGGGGCTGGGCTGCCTGAGCAGCAACCTGCGCTGCGGCGTGGCCTGGAACACGCTGTTCCTTGCCGTCATCGTCGGCGCTGGCACAACCTTGCTGGGTCTCGCCTTTGCGCTGATCGCGGTACGTACCGGATTTCGCTTCAAGCCGCTGCTGCGCCTGCTCACCGTGCTGCCGATCATCACGCCACCCTTCGTGATCGGCCTGGCGCTGGTGCTGCTGTTCGGGCGCTCCGGCGCGGTGACCGCGTTGATGCTCGACCTGTTCGACATTCCGCGCTCGCGCTGGATTTACGGCTTCACCGGTATTGCCATCGCGCAGCTGCTGGCCTTCACGCCGATTGCCTTCCTGGTGCTGATCGGCGTCGTGCAGGGCATCGCACCCTCGCTGGAAGAAGCGGCACAGACCCTGCGCGCCAACCGCTGGACCACCTTCCGCACCGTGACCTGGCCGCTGCTGCGCCCAGGCATTGCCAATGCTTTCCTGCTCGGCTTCGTCGAAAGCCTGGCCGATTTCGGCAATCCGCTAGTGCTCGGCGGCTCGTACGATGTGCTGTCGACCAAGATTTTCTTCGCCATTGTCGGCGCCGCACACGACGAGAGCCGCGCCGCCATCCTCGCCATCATCCTGCTGGTGTTTACGCTGGGCGCCTTCTGGGTGCAGCAGCACTGGCTCGGCAACCGCACCTACACCACCGTGACCGGCAAGGGCGATTCCGGTGTGCCTGCGCCACTGCCGCGCAGCGTCAGCTTCATCTGCTATGCGCTCGCCCTGCCCTGGGCTTTGTTCACCGCCGTGATTTATCTGACGATATTGTTCGGCGGTTTCGTCAAGGCCGTCGGCCGCGACCACAGTTTCACGCTATCGCATTACATCGCAGGCTTCGCCATCGAATGGGGCGCACATGGCCTGATCTTCACCGGCTCGGCCTGGGGTTCCTTCGGCATCACGCTGTGGATTTCGGCGATCAGTGCGCCGCTCACGGCCGGGATTGGTGTGCTGACCGCCTGGCTGCTGACGCGCCAGCAGTTTGCCGGTCGGCGGGCCTTTGAATTCGGCACCATGCTCAGCTTCGCCATTCCCGGCACGGTGATCGGCATTTCCTATGTGCTGGCCTTCAACGTGCCGCCGCTGGAATTGACCGGCACCGGCATCATCCTGGTGATCTGCTTCATTTTCCGCAACATGCCGGTCGGCGTGCGCGCCGGCATCGCCACGCTGAGCCAGATCGACAAGAGCCTGGACGAAGCGTCGCTCACGCTGGGTGCCGGGGCGGCGGGAACCTTCCGCCGCATCATGCTGCCACTGCTGCGTCCCGCCGTGGTGGCCGCGCTGGTCTACAGTTTCGTGCGCGCCATGACGGCGGTCAGCGCCATCATCTTCCTGGTGACGGCACAGTATAATATGGCCACAGCTTATATTGTCGGTCGCGTCGAGGCCGGCGAGTTGGGTCTGGCGATTGCCTATTCCTCGGTCCTGATCGCGGTGATGGTGCTTGCCATCGCCGTGATCCAGTTCATCGTCGGCGAGCGCAGGCTTGGCCGCCGCAGCATTGCCGCCAGCCCGTTGCCGGCGGCCGGTTAAACCCCAACAGGAGCGCATCATGAAACTGGTCCGCAAAAGTCTGATCGCCGTCATCGCCCTGCTTGCCTTCGGGCAGTCCGCACCGGCGCATGCGCAGGCACAGGTCACCGTCTATTGCAGCCTGCTGGCCGAATGGTGCGAGATCATGCGCGCCGAATTCGAACGCAGCACCGGCATCAAAGCGGCCGTGAGCACCAAGAGCACCGGCGAGACCTTCGCACAGATCCGCGCCGAGGCCGAAAACCCGCGCGGCGATGTCTGGTGGGGCGGCCCGAGCGATTCCCACCTTCAGGCCGCCGAGTTGAACCTGCTGGAGGAATACCGCTCGCCGACGTTGGCCAAGCTGCATCCCTGGGCGCAGCGTGCCGCCGAGATTTCGAAATACCGCAGCATTGGCATCTATGCCGGCACGTTGGGATTGGTCTGGAACACCGAGGCACTGGCCAAGCGCAAGCTGCCCGCGCCGCGCTGCTGGGCCGACATGATCAAGCCGGCCTATCGCGACGAAGTGCAGATGTCGAACCCGACCACTTCGGGCACGTCTTACGTGATGCTGGCGACGCTGGTTCAGATCATGGGCGAGGAGCCGGCCTTCGCCTATCTCAAGGCGCTGCATGCCAATATCAACCAGTATCCGCGGTCTGGCGCCGCCCCGATGGCCAATGTGGCGCGTGGCGAGTCTGTCACCGCGATCACCTGGATGTTCGCGGCGGTGGCCGAAGCCCAGCTCGGCGCGCCGGTGACATCGGTCGCGCCCTGCGAAGGCACCGGTTACGAGATCGGTTCGATGTCGATCATCAAGGGCAGCCGCAATCTGGAAGCTGCGAAGAAGTGGTATGAATTCGCCCTGACTCCGGCCGCGCAGGCGACCGGCGTGAAGGCCAAGAGCTTCCAGATCCCGAGCCATGTCGATGCCCCGATCCCGCCCAACACGCCGAAGCTGGAAGAGGTCAAGCTGATCAACTACGACTTCGCCAAATACGGCCAGGCCAGCGAGCGCAAGCGCATCCTGGATCGCTGGGAGAAGGAAATCTCCAGCCTGCCGAAGTGACCACATAAGATTTCATAAAGGAGGAAACCATGTCTGTCCGTCTTCTGCCGGCGCTTGCTGTTGCTGGTATCGCCGCCCTCGTCAGCCCGCCCGTCAAGGCGCAGTCCACCGGCGAACTCACCGTATATTGCAGCGCGCTGATCGACTGGTGCCAGTTGATGAGCAACGAGTTCCAGAAAAAGACCGGCGTCAAGGTGACGATGACGCAGAAGGGTTCGGGCGAGACCTTTGCCCAGATCCGTGCCGAGGCCAGCAATCCGAAAGGCGATGTCTGGTGGGGCGGCACCGGCGATCCGCATCTGCAGATGGCTGAGCTGGGATTAAGCGAGGAATACCGTTCGCCGACTTTGGCCAAACTGCATCCCTGGGCACGCCAACAGGCGGAACAGTCGAAGTATCGTACCGTCGGCATTTACGCTGGCCTGCTCGGCTTCGCCTACAACACTGAGCTGCTGGCCAAGAAGAAAGGCGCTACCGCGCCGCAATGCTGGAAGGACCTGCTGAAGCCGGACTTCAAGGACGAGATCCAGATCTCCAATCCGTCGTCGTCCGGCACGGCCTATACCGCCATCGCCACGCTGGTGCAGCTGATGGGCGAAGACCAGGCCTTTGCCTATCTGAAGCAGCTGCATGGCAGCGTGAACCAGTATACCCGCTCCGGTCCTGCGCCGGCACGCAACACTGCGCGCGGCGAAACCATGATCGGCGTGATGTTCCTGCATGATGCCGTCGCCGAAGCCGTCGAAGGCTTCCCGGTCGCTGTACAGGCGCCCTGCGAAGGCACCGGCTACGAGATCGGCTCGATGTCGATCATCAAGGGCGCGCTCAATCTGGAGAATGCCAAAAAGTGGTATGAATACGCACTGTCGGCCGAAGGCCAGGCACTGGCAGTGCGTGGCAAATCCTATCAGGTGCCATCGAATGTCGACACCCCGCTGCCGCCCAAGGCGCCGCGCCTGGAAGCCACCAAGCTGATCAACTACGACTTCGCCAAATACGGCACCGCCGCCGAACGCAAGCGCCTGATCGAGCGCTGGGAAAAAGACGTCGGCAGCCAGGCCAAGTAAGGGAGTTACATTGATGTCGCAGTCCGGTCCGGCCTCGGTCGAGTTCCGCCAGGTGTCGAAGCGTTATGGCGAGGTCACGGCGGTGAATGCCGTGTCCTTCACCATCGCGCCCGGCACGCTGGTGACCCTGCTGGGGCCGTCGGGCTGCGGCAAGACCACCACCCTGCGTCTCATTGCCGGACTGGAGATGGCGAGCGAAGGCCAGATCCTGATCGGCGGCGAGGATGTCACGCGACTGTCGGCGGCCGAACGCGGCGTCAGTATGGTGTTCCAGTCCTATGCGCTGTTCCCGCATATGAATGTGCTGGAAAACGCTGCTTACGGCCCGACCGTCAGCGGCCTGCCGCGCAAGCAGGCCGAGGCGATGGCGGCCGAGAAACTGGCGCTGATGGGCCTGACGGGTTTCGAGAAGCGCCTGCCGTCGGAGCTGTCGGGCGGCCAGCAGCAGCGTGTGGCGGTGGCACGCGCGCTGGTGCTGGAACCGCGCGTGCTGCTGTTCGACGAACCGCTCAGCAATCTGGATGCCAAGCTGCGCCGCCGCGTGCGCGAGGATATCCGCGAGTTGCAACAGCGACTGAACCTGACCGTGGCCTATGTGACGCATGACCAGGAGGAAGCGCTGGCGGTGTCGGACCGCATCATTGTGATGTCGAATGCCGTGATCGCGCAGGAAGGCACGCCGCGCGATCTCTACGAACAGCCGGCCGATCTCTTCGTGGCCGACTTCATCGGTGATTCCAACATTGTCGATGCGGAAATTCTATCCGTCAGTGGTGACATTGCCGATGTTCGCCTGGGAAATCTGAGACTGGCCCTGCCGCATCGCGGCGTGGCGAAAGGCCCCGCCAAACTGGCCGTCCGCCCCGAAGCCGTGACGGTCACTGCCGCTGGCGGTCAGGACGGCCTGGCCGGAGATATTACCAAAGCCGCCTATCTGGGCAGCCATATGGAATACAGTATCCGCACGGCAGAGGGCACATTCTTCGTGATCGATGAAGATGTGGCCCGGCCGCTTGCCCTCGGCACCCCCGTGACAATTTCCTGCAGGTCCACCGGCGCCACTTTGCTCCTCCCGACCTGATGCCGGACAGCTGCCGCCTTCGTTACTGTCCCCGCACTGCTGGCGTGCTGCATTGGCAGGTCAGGTCAGATCTCCGGCCACAGCCTTGCGGAATACGGCTTCGAGCGCCGCCGCATTGACCGGCATTGGATTGCCGCCGGCCGAGGGATCCTGTTCCGCCATGCGGCCGATTTCGGCAGCCCGGTCTGCCGGGACCTTGATATCGGTCAGGCTGTTCGGAATGCCGAGATCTTTGCGGAATGCCAGAACCCAGTCGAAAACGGCATCGAATGTCTGCTGCGGCAGGTCGAGTACCTGGGCCAGCAGTTTCATGCGATCCGCGATGGCGTTGCGGTTATGCCGCATCAGGTAGGGCAGCAGCACGGCATTGGTCAGGCCATGATGGGTGTCGTAGACCGCGCCGATGGGATGCGCCAGCGCATGCACGCCGCCCAGGCCCTTCTGGAACGCCACGGCGCCCATCGAAGCGGCGGCCAGCATGCGCGAGCGCGCCTCTATATCCCTGCCATCGCGATAGGCGCGCGGCAGATACTGCTTGATCAGGCGCATGCCTTCCAGTGCAATGCCGTCGGCCATCGGATGGAAACCCGGCGCGCAATAGGCCTCGAAGCAATGCACGAAGGCATCGACGCCGGTGGCGGCGGTGATATGCGGCGGCAGGCCGACGGTGAGCTCCGGATCGGCGATCACCAGGGCCGGCAGCATGCGCGGGTGGAAGATGATCTTCTTCTCGTGGCTGGCCTCATTGGTGATCACCGAGGCGCGGCCGACTTCGGAACCGGTGCCCGACGTGGTGGGCACGGCCACCACCGGCGCCATGCCGGCGACGTTGACGCGGTCAGCATTGTCACCGACATCCTCGAAATCCCAGAGCGGCCGGGTCTGTCCCGCCATCAGCGCCACGGCCTTGGCGGCGTCGATGCCGCTGCCGCCGCCAAAGGCTATCACGCCGTCATGGCCGCCGGCCTTGTAGGCGGCAACGCCGGCATCGACATTCTCGCCGGTCGGATTGCCCTTCACCCCGGCAAACAGCCCGGTCGGCAGACCATTGGCGGCATTGCGGTCAAGGCAGGCTTTCACCATCGCAGACTCCGCCAGGCCCTGGTCGGTGATCAGCAGCGGCCTCTTCATGCCGAGCGAGCGGCAGGCCTGCGGAAGTTCTGCAATGCGGCCAGGACCGGACCAGATCGTGGTCGGGTAATTCCATTTGCTGACGAGAACAGGGGCGGGCATGGGATGGACTCCAGAAATTACGTAGCAACACGCAGGTGGAAGGATTTCGGCCGCGTCAGCTGTTCGAAACCGACGCTCGACAACGTGCAGCCGCGTCCGGAATTCTTCACGCCGGTCCAGGCCAGGGCCGGATCGAGATAATCGCAGCGATTCATGAAGACGGTACCGGTTTCGAGTTGCGAGCCCAGTCTGGCGGCCGCGTCGGCATCGCGGGTCCACAATGCCGCCGTCAGGCCATACTCACTGTCATTCATCAACCGGATCGCCTCATCGTCGCCCGACACTTTCATGATACCGATAGCGGGACCGAAGGTTTCCTCGTTCATGATCCGCATGGAGTGATTCACACCGACCAGCACCTGCGGCGCCAGATAGGGCGAACCAGCCTGATCAGCGGCAAAGTCTTGCACCGAGATCAGCGCCTTTGCGCCCTGCTGCACCGCCTCAGCAATCTGGCCGCGCACGAAATCGGCGGCCTGGCCGCGCACCATGGGGCCAAGGTTTGTTTCCGCCGCGGTTGGGTCGCCCAGCTTGTACTGCTTCGTGAGCGTGACGAAACCATCCACAAACCGGTCATACAGCGAGTCATGCACATAGATGCGCTCAATGCCGCAGCAGGACTGACCGGAGTTGAAGAAGGCACCGTCAACCAGATTCTCCACCGCATGGGCCAGATCGGCATCGGCCCGCACATAGGCTGGATCCTTGCCGCCCAGCTCCAGGCCGGCCCCGATGAAGCGGTCGCTCAGCGCATGCTGCACGGCACGACCGCCGGCGACCGAACCGGTGAAGGCAACATAGCCGACTCGCGCATCGCGCATCGCCGCCTCGGTATCCGCATGAGTCATATGCAGGAACTGGAACACGCCCTCGGGCAACCCGGCTGCACGGAAGGCTTCGGCATAACGCTCGGCACAAAGCGGCGTCTGGTGCGAATGCTTCAGCAGCACCGTATTGCCGGCCAGGAGTGCCGGAATCACGGCATTGACAGAGGTGAGATACGGATAATTCCACGGCGCAATGACGAAGACGACGCCATGCGGTTCGCGGCGGATGAAACGGCGGAAGCCGTCCTTCGCCGCCGGCTGCAGATCGGCCAGTGCTTCCGGCGCAATGGCGATCATGTGATTGGCACGCTCGGCGAACCCACGCACCTCACCCGGCGTCTGGCCGATCGGCCGCCCCATCTGCAAGGTCAGTTCCTGCGCGATCTCGGCACTTTTTGCGGTGAAAGCAATCACAGCGCGGCTCAGAATCGCGCGGCGCTCATCCAGCGGCGTGGCGCGCCAGCCGGCACCTGCGGCGGCTGCCTTTGCCAGTGCCGTCTCGATGGCAGATTCATTGGCAAGCGGGCGTTCGACATAGACGCGGCCATCGACCGGACTGATGCACTGAAACGAAGCAGACATGAAGACCAGACCTCAGATGATTTCGAAATAGCGGGCCAGCTGCCAATCGGTGATCGCCTTGCGATACTCGCGCTCTTCCCAGTCGCGCGTGGCAGCGTAATGTTCGACAAAAGCTTCACCGAACAGATTGCGGGCCGGTTTGCTGGCATTCAGTCGGGCCGCCGCTTCCGACAGCGTGCGCGGCAGCTGGTATTTCGCCGGCAGTTCCTTCTCATAGGCATTACCCTGGATCGGCGCGGTCGGCTCGATCTTGTTCTCCACGCCCCACAGGCCGGCCCCGATGGCGGCTGCCATGGCGATATAGGGATTGATGTCGGCAGCAGCGATGCGGAATTCGACGCGCTGCGATTTCGGCGAGCCGGGAATGGCGCGCAGGGCCGTGGTGCGGTTCTCCACGCCCCACGAGGCTTGCGTCGGCGCCCAGAAGCCGGGGATCAGGCGGGTGTAGCTGTTGACCGTGCAGGCGACCATGGCAAGGAATTCCGGTAGCATCGCCTGCTGCCCGCCGATGAAATGACGCATGGTGTCGGAGATCGCATGCGGCTTTTTCGCATCATGGAAGGCCGGCTTGCCGTCCTTCTTCTTGAGCGAGAGGTGGATATGGCCGCTCTGACCCGGCCAGTCATGCGACCATTTCGCCATGAAGGTGGCCATCAGGCCGCGACGTTGCAGCGCCGCCTTGGTGAAGGTTTTGAACAGCGCCGCCTTGTCAGCTGCCGCCAGCGCCTCGTCCACCGTAATGGCGGCTTCCAGCACGCCGGCACCGGTTTCGGTATGCAGGCCTTCCAGCGGAAAATCCATCTTCAGGCCGAGGTCGATCAGTTCGTGATACAGTTCGGCTTCCACGGAGTTGCGCAGCACCGAATAGCCGAAGAAGCCCGGCGTGATCGGCTGCAGTTTGCGGTATCCCTTCTCGCGAATGCTGTTTGGGGTTTCGTTGAAGACGAAGAATTCGAATTCGCAGGCACCAAGTACGGAGTAGCCCATATCGCTGGCGCGCTTCAGCACGCGACGCAGCACGGCGCGCGGACAAACGGTGTCGGCCGGCGGCGAAAACTCGCCGAGGAAGAACAGCGTATCCGGTTCCCAGGGAATCTCACGGCAGGTATCTGGCAGCACGCGGACAGGGGCATCGGGATAGGCGGTATGCCAGCCGGTGTATTTCACGTTGTCGTAAAGCTGGTCGTTCGAGTCCCAACCCAGCACGACGTCGCAGAAGCCGAAGCCGCTATCGAGTGCAGAGAGGAATTTCTCGGCCGAGATGTATTTGCCGCGCAGGATGCCGTCGACATCGAAAGCACCAACCTTGACCCGGTCGATCTTGCGTTCGGTCAGAATTTTGCGAGCATCGGTCGCGGTCCTGACCTGTCTGGGTTTCATCGCCATTCACCAGCCCCCGTTTATCGCCCTGTTCATCCCAGCAGTGTTTCCAGCGCCCAGCGGTGCAACGCGGGCGTGGCAGCCGCCACCACGCGGCCATCCGCCCCCAAGCCGAGCGACTGACCGTTCCAGTCAGTAACGACGCCGCCAGCACCTTCGATCACCGGCACCAGCGGCAGGTAATCGTAAGGTTGCAGCCCGACCTCGACTACCAGATCGATATGACCGGCTGCCAGCAGGGCATAAGCGTAGCAGTCGCCGCCGAACCGCCGCAGGCCGATCTGCCCGCTCAACCGCTCGAAAGCCGCAAGATCCGTGCCAGTGAACATGTCCGGCGAAGTGGCATACAGCGTGGCCTTGGCCGGATCGCTGCAGTCGCTGGCGCGGCAGGGTTGGCCGTTCAGGCTGGTGCTCTGCCCAGCCTGACCGACCCATAACTCGTCGAGTATCGGCATGTCGATCAGACCGAGTTGCGGCCGACCATCGTCCAGCAAGGCAATCAGCGTACCGAACAACGGCATGCCGGTGACGAAACTCTTTGTGCCGTCAATTGGATCGATCACCCAGGTGAACCGCGCGCCGAGACGCTCCGCACCCTGTTCTTCGCCGAAAATGGCGTGTTCGGGATGTCGGGCGGTCAGGATCGCGCGCAGCTCGGCTTCGATACCCCGATCAGCGACAGTCACCGGACTCGCATCGGCCTTGCGCTCCACCGCAAGTCGCTGACGGAAATAGCGTCGCGCGATCGGCCGGGCCACCGCCACCAGATCTCGCGCCGTGGCCAGGTGGATTTGGGAATTGTTGCGGGCCGATGCTGAAGCGACAGGCGACTGTTGCATTTTTGGGCATTTGTGGATTTCTGTGTAATTTTTTATAGACGGCTTTACGGGGGTCTGCAACAATTCCGCATGGTCGCCCGGATACAGGGTCCGGATGCCGGCCGACAGACGGGGGATACTCAATGCTCGAGCGTTTCAAATCCATGCTGCTCGCTGGCGCCGCCAGCATGCTGATGTTCACCGCCGGCGCCGCACAGGCTGGCACCATCACGGTCTACACCGCGCTGGAAGAAGACGAGATCGCCGATTACGTGGCGCTGGCCAAAAAGGAAATTCCCGATGTGACGGTGAATGTGCTGCGCCTGTCCACCGGCGACCTTGGCGCGCGCATCATGGCCGAAGCCGGCAACCCGCAGCATGACGTGATCTGGGGCTGGGCCGTCACCAACATGATGGATCCGCGGATTCTGGCCCTGGTCGAGCCCTACAAGGTCAAGGGCAGCGACAAGCTGGGTGCCGCCTATCAGGCAGCCGACGGCAAGTGGTTTGCCGCCACCGGCTATATCGGCGCCTTCTGCGTCAACACCGAGCGGTTGAAGCAAAAGAACCTGCCGATGCCGAAGAGCTGGAACGACCTGCTGAATCCCGCCTTCAAGGGCGAGATAGCGATGCCGAACCCCGTCTCCTCGGGCACCGGCTATCTGCAGATCGTCTCGATCCTGCAGAAGATGGGCGAGGAAAAGGGCTGGGCTTTCCTCAAGCAGCTCGACGCCAACGTGAATCAGTATATCAAGTCCGGCTCGCGCCCGTGCCGCTCTGCCCGTGCGGGTGAATTCACGGTCGGCACATCGCTGGCCTTCGCCGCGATCAAGTCGATTGAGGAAGGCTTCCCGCTCGCCATGGTGCTGCCCAGCGAAGGCGCCGGCTACGAACTTGAGGCCTCGGCACTGATGGTTGCCTCGAAGAACAAGGCCGATGCGAAGAAATTCCTCGACTGGACCATGTCGCCGGGCGCCTCCGGTCTCTATGCCAAGTACAAGGAACTGGTCACGCTGCCGGGCTACAAGCCTGCCAAGGCCGCGCGCGATGCCGGCATGCCTGATGATCCGGGCAGCATCCTGTACAAGATGGATTTCGCCGCCTCAGCCGTGCAGCGGGAAGCGATCCTGGCGCGCTGGACCAAGGAAATCGGCCGCTGAGCCTGCTACACTGACGGGCGGCTGGAACCCGGCCGCCCGTTCTCGTTTCTGCTGTATCAGGATGTTGCATGCATCTCGCGATTGAGCAGGTCGCCAAGAGTTTCGGTCCCGTTGTTGCCCTGGATAATGTTTCGCTCGGCGTCGGCGCCGGCGAATTCGTCTGCCTGCTTGGCCCGTCAGGTTGCGGCAAGACCACACTGCTGCGCATCATCGCTGGACTTCTCACGATGGATTCCGGCCGGCTGATCCTGGCCGGCCGCGACCTGACACAGGTGCCGGCCCGCCTGCGCGGATTCGGCATCGTCTTTCAGTCCTACTCGCTGTTTCCCAACATGAGCGTGGCCGCCAATATCGGCTATGGCCTGAAACTGCGCGGTACGCCGGCGGCAGACATCGCAAAGCGCGTGAACGACCTGCTGGCGCTGATCAAGCTGCCGCAGATCGCCGACCGCTATCCCTGGGAATTGTCCGGTGGCCAGCAGCAGCGCGTCGCCCTGGCGCGCGCCATTGCCGCCGATCCCGCCCTGCTGCTGCTGGATGAACCGCTCTCGGCGCTGGATGCCAAGGTGCGTGCCGAACTGCGCGAAGAAATCCGCGACCTGCAGCGCCGGCTTGGTATCCCGACCGTGATGGTGACCCATGATCAGGAAGAAGCCCTGACGCTGGCAGACCGCATCGTCTGCATGAGCAAGGGCCGCATCGAACAGGCCGGCACGCCAGCTGACCTTTACGCGCGCCCCACCACGCGCTTCGTGGCCGATTTCATGGGCGTCAGCAACCTGATCCAACCGTCTACGCTATCCGCCCTGTTGCCGCAGATGATGCAGGGCTATCCCGGCGGCGATCACCTGCTCTGCCTGCGGCCCGAACATCTGGCTGTGCGTCCCGGCACGCTGGGCAAGGTGGTAAGCACCACATTCCTTGGCAACATCACACGGCTGAAACTCGACACACCGCTGGGGATGTTGGTCGCGGAGTTACCCGGGCAGGCGAGCTTTGCCCCCGGCGACGGCATCGATATCGCGCCTGATCCGGCGCATGGAGCCTGGGTCGTGGCATGACCGCCGTCAGCGCAGCGCCACCCCAAACGGCTCCTTTGGCGCGAGAACGTACCGACCGGATATTCGATCTCGCCTGCCTGTGGATTCCGGCTGCGGCGCTGCTGCTGTTTTTTGTCTATCCGATCGGCATGATGGGTTACCGCAGCCTGCTGCTGCCCGACGGCTCGCTAGGCTTCAGCAATTTTGCGCAGATCATCGGTTCGCGCAGCTTTCTCAAGGCGCTGGTCAACAGCCTGACCATGGGTCTGGTCACCACGGCCGTCACGGTCGGGCTAGGCCTGCTGCTCGCCTTCGCGCTGCATCGCTGCCGCATCTGGCTGCGCATCGTTCTGCTCGGCGCCATCAGCCTGCCGGTGATCGCGCCTTCGCTCGTTCAGGGCCTGGGCCTGATCTTCCTGCTGGGCCGCAATGGCCTGATCAATAAAACCTTTGGCATGCAGATCGAGATCTACGGCTTCTGGGGCCTGCTGATCGCTAACACGCTCTATGCCCTGCCGCAGGCCGCCATGATCATCGGCGCGGCGTTGCGCAACGCCGATGCACGGCTATTCGAGGCCGCCGAGGTGATGGGTGCCACGGGCTGGCGCCGCTTCATCGACCTGACGCTGCCCAATATCCGCTTCGGCCTGCTCAGCGCCACCTTCGTGGTGTTTACCGTCACCATCACCGACTTCGGCAATGCCGCCGTAATTGGCGGCGACTACACGGTGCTGGCAATCGAGATCTACAACCAGGTCATCGGCCAGATGAACCTGAATCTGGGCGCCGTGGTCGGCATGCTGCTGCTGCTGCCCACCGTACTGGCCTTCTATTTCGAACGCCTGGCGACGCAGCGCCAGTTCGGTACCCAGTCGGAATTAGCCGTGCCCTACCGGCCGGACCGCGATCCGTGGCGTGACGGCATTGTCGGCACACTGGCCTGGCTGGTCGCGCTGGCACCGGTCACCGTGGTCGGCGTCGTGGTCTATGCCAGCTTCATGCGCCTGTGGCCCTACCGCCTCGACTTCACCTTCAGGCATTACGACATCAAACTGGCCGGCGGTTACGACCCGTTGTGGATCAGCATCGGCATCTCTGCGGCTGCCGCCGGATTCGGCACCATTTTCCTGCTCTTTCTCGGTGTGGCGCTGAAACGCTTGGGCGGCCCGGCGGCGCGGGCGATCTATTTCGTTTCCATGCTGCCGGCTGCGGTGCCGGGTCTCGTGCTTGGTCTGGCTTATGTCTTTGCCTTCAACCAGCCCGGTACGCCGCTGATCCTGCTCTACGGCAGTGCGGTACTGCTTGCGATGTGCAATTTCTACCATTATCACACGCAGGGTTTCGCCACGATGACGACCGGCCTGCGCCAGATTCCGCCGGCGCTGGAGGAAGCCGCCACCTGTATCGGCGCATCGGCTTGGGCGGTGCTGCGCGACGTCTACATCCCCTATACCCTGCCGACCCTGATCTCGGTGTTCTTCTTCCTGTTCATGAGTTCGATGGTCACGCTGTCTGCCGTTATTTTCCTGGTCACGCCGAGCCTGATGCTGGCGGCCGTGACGGTGATGCGTCTCGACGAAGCCGGCTTCACGGCCCAGGCTGCTGCCTTCTCCACGGCCATCATGCTGGTGGTCACTGCCGCCCTGCTGATGGCGCGCGGCACGCTCTGGCTGGCGCAGCGACGCATCCGCCTGCCGGCGGAGGCCTGAGCCATGTGGTCGCAGGATCGCCATCGCCGCATCCAGGGCCTGCTTGGCCATCACAAGCAGGTTTCAGCCGATGAACTGGCCCGGCAACTGGATGTTTCGCGCGAAACCATCCGCCGCGATCTGGTCGAACTCGAAGCGGCCGGGCTGCTGCGACGGGTGCATGGCGGCGCCATCCTGCCCGAGCAAACCGGCAAGGAAGCGCCGTTCGCCGATCGTATGCAGGTGCGCAGGCGTGAGAAACAGGCGATCGCCCGCGCCGCCGCCCGGCTGGTGGAACCCGGCCAGACCTGCTTTGTCGACGCCGGCAGCACCACTGCATTGCTGGCGGTCGAACTGGCTAAAATTCCCGGTATCACGGTGATCACCAATTCGATCGATGTGGCCGGCACGATCAACCGCGACGGCATCGAAGCCACGGCCCTGCTGTTGGGCGGGCAGTTGCACAGCGATGTGCCCGGCACTTTCGGCGAGCTGACTTTAAGCGAGGTTGCGCGCTTCCAGGTCGATATCGCACTGCTGTCGCCGGTGGCAATCCACGCCGAGCGCGGCGCCAGCAACTTCGTGCTGCACGAGGCCGAAGTGGCGCGCGCCATGATCCGCTATGCTGACGAATTCGTACTTCTGGCCGATCACGGCAAGATCGGCCAGGTCAGCCGCGCCAATATCTGCAGCTGCAGCCACATCCACCGCCTGGTCACCGACAGCGCGGCCGGCCGCAAGCCGTTAGCCGAGTTGCGCCGCGCCGGCATCGGCGAGATCATCGTCGCTGACTAGTGCCAGGCCCGGTCCGGCTCGTTGATCTTTGACACTTTACAGGCAGCGCTTCTGCATTTGGGCCACGACACCTCCTGGTGGCCTTTCTTCGTCGGCACGACTTCACGAAGATAACGGTCCGGCGCGTCGTAGAGCGTCGTCCGCTCCGCCTCGCTGCGATCGACAAAACCGCCCGCGGCATCTCCGATTCGATGACGAGTTCAAACTTCTCGGCCTCGGTCTTCGTCCGCACATGTTTTCACAACGGTCGGGTCGCCTTTACGGCGGATCCGCACTTCGTAACCCGAGCCACGCTTCCTGATACTGGCCATCGCTGCCTTCCTTCGGTTGGGCCGAGTGTTCGGGCCAGGCCGGTGAAAGGATGGAGACGGGTCTGCCGTCTCCGCTTGCTGCCAGTGGAGCGTTTTTGCATTTGGCCGAATGGCTAAGTAAACAAAAAACCCCGCACAGGCGAACCTGGCGGGGTTTTGATCTTGGTTGCGGGAGTAGGATTTGAACCTACGACCTTCAGGTTATGAGCCGGAACTCGGCCCTTTTCCTGCACCAATCTGGAAACCCAGTTCCAAAATTCTCAAGCACTTAGCTGCAATCCCTTGCACCGGCGCCGACCGCTTTGCATTCGGCAGTGGAGCAAAATTGGAGCAAATGGATCATAGCAGACCCGAGCCAGCCAGCCAACCCAGCCCCCCTGTTCACAGCCCACACATATATAGATGTGTGAGATCGGCCTTGTGGCCAAAAAACTCTCCGACCGCTGGCAGTGCTCGGTCTCGTTTATAGATAAACGGCAGCCTGCCGAACTGCCGCCCCGGTGCGGGTGATCCCGGACAGGCCTGTACTGCCTAACCGACATTCTCCGGTTTGAGACCTCCCGGGTCGATGCTTCTCATACCTCAGGAGCCAAGGCCAGTCCTCAGGGCCCAAACTCTCGGCCGCCCGATACCCGGCTTCCCGATTCGTCTACCTGTTACGGGAAAGGCAGATCGCGCCGGATCAGAGTCCCAGTCAGCTCCGGCCATCCAGGACAACAAGCCTGGTAGATTCCAGCCTAAATGCTATTCAGGCTCTTTTCCGGGCCGGTAAATGGCTTCAAGCGCCGAACCATCGATGCTTCAGACCAAATAATTTCAAATTAGCGCCTCGAAACACGTGTTCCAAAATCAATGGCACGTCGATTAATTTCAGCGCCGTCATAATCGATTGTTGCTACATGGAAGCTTTTCTCGAGCGCAACGTACTCAACTGATTTCCCGAGTTTATCTCTCACCAATGCAGCAGACCCTGGGGGAATAATGTGATCCTGTTTGCTATGCAGTAGGAGAGTGGGAACTTTGATATTCGCCAGCTTCGGCTTCAGCGCTTCCAGGCCATTGATCAGAGACAGCAGGCTTTTCGCCGGGGAACGATCATATCCCAACTCTTTTGCGCTTGGATCTGCAATATCGCCAGCGACTCCAGGAAGGAAGACGCCGCCTGCATCAATCACGCCTTGAGCGCCGGCAACAAAATCTCCGAAATCGTCGGGTTCTACAGCGGGATTCACAAGCACAATGCCGGCAATCTCTGGGTGCCTCTCTGCCAACCACAGAGTAAGGCTTCCACCCATGGACAGGCCACCAACCACGATCGAGTCGGTTCGCGCTGATAGGTCACGATAGGCATTTTCAACAGCGGCCGCCCAATTGCCCCAATCAGTTTCCGCCATATCCTCTGGCGTAGTGCCATGGCCGGGTAGGCGCGGCAATTCCACGGAAAAGCCTGCCGTCGCAAAAGTCTCTGCCAGCGGTCGCATTGATTGCGGACAACCCGTGAAGCCATGCAGGATCAAAGCGCCGCGCCGATCGCCCGCTGCCGAGTATGATTCGGCGCCTTTCATAACCTTGACCTGGTCACTCATTTGGATTCCTCTGGCATCTATGTAGCTGCGCGACGGATTCTCACAATTTAGTTTGAAAGCGTCGCTTCGAGTTCGGGCAGCAGCTTGAACAGGTCGCCGACGAGGCCGTAGTCGGCGACCTGGAAGATCGGCGCCTCTTCGTCCTTGTTGATGGCGACAATCACCTTCGAGTCCTTCATGCCGGCCAGATGCTGGATCGCGCCCGAGATGCCGACCGCGACATACAGCTGCGGCGCCACGATCTTGCCGGTCTGGCCCACCTGGTAGTCGTTCGGCACGAAGCCGGCGTCCACGGCCGCGCGGCTGGCGCCCACGGCGGCACCCAGCTTGTCGGCCACGGCCTCGATCAGCTTGAAGTTCTCGCCCGAGCCCATGCCACGGCCGCCCGAGACGATGATCTTGGCCGCCGTCAGCTCCGGACGGTCCGACTTCTGCAGCTCCTGGCCGATAAACGTCGACAGGCCCGGATCGGCAGCCGCCGTGCCCTTCTCGACGCTGGCCGAGCCGCCTTCGGCGGCGGCAGCGGCAAAGCCGGTCGTGCGCACGGTGATCACCTTGATCGTGTCGCTCGACTGCACGGTCGCCATGGCGTTGCCGGCATAGATCGGACGCACGAAGGTATCGGCAGACTTCACTTCGACGATGCCCGAGATCTGCATCACATCCAGTAATGCTGCCACGCGCGGCATCACGTTCTTGCCCGAGGTGGTCTCCGGCGCCACGATGGCGCTGTAGCCCTTGCCCAGCTCGGCGATCAGCACCGACAGCGGCTCGGCCAGGCCATGGCCGTAATGCGGCGCATCGACATGGATCACCTTGGCCACACCGGCGACTTTCGCTGCCGCAGCGGCGGCCGCGTCGGCAGAGGCGCCGGCAACCAGCACATGCACATCGCCGTCGATGGCCTTGGCGGCCGTCACGGCATTGAGCGTGGCGCCTTTCAGCGTGGCGTTATCGTGTTCAGCGATTACCAGAACGCTCATCTCAGATCACTCCCGCTTCGGTCTTCAGCTTCTGCACCAGGGTCGCAACATCGGGCACCTTGATGCCGGCCTTGCGCTTGGGCGGCTCTTCCACCGACAGCGTCTTCAGCCGGGGCGCGATATCGACGCCGAAGTCTTCCGGGGTCTTCTCGTCAATCGGCTTCTTCTTCGCCTTCATGATGTTCGGCAAGCTGGCATAGCGCGGCTCGTTCAGCCGCAGGTCGGTGGTGACCACGGCAGGCAGCTTCAGCTCCACCGTCTCCAGGCCGCCGTCGACCTCACGCACCACGTTGACCTTGCCGTCGGCCAGCGAGGCCTTGTTGGCGAAGGTGCCCTGGGCCCAGCCCATCAATGCCGCCAGCATCTGGCCGGTCTGGTTGCTGTCGTCGTCGATCGCCTGCTTGCCCACGATCACCAGCTGCGGGCCTTCGGCTGCCGCGATCTTGGCCAGGATCTTGGCCACCGCCAGCGGCTGCACTTCGGCATCGGTCTTCACCAGGATGCCGCGGTCGGCGCCCATGGCGAGCGCAGTGCGCAGGGTTTCCTGGGCCTGGGCCGGACCGATCGAGACGGCGATGACCTCGGTGGCCGTGCCGGCCTCTTTCAGGCGCACGGCTTCTTCGACGGCGATTTCGTCGAAGGGATTCATCGACATCTTGACGTTGGCGAGATCGACACCCGTCTTGTCCGCCTTGACGCGGATCTTGACGTTGTAGTCCACCACGCGCTTGACCGCGACCAGTACCTTCATGGACATCCTCTTTTTTGATAATTGTCTAAACTACTTAGTCGACGACAGCCCCGGAGGCCTTAATTACTGGCGCCCACTTGGCAATCTCTGACTTTATAAATGCATCATACTCTTCGGGCCCCATGGGCGCAGGTTCCGCTCCGATCTCGCGGATACGCGCACTGACCTCAGGACTATTCACAGCCGCTACCACTGCACCAGCCAGCTTTTTAATGATCTCGGGTGGGGTGCCAGTGGATGTGGACAGTCCGAACCAGCTGTAACCTTCCAACTCCCTGATACCGAGCTCAACAACGCTTGGGACATCAGGCGCAAGTGCGGAGCGAGTGCCTTGCGTTACAGCAAGAAGCTTGACCGCACCGCTCTTCACGTGCGGGACGTACAGTGGAAGATTGTCAATGGCGAAAAGCACTTCACCCGCCAGGACACCCGCCATATTTGCAGCCGTACCTTTGTACGGAACATGCGTTGGCTCGGTTCCGGTCTTCTGCCCGAAGAGAACGCCCGAAAGATGCGATGATGTTCCAGAGCCTGCCGATCCGTAGAACGCCTTATCCGGATTGGATTTGATATAGGCCACCAATTCCTGGAAGGAATTGATGCCACGGTCTGAGCGGACAACGACGGCATTGGTCATCCTGGCCATAAGGGCCACTGCAGGCAGTTCCTTGTCCGGATTGAAGGTTGGTTTCTTATACAGCGTCACGCCGATGGCGTTGGTCGCCGAGTTGCTTACGAAAAGATTGTAGCCATCTGGAGGGGAACCCGCCGCAATACCCGCCGCGAGCATGCCGCCCGCACCGGGACGATTATCGAGATACATCGGCTGGCCGAGTTTTTCCCGAACATGAGGCTCGATCAGACGGACATAGATGTCGCTACTTCCTCCTGGCGCACCCGCCGAAAGCACCCGGATAGGCTTTGTAGGCCAGTCCTGACTCTGAGCTGCGCCTGCAAGCAAAGCGACCGCACTGAGCAGACTCAGTCCGAACACCACACAGCGACTACTGCCTAACATTATGTCCTCCCACGTGAGATATTCTCAGACCTTGCGCAAATGGGCTTGCTGTCACTCACCTTGGTCGCGTAATTGGCGGCGCAGCAACTTTCCTGTGGGTGTTCTGGGAAGGCTTTGCACCAGCCGGATTTCCTTAGGCTGTTTCATCCGCCCCAGCCGCCTCTTGCCGAATTCCCGCACTTTCTCCAAAAACTGCTGCGCTTCCATATCCGACAAGCTTGCGCGCACCTGAATGAACGCCACAGCTTTTTCACCAAAGTCTGGGTCAGGAAAACCGGCTACAGCGCAATCTAAGATCTCAGGTATCTCAAGAAGGGCAGACTCAATTTCCTGCGGGTAGATATTCACACCGCCAGAGATGATCATGTCGTCTTGACGGTCTCTCAGGAAGAGGTACCCGTCTGCGTCGACATATCCGATATCTCCGAAGGTTTGGTAACCTTGGGCTGACGTCTTGGCAGCAGTTTTCTCCGGAGCATTAAAATACTGGAATGGAGCAGTACCTGAGAAATAGATTCGCCCTGTGACTTCTTTTCCTGCAGGCCGATCCCCTTCATCAAGGATATGCAGATCTCCTTTACGCGCCTTTCCCACAGATCCTGGCTTTCGGAGCCACTCCTCGGACGTGATAGAACACAATCCCACTCCTTCAGAGCCAGAATAGTATTCGTGCAGAATTGGCCCCCACCATTCGATCATCGCTCGCTTAACGACACCGGCGCAGGGAGCCGCACCATGGATGGCATATCGATGATGTGAAGCCTCAAAAGCTCTGCGCTGAGCGTCCGGTAGACTCAGTAGGCGCTGAAACATAGTAGGCACCCACAGCGAATGGGTTATTTTCTCATCGACCAGAAGTCTTAGCGCTTCGGCTGCGTCAAACCGATCCATAACCGTAACGCGTCCACCAGCCGCAAGGAAAGCCAGGGCAAATCTCAGCGGTGCGGCGTGATAGAGCGGAGACGTGGACAAGTAATGTGCATCCGCAACGATCTCAAACAGGGACAGTAGATCGCGAGCGAATGTCGGTGCACCGCTTCCGACTTGCTCCAATGTCGGCAGTGGCCGCCAGATGCCTTTGGGTGTGCCGGTTGTACCCGATGAATACATCATCAGGCCTCCGGGCTGCTCATCAGAGATTGGCGTCACAGGCAACTGAGACGCTTCACGCTCCAGCGAAACAAATCCATCCAGCTCCCCATTCGCAGCTACCCATTTAACCGGCCTTTCGACCATAGCCTGGAGCGAAGTCGCCAAATCCTTGTACTTGGCATCCAGGATCATCACCTGTGCCTGGCAATCTCGCACAATGTAGGCAGCCTCGGCGGCAGAAGCTCCGCTGGGAATCGGTGTTAGATAAAGGCCGGCTCTATAAGCGGCCCAGACGGTTGCCAGAATCAGAGGGCCGTTGCTAAGCAGGAGTGCAACATGGTCACCTTTTCTCAAACCGGCGCTACGCAGGAAGTGGGCAATCCGGTTGGCGAGTGTCTCGATATCCGCGTAGGTGCTCTGACTCCCATCGCCCATTCGAACAGCGAGCCGTTCTGGATCACGTTGAGCCCAGTCACGCAAGCCAAATTGCATCGCGCTATTACTCACCACCCTCTCCGTCAATGTCCTTTACGGATCAGGCCGATAATGGCTGAGTAATCAAGGGCACCACGCCCTGTATCCACGAATTCGGCATACATAGTGGTTGCCTCTGCACCAAGGGAAGTGTGCACACCTGTCGTCCGAGCCGCTTCCTGCGACAGCTTCAGATCCTTCAGCATCAGTTCGGCCGCGAAGCCCGGCTTGTAGTCGCGGTTGGCCGCCGAGGTTGGCACCGGGCCCGGCACCGGGCAGTGATTGAGCAGTGCCCAGCACGAGCCCGACGAGCTGCCGACGATGTCGAACATCGCCTGCGCGGACAGCCCGAGCTTCTCGGCCATCACGAAGGCTTCGGAAATGCCGATCATGGTGATGCCCAGCACCATGTTGTTGCACACCTTGGCAGCCTGGCCGTTTCCGGCGCCGCCGGCATGCACGATCTTCTTGCCCATGGCTTCCAGGATCGGCTTGGCCTTGGCGAAGGCCGCGTCGCTGCCGCCGACCATGAAAGTCAGCGCCGCATTCTCGGCGCCAGCGATGCCACCAGACACCGGCGCATCCAGCATCAGCATGCCCTTGGATTCGGCAGCCGCAATCGTTTCACGTGCCGTCTTCACGTCGATGGTCGAACTGTCGATGAACACAGTACCCGGCTTTGCCACCGACAGGATGCCCTTGTCGCCGGTATAGACGCTGGCGACATGCTTGCCGGCAGGCAGCATGGTGATCACGGCATCGACATCACGGGCGGCATCGGCAGCGGTTGCCGCCTTGGTGCCACCGGCATCGACCACCTTTTGCACCGGCTCGGGCATCAGGTCGAAAGCCTTCACGCTGTGGCCGGCCTTCAGCAGGTTGCGCGCCATCGGGCCGCCCATATTGCCGACGCCGATAAAGCCGATATTCGCCATCACCATCCCTCCCGAAATATTTATAGTCACTCAGTCGTTAAACGAACCGGACATCAGGCTGCGCGAAATGATCACGCGCATGATCTCATTGGTGCCTTCCAGGATCTGGTGCACCCGCGCATCACGCAGGTAGCGTTCGATCGGATAGTCTTTCAGATAGCCGTAGCCGCCGTGCAGCTGCAATGCCTCGTTGCAGATGGCGAAGCCGGCATCGGTGGCAAAGCGCTTGGCCATGGCGCAGTACATGGTGGTTTCCGGGCTCTTGGCGTCCAGCATGCTTGCTGCCTGCCTGATCATCAGCCGTGCGGCAGCAAGGTCGGTGGCCATGTCGGCCAGCTTGAACTGCGTGGCCTGGAAGTTGCCGATGGCATTGCCGAACTGCTTGCGGCCGGCGACGTATTCGCGCGCAGCATGCAGGCAGGCTTTGGCGGCACCGAGCGAACAGGCGCCGATATTGATGCGGCCGCCGTCCAGTCCGGCCATGGCAATGCGGAAGCCCTCGCCTTCGGCGCCGATGCGGTTGGCCTTCGGCACCTTGCAGTCGTCGAAATTGACCATGGCAGTCGGCTGGCTGTTCCAGCCCAGCTTGCGTTCCTGCGCCCCGAAGCTCAGCCCCGGCGTGCCGTTCTCGACCACAATGCAGCTGACGCCACGCGCACCCGCCTCGCCGGTCCGCACCATGCAGACATAGATATCCGAACGTCCACCGCCCGAAATGAAGGCCTTGGTGCCATTCAGAATATAATGATCGCCGGCATCGGCCGCGCGTGTCTGCAACGCGGCGGCATCGGAGCCGGCATTCGGCTCGGTCAGGCAGTAGGACGCAAACTTCTGCATGCTGCACAGATCAGGCAGGAAGCGCTGGCGCTGCTCGTCACCGCCAAAGCGGTCGATCATCCAGGCCGCCATGTTGTGGATCGAGATATAGGCTGCCGTCGATGTGCAGCCCGCTGCGAGTTCTTCGAAGATCAGTGCGGCATCCAGGCGGCTGAGCGCCGAACCGCCAACATCATCGGCGACATAGATCCCGCCGAAGCCGAGCGCCGCCGCCTCACGCAGCTCATCGACCGGGAAATGCTTCTTCTCGTCCCATGCCGCAGCGTTCGGCTGCATCCGGTCCAGCGCGAAACGCCGCGCGGTCTCCTGGATGGCAACCTGATCTTCGTTAAGCGTAAAATCCATTGACCTGCACCAGGAAAAGTGGGGGTGACAGACGTCACCCCCGAGTTGGAGCGTCAAGGGAGGCTCGACGCTCGATTCCAGATGATCTGGCTTACTTCATGGTCGGGATGTTGAACTCCGCGCCGGACCGGATGCCGGTCGGCCAGCGCGCGGTCACCGTCTTGATCTTGGTGTAGAACTTCACGCCTTCCGGGCCGTGCTGGTTGGTGTCGCCAAAGGCCGACTTCTTCCAGCCGCCGAAGGTGTGGAAGGCCAGCGGCACCGGGATCGGCACATTGATGCCGACCATGCCGACCTGCACCCTCGCTGCGAAGTCGCGGGCGGCATCGCCATCGCGGGTGAAGATCGCCACGCCGTTGCCGAATTCATGCTCGGTCGGCAGTTTGGCGGCTTCCTCGAAGCTCTCGGTGCGCACGACGCTGAGCACCGGGCCGAAGATCTCTTCCTTGTAGATCTTCATCTCCGGCGTGACGTTGTCGAACAAGCAGCCACCCATGAAGTAGCCACCCTCGTAGCCCTGCAGGTTCAGGCCGCGACCATCGACCACCAGCTTGGCGCCTTCCGACACGCCGGTATCGACATAGCCCTTCACCTTGGCGAGGTGTTCCTTGGTCACCAGCGGACCCATCTCGGAGTCCTTGTCGGTGCTGGGGCCGACTTTGAGCGCGCGGACACGCGGCGCCAGCGCCTCGACCAGCTTGTCGGCCGTGCCCTTGCCGACCGGCACGGCGACCGAGACTGCCATGCAGCGTTCGCCGGCCGAGCCGTAGCCGGCGCCGATCAGCGCATCGACCGCCTGGTCCATGTCGGCATCCGGCATGATGATCATGTGGTTCTTGGCGCCGCCCATGGCCTGCACGCGCTTACCATGCGCCGCTGCGGTGGCGTAGACATACTGGGCGATCGGGGTCGAGCCGACGAAGCTGACCGCCTGGATGCGCGGATCGGTCAGGATGGTGTCGACCGATTCCTTGTCGCCGATCATGCAGTTCAGCACGCCCGGAGGTGCGCCGGCTTCCAGCATCAGTTCGGCCAGGCGCAGCGGGCAGGACGGATCCTTTTCGCTGGGCTTGAGGATAAAGGTGTTACCGGCGGCAATCGCCACGGCAAACATCCACATCGGCACCATGGCCGGGAAATTGAACGGGGTGATGCCGGCGACGACGCCGAGCGGCTGGCGCATCGAGTAGACGTCGATGCCGCGCGACACGCTGTCGGAATACTCGCCCTTCAGCAGATGCGGAATGCCGCAGGCGAACTCCACCACTTCCAGGCCGCGCTGCACTGAACCACGGGCATCGGACACCACTTTTCCATGCTCGTTGGCCACCAAAAGCGCCAGCTCGTCGGCGTGTTTCTCGCAGAGTTCCTTGAACTTGAACATGACACGCGCGCGCGTCAACGGCGACGTGGCGCTCCACTCGGTAAATGCACGCTGGCTGTCGGCGATGGCGGCTTCGACTTCGGCCTTGGTGGCCAGCGGCGCCTTGCTGGCGACTTCGCCGGTGGTCGGGTTGTACACGTCGAGGAAACGACCCGATTTGCCGGCGACCTTCTTGCCACCGATGAAATGATGCAACTCTTTTGCCATTATTCTCTCCAGAACCGCGTCTTCGTTTTCGGGTGCGACAATCGCACCGATTGAAATTCAGAATTCCAGCATTAACGCAGTGCGGATCACCGCAGGGTCATGCCGACCACATTATTGCCCCTTGAAAGCAGGCTTTCGGCGCGCTGCGAACGCAGTAAGTCCTTCCCATGCATCGTCCGTTGCAGATATTTGCGCCAAGGCCTGGGCCTCCTCTTCCATTTGAGATTCAAGGCCAAGAATCCTGGCCGAAAGCATCGTGCGTTTGATCGCGCCATATGCCTGGGTCGGCCCGTTCGCCAGTCGAATAGCGATTTCCTTCGCTTGATCAAGAACGGAGTTTGCATCGGTAACGGTATCGACCAGACCAGCAGCCTCAGCCTGATGCGCCGTAAGAGTTTCAGCGAGAAGCAGGAATTTCTTAGCCCGCGAATAGCCCATGCGGGCTGAAAGCGATAGCGTGGATCCGCTATCGGCATTGAAGCCAATCATCGGGAAGGCTGCTGTGAATTTCGCCGTTTCTGCTGCCAGCACAATGTCTGAGAAAGCTACAAGCGATACGCTTCCGCCCGCGACATCACCGTGAACTGCAGTAACAACCGGGGCGTTCATCCGCTGGAAACGCGATAGACCCGAGTGCAAGTCGGCAGTCCAGGCCTTCACGATGTCCGGAAGAGCAGAACGATCGTTGATAAATGCCTTGATGTCGCCACCGACGCTAAAGAAGCGGCCCTTAGCAGTGAGTAGAACAGCACGCACATCTCGGCGATTACTGAGGTGGACAGCGACTTCCCGAAACTCACGGGCAAAAGTACCGTCGATAGGGTTCCCACGTTCAGGCTGGTTAAGCGTTAGCTGCGCGAGGCCAGCTTCCACGACGCACGTAATGCTCTCAAAATGCATGACGTTCGATCCTCCCATGATTGGAGAAACTGTAAGAAAAATAGACCTAGTACGCAAGCGAATAATAATATACCGTACATAAAGTACGTATTTGTCTGGGGAATACCAAATGCGCGCGCCGCCGACCCTGAAGGAATTCCGGCTTGAAGAGATAGCCGATGGGATTGGTCATCTCATTTTCGATATGCCCGGCAGAAGCATGAATGTGTTCTCCAACGCGGCAATCCATGAGTCCGAGCTTGTGGCCGACTGGCTTCCTTCCAGCGGCTTGAAAGGGCTTCTGATATCATCCGGGAAGGCCAGTGCCTTCTGCGCAGGAGCCGATCTGGCAGAGCTATCTGAAGCCTATGCCATGATCGTCTCGGCCCCCGAAAGCGAACGCAGCCAAGTCGCTCGCTCACATTTTGCGCCGATCGGGCGCGCCTTCCGTAAGTTGGAGACTGCTGGCGTACCTATCGCGGTCGCCATCAATGGTCTGGCTCTTGGCGGTGGCTGCGAATTCGCCCTGGCCGGCCATTACAGGGTGCTGACTGATACGCCCAACACCGCGCTTGGGCTGCCGGAATCGCTGGTCGGACTCTTCCCTGGTGCCGGCGGAACGCAGCGCATGCCCCGATTGGTCGGCATCGATGCAGCCTGGCCGATACTTCTGGACGGTGCCAGACTGTCGCCGGCCCAAGCGATCGAGGCGGGAGCCGCACATATGACTGTGCCGGTAGGTCAAGAAATCAACGCTGCACTGGCCTGGCTGCAGACTGGTCCTGAGCCAGTCCAACCGTGGGATCGCAAGGATTGGCCACTCTCCAATGTGAATGATGTCCGGCGCAAGGTGCTGGAAGTCCGCATGGCACGTATGGCAGAAACCAAAGGGCACTATCCAGCGATTACAGCCATACTGGATTGCGTGAAACTAGGCCTACCGGTCACGATGGATCAGGCCGTAGCAATCGAGATCGACATCTTTGCCGAGTTGATCAAGCGGCCTGAACCTCGCGACATGATCAGAACACTTTTCCTCGGCAAGCAATCCTACGCCAAACTGCACAAGAGCAGCACTTTACCTCCGGCTTTCACGCCACTCCTGAAGGATGTCGCGTCAGCTCTGGCGGGCGTCGCTAAAGCGATCGGCCGCGATCAAGCAGACACGCATCGCACTGCCGCCGGCTTTACCAAAGAACTGCCAGAAGGCGATGTCGGGACAGAGCTGACCACAGAAGGACTCCCGCAAGTAAAAGCGATTGCTGCCACCGGCCTGTGGATCGAAACACCTGACAAAGACTGGCAGCGCACTGGGGCCCGGTTGCTGGCCGCCGCGGCAATTGCTGCAGCGCCGTATCGTGATGAGCTGTCGCTTTCTGACCAGCAGGCTGCAGATTATGCAGTCGTAACCGAATTGGGCTTTCCAGCTTACCTCGGTGGGCCCTTTGCGTTGCTGGAGAGTGTGGGCAGCGCAGGTGTGGCAAAGATGTGGGCAACCTGAACGTCAACCGATCTCGGCGATCCCCTGATCCAGCACTTTGCGTTCGCCGACAAAGGCGTCGAACCACACAACATCACCGCTATGCCAGAAGCGGAAGCGAACTGCGTCGCCTGGGAGTACAATACCGGCAAACCGGACACGCAGTGCCTTTAGCCGCCTAGGTTCTGCATCGCAAAATCGCATCATGACAAGTGCGCCAGCCAAGCCATACGTGGCCAAGCCATGCAAGATCGGCCGCTCGAAACCTGCGCGGCGCGCAATTTCATAGTCTGCGTGGAGCGGGTTGACGTCTCCCGAGAGGCGGTAAATCAACGCGCCACGAGGCGAAACTGTCACAGTTTCGTCGAGGTCCGCCTCACGTCCAGGTGGCGCAAGCAGCTCCATATCTGGAGGTGCGGAACCACCAAAGCCTCCGTTGCCACGCAACAGCAGCGTCTGATCAATTGAACAGTAAAGCTCGCCGGTCGATGCATCGCTGATCTCTCGTTCAACGACACAGATTGCCCCCTTGCTGACGCCTCGATCATGCAGAGACTTGATCCGCGCCCGGCCGATAATCCTGGCCTGTGGCGGCAATTCTGCAATAAAACGGGCCGCCTGTCCGACATGTAACAATTTCGGCCAGTCGATGCCGAGCTCAGGTGCTTTGACCCACATTCCTGGGCTCGCCAGAGTCACGGCATAGGTCGGCAGCACCCGCAAGCGGTCTTCCATAAGGAAGCGCAAGTCCGGAGTGTCACCGGGTGTCAGAGGCAACCCCACGCCGAGCGCATAAAGGATGGCATCACGAGCATCGTAGCTATGCTGCTTGTCTTCGAAGCGCCAGTCGAACAGGCGCTGAGGATCGAACAGAGCGCTCACACGGGATCCCAAGTAAAGACATCCCCCGACTTGTGGAGCGGGTAGAAGTCATTGGCGAACTGCGGGAAGACACGCTCAGCGATCGCATCCGGAGTCCAGCCGTCTGCGGTATGGGCTGTTCGGAATGGGCGGGCCTGGGAAAAAAGATAGATTTCGTTGTTGCGGGCACCAAAAACCTGCCCCGTGACCTTGGCCCCGGCATCCGAGCAAAGCGCCACACAAAGAGGCGCAACTTTCTCCGGTATTAGCTTTTTGAGGCCTTCCACGCGTTTCTTCTGCTCCGGGGTTTCCTCTGGAATGGATTCCACCATGCGGGTCCAGGCAAATGGCGCCACCGCATTCGAACGGACATTGAATCTGGCCATATCGATAGCGATGGTTTTCGACATGGCTGCGATGCCAAGCTTGGCCGCAGAATAGTTCACCTGCGCCATATTACCGATCAGACCGCTGGTCGATGTCATATGAACATAGGCGCCAGACACCTGCTGCTTGAAATGCGGCGCAGCTGCCCGGCTGACGTTGAAAGTACCTTTGAGATGCACGGAGATGACGGCATCGAAATCGTCTTCCGTCATCTTGTGGAAAAGGACGTCGCGAAGGTTTCCTGCGTTGTTCACGACTGCGTCGATGCGGCCGAAGTTATCCAGAGCCGCCTGAACCATCGCATGTGCGCCGTCCCAGTCGGCAACGCTATGCCCATCTGCGACGGCTTGCCCACCTAGCTCCGCGATCTCGTCCACGACCTGCTGGGCCGGCGAAATGCTGGCAGCATCGTCACCTTTCAATGAAACGCCGAGATCATTGACGACAACGGCAGCACCTGCCTGAGCCATTGCCAGCGCAACGCCCCTACCGACGCCACGGCCGCCTCCCGTTACCAAGACAACCTTGCCTTGCATACTGGCGCTCATCTCATACTCCTTAATATGACTTCGGCAGGTCGAGGACTTTTTCAGCAATGAAGGACAGGATCAGCTGCTCGGTAATTGGTGCAATACGCGTCACCATCACTTCCCGGAACAATCGCTCGACATGATATTCCTTGGCATAGCCAAAACCGCCGTGGGTAAAGATGGCGCGTTCGCAAGCATCGTACCCGGCGCGCGCACCCAGTAACTTTGCGGCATTGGCTTCGGCACCACAGGGCTTTCCTGCGTCATAGAGATCGGCGGCCCTCATCGCCATCAGCCAGGCCGATTCAAGATAGGCCCACCGCTCGGCGAGTGGGTGCTGGATGCCCTGGTTCTGGCCGATAGGACGATCAAACACCACGCGTTCGCGCGCGTATTTCGCGGCTCGGCGCAAGGCGTCCTGCCCGATGCCAATGGCTTCGACAGCGATAAGCACGCGCTCAGGGTTCAGGCTGTCCAGGATGTAGTAAAAGCCCTTGCCTTCCGCGCCGATACGATGCTCTTCGGGAATGAACAGATCTTCGATGAAGATCGCATTCGAATCGACCGCCTTGCGACCCATTTTCGGAATTCTCTGAACCTCGATCTTGGTGCGATCCAGATCGGTGTAGAAAATCGTTATTCCGTCTGTCGGCTTCTTGCAGTCCTCATACTTAGTGGTGCGCGCCAACAGCATGATCTTGTTGGCGACCTGCGCCGTCGACGTCCAGACCTTTTGGCCGCGTACGCGGTAACCGCCAGGAACCTTTTCGGCGAAGGTGCGAATCCGTGTCGTGTTGAGGCCCGCATCGGGCTCAGTGAATCCGAAACAGCATTGATCCTTGCCTGCCACGAGGCCTGGAATCCACGCAGCCTTCTGCTCTGGCGTCGCATGTACCACGATGGGATGCGGCCCGAACAAATTGATATGGACTGATGAAGTGGCGGCCATACCACCGCCATGGCTGGCTACTTCATGCATCATGATCGCAGCTTCGGTGACGCCGAGGCCAGAGCCACCGTATTCCTCGGGCATCGTAATGCCTAGCCAACCCGCATCTGCCATCGCCCGGTGGAATTCGCGCGGGAATTCTCCGTCCTCATCGCGCTTCAGCCAGTATTCATCGTCGAAACGCGACACAACTCCACGCACGCCTTCGCGAATGGCCGCCCGGGTTTCTTCCAGGGACTCCCTATCCTGAGCTTCCTGCGTCTTGCTCATGACGCTATCCTTCCATTGCGGCCACCAAGGTGCGGCGTGCCAGTTTCAAATGCGGGATGTCATACATCTTTCCGTCGATACCGATGGTGCCGAGGCCGGGGTTGGCCTCAAAAGCAGCAACGATGCGACGCGCCAGTTCCAGATCCTCTGCGCTCGGCGCAAAGGCCACATTGATGCCGCTCACCTGGGCCGGGTGAATAGCCAAACGGCCGGCGAACCCGTCTCGCCGCGACAAGCGGCAGGCGCGCACGAGGCCTTCATCATCTCGGAAATCGGCGAAGAGGGTATCGAGCGCCGGAACGTCAGCCGCGGCTGCACCCATCAGGCATAGCGTCCTGGCAAGCTGATACGGCGTAGACCAGTCGCCATTATCATCCTTATTTGAGGTTGAACCGACCACAGCCGCCAGATCCTCGGCACCCCATGTCAGCGCCACAAGTCTGGGATGAGCTGGCGCATAGCTGCCAAGGGCAAACATCGCAAGCGCCGTTTCAGTCGCAACGACGATGATTTTTACCGTTCCGACCACCATGCCTGCGCGTGCTTCCAATGCATCCAGGCAGTGCCCAAGCCTGACCACATCATGACCGCCATTGCTTTTTGGCAACAGGATGCCATCCAGACCCGGCCTCACCACGGTAGCCAAGTCCTCCATTGCAAGGCCGGTATCGAAGGCATTGATCCGGACCCAGAAGCTCCAATTGCGGGGGCCGGCAGAGGCATCGATCCAGGTCGCCAGCGTTGCGCGTGCCGCCGACTTCATCGGCGGCGCAACACTGTCTTCAAGATCAAGGATTAAGCCGTCTGCGCCGGCTTCACGCGCTTTTGTGAATTTCTTCTCGCTATCCGCCGGGACAAAGAGAAGCGAGCGTAGCCTCATTCCGGCCTCCGCATCATCAGTGCCAAGCGCCGGCATTCGCATACGACTTCGTCGCGCTGGTTCAGGCCTCTATGCAGGAACGTGACGATGCCCTGGGTCGGGCGTGATTTGCTTTCACGCAACGTAACCACTTCGGTTTCCGCATGTATGGTATCGCCGACGAAGACCGGCTTGGGGAATCGAACATCCTCCCAGCCGAGATTCCCCACTGTCGTGCCAAGGGTGGTGTCAGTAATCGAGAGCCCGACTACTAGGCCAAGAGTGAAGACGCTATTGACCAACGGCTTGCCGAATTCAGTCTTGGAAGAATAGTCGTGGTCCAGGTGGATTGCTGCCGTATTCATGGTCAGCGTCGAGAACAGAACGTTGTCGGTTTCGGTTACCGTGCGACGAACATCGTGCCGAATCACTTCGCCCTGCGTGAAGCCTTCATAATAACGGCCCGCCATTCATTCCTCCCTAATTCAGCCGGCCAAGAACCGACACTGCCGCCACACTGTTGGATGGCTGGCCACCAAGATTATGGGTGAGGCCGAAATCGATTTTCTTGATCTGGCGTGCTCCGGCACGGCCAAGCAGCTGATTGTATACCTCATAGGCCATCCTCAGGCCCGATGCGCCAACTGGATGCCCGAAGCACTTCAGGCCGCCATCTGCCTGACAGGGCACTGCGCCCTCCCGATCATAACGACCATCAAGAATGTCGAACGGCGCCCGCCCTTCGTCCGAAAGCCCCAGGTCTTCCATCGTCACCAACTCTGTAATCGAGAAGCAGTCATGCACCTCGGTTAGCTTGAGATCGGCGCGCGGATCTGTCAGGCCCGCTTCCTGGTACGCTCGGCCGGCAGCGATACGGGTATTTCGCACATACGAGCCATCCCAGGCGCCGTACTGCATTTCCCAGCCATTCGAGGCACAAAGCTGGACCGATTTGACAGTAACCAAGTCGGTCTTACCCAGGCCACGGGCGATATCCGGCGTTGTGACGATGGCACACGCCGCCCCATCCGATACGCCACAGCAATCAAAGAGACCCAGCGGGTCCGCAATCATCGGAGCATTGAGGATTGTTTCCATCTCCACCGCTTTTCGCAGATGGGCCTTCTCACTCATTGCGCCGTTCTGATGGCTTTTCCAGGATACATGGGCCATCGCCCGCTTCAGATCTGTCGCTGTAATGCTGTGACGCGCCGCGTAGGCACCAGCAAGTTGAGCGAATGTCCCCGGCGCGGAGCCGTAGGGCATCCACAGGTCGTTTACCGAGCCCTTAGTACGAATCGGGAGACCGCCAAAGCCGGTATCCTTAAGCTTTTCAACGCCAAGGGCCAAAGCGATGTCGCAAGCCCCTGAAGCAACAGCGTAGATGGCACCACGCAGCGCCTCAGTGCCGGTTGCGCACATATTTTCCACACGCGTCACCGGCATCGGAGGCAAGCGCAATGCAGTGGCCAGCGGAATTGCCGAATTGCCAACGTTGAAATCGTCCAGCGCCGCACCAAACCATGCAGCATCGATTTGCCGACGCTCGATTCCGGCATCCTGCAAGGCCTCTTGAAAAGCCTCGACCATAAGCATGTCAGAACTCGCATCCCAACGTTCACCAAAACGGGTGCATCCCATGCCGGCGATGACAACCTTGTCCTTGATACCGCTCGCCATCACACCTTCTCCCGCGCAGAGACCGAGCGCTTGGCCGGTGCGCCTTTCCAGAAATAGGTACGGAAGTCCCGTTGCCGATCGATCGCCTTTATGCGGAAGCGCATCCGCAAGGGATCACCTACGGCCGGCGTATTGCCCTCCACATCACAAATTTCCATTGCTACTCGCGCGCCATTCTCGAACTGGACCAGACCGAAGTAGAATGGTGGATCGGGCGTGAAATTCAGTCGATCGGCGGTGATCGATGCCACTTGAGCCGGCACATCACGCAAGACGACATCGACATAATCTTCAGGCCCGGTTGAATCGGGCGACACCGGCATCGGTGTTTTCGGGAACTGTACGTTGCCGCGCTCATCCCTGCCGCCAACAAAACCATGCATCTCACGCCCGTGCCGCGCCAGCACGGAGGCATTGGTTTTCTGGTTCACTTCGGCACGTGGCCCCCATTCCAGAGGCAGCATGCCAGTAAGACTCAGGAAGCGAGAATAATTTCGCAGCGGTTGACCTTCGGCCAAGGCCTGGGCCGTCAACTTCTCACGGACTGTTGCCGTTACTTCAAGGATGAGGGCTTCGGCCCCATTCCCAAAGCCTACCAGTAGTAGGCGGTCGCCTGGCACAGAGCGCTCCAAAGCAAGACCGAGGCCGAATAGTGGCATTGCGGCACCGAGATCTCCCGCCTCGACCGCAATGTCGCTACAGATGTTTGGGGCTTTAAGGCCAAGCGGGCGCGATACAGCGGCATAAGTGCCCGCGACCGGTTCCGGGACAACGGCAAGCGCAATATCGCTGCCCTGAACGCCGGCCGCGGCCATCGCACGCCTGATCACCGGGGCGTAAACCTCGGCAACCGCACTGTCGCGGACGAAACGCTCCTCCGTCACATACGGCAAACCGATTCCCGCAGTGGTGTAGCTGTCGAGCAGGTCGCGATTGATGCTGGCAGCCCCCAGCAAACGGGCCACACCGGGACCTTCCCCCACCAGAGCTGCTGCGCCGCCATCGCCCCAGGTGAGATGCGGCCCACCGCCTGGCCGTGCCTGGCGTTTTTCACCGGCCGCGATCAATTCCAAACCCTCGGTAGTGCTTTGCAAAGCACGCAAGAGAGCCGCCACGGCACAGCGCCTCGTACCAGCCACGTCGAGCGCGTCGACGAAAGGATCAAGCTGCAGGGCATCAACAAGAATGCCGGCCTGCGAACGGTCCAAGAAGGGTGCAGATGTAGAGGCGAAGGTGACGCGAGATATGGATCCAGCGGCACCCGCGTCCAGGACTAGCCTGGCTGCTTCAACGGCCTGTGTGAGGGCATCTTCATCCCAGCCAGCGACTGCGCGACGCCCGCGACCAGAACCACCCAAGCCTGCCCACCGGAGTTCAGACTTGGCGGTCGCCTGCTCAAAGCGCAATAGTGGTAGGTAGCCCCCCACGCCGTGCAATGACTTCGCCGACATGCCAATTCCTCCCGTCTGGAAAAATTACCTTGCAAGCGTATGGTACGCAAGCATATTATTAGGAGGCAGATCGATTTCCGCTTAGACGGTTACGGTCGGAGGAACTGAGAAAGGCACTCAAATGAATGATCTAAAAGGAAAAATTGCCATCGTCACTGGCGGCGGCCAAGGCATCGGCAAGGCCATCACCTTGCGCCTGGCAGCGGAAGGCTGCCTTGTCGCGATCTTCGACCTCCGCCCTGACGCAGCAGAAGAAACCGCACAGGCCGCCCGCTCCACCGGAGGCAATGTGAAGGTCTACGGCGTCGATGTTAGTGACCAAGCCGCCGTGAATGCGGCCGTCGCTTCAGTCGAGGCCGACCTGGGTCCGGTCTGGCTCCTGGTGAACAATGCCGGCTGGGATCAACCTGCCCCGTTCCTCAGCACCGACAGCACGCTTTGGAACAAGATCATTGCCATCAATCTGATGGGCCCGCTGAACCTGCATAAGGCAGTCTGCCCGGGCATGGTTCAGAGGGGCGCGGGCCGTGTGGTCAATATCGCTTCCGACGCCGCGCGCGTTGGCACCGCTACAGAAGCCGTCTATTCCGCCTGCAAGGGCGGCATTATTGCCTTCACCAAGTCGGTAGCGCGCGAGTTGGCGCGTAACAATGTGCTCCTCAACGCGGTCTGCCCTGGCCCGACTAATACGCCGATGATGCAACAGGTACTCGGCACCGGCGAACAGGCCGTAAAATGGAAAGATGCCATGGTGCGCGGAATCCCGCTCAAGCGCATGGGCGAACCGGAGGACTATGCCGGCATTGTTGCCTTCCTAGCGTCGTCCGATGCCGGTTACATAACCGGCCAGACCATCTCGGTATCCGGCGGACTGAATATGATCTGAAGACCAGCGGTCATACCGCTCCAGGGAGGAAAAATGATACTGACAGAAGATCAGAGGGCGCTGCAGGATGTCGCGCGCCGATTTGCGCGTGAAAGACTACTCCCCGATTACCAGAAGCGCGAAATTGAGGGCACGATGGACCGCGCCCTGCTCCGCGAGATGGGTAAGCTCGGCTTTCTTGGTGCCGACTCGCCCGAGGAGTTGGGCGGCCTGGGCGTCGACGCCGTCACCGCTGGCCTCATTGCCGAAGAGTTGGCCTATGGCGACTTCAATATTTCCGCCCTGTCGGTGGCAACGTCACTAAACATCGCGATCCTCCTGAATCACGCCAAGCCTGACGTCATTCAGCAAGCCGTTCCGAAAATGATCAGCGGCGAGCACATCATGGCGATCTGCTTGACTGAGCCGCGTGGTGGATCGGATGCGGCAAACTTAATACTTCGCGCACGCCGTGATGGAGATTCGTATGTCCTGAATGGCGAAAAGACCTCGATTACCTTCGCTGGGTGTGCCGATATTTTTCTGGTCTTTGCTCGGACCGGAACACCGGAACAAGGGGCGAAAGGTGTCTCGGCTTTCTTCGTCCCCGAAGGAACCAAGGGCATCACATGCACAAAATTCAACGATCTGGGCGGCGCCATTAGCGGTCGTGGCTCAGTCTTCTTTGACGATGTGCGAGTGCCGGCGAGTTGCATGATCGGCACCGAAGGCAAAGGCTTCTCGCAGGTCATGCAAGGCTTCGACTACAGCCGAGCCCTGATCGCTCTGCAGTGTTGTGGCGCGGCACAAGCCTCTTTGGATGAAGCCTGGGCTTACGCGAAAGAGCGCGAGGCCTTCGGGCGACCGATTGGCCAGTTCCAGGGCGTCACCTTCCCGCTCTCCGAAGGGGAAACACATATCGCGGCAGCGCGACAGCTTTCATATCACACACTCTCCTTGCGTGATGCGGGGCTGCCCCACACAGCTGAAGCGGCAATGGTGAAATGGCTCGGACCTCGCACGGCTTTCGATGTCATTCATCAGTGCCTGCTCACTTTCGGGCATTACGGCTGGTCGAAGGACCTTCCGCATCAACAGCGGCTACGCGACGTGATGGGTCTTGAGATCGGGGACGGCACTGCGGGCATCATGAAGCAGATTATTGCTCGGGAACGTATCGGTCGCGCGGCTATTGCCTACTGAAAATCAACAAAAATTCTGGATTGAGGAGACAGCATCATGGCGGACAACACATTCGAAGATGTGATCTATGAACTGCGCGGTCGCGCCGCATGGATCATCATCAATCGTCCAAAGGTGTACAACGCCTTCCGGGGTCGCACCGTGGAAGAACTGATCCAGGCGTTTCAACTGGCCGGCAACGACAAGAATGTCTCCAGCATTGTGCTGACGGGCGCCGGCGACAAGGCCTTCTGCACTGGCGGTGACCAGTCGGCTCATGAGGGCAACTATGACGGCCGTGGCGTCGTGGGCCTGCCGATCGATGAGCTGCAGAGCATCATTCGCGATGTTCCCAAGCCGGTGATTGCCCGTGTTAACGGCTTCGCCATTGGCGGAGGCAACGTTCTTGCGACGCTCTGTGACCTCACAATCGCAGCCGAGTCCGCCCAGTTCGGCCAGGTTGGCCCGAAAGTCGGCTCGTTCGATGCCGGCTGGGGTACTGCCTTCCTTGCTCGTCACGTCGGCGACAAGAAAGCGCGCGAGATTTGGTTCCTCAACGAGCGCTACACTGCTCAGCAGGCCGCAGAAATGGGTCTGGTGAACAAGGTTGTTCCGCTCGCCGAGCTGGATGCGGCCGTCACGGACTGGACTGATAAGCTGGCCGAACGTTCCCCTACAGCGTTGGCCTTCCTGAAGCGGTCGTTTAATGCGGACTCGGATGCGATCCGCGGCATTTCCAACATGGCCCTTCATGCCGTGAAGCTCTACTACGCCACTGAAGAGTCTAAGGAAGGCGTGAACGCGTTCAACGAGAAGCGTAAGCCTGATTTCCATAAGTTCGTGGAGTAATGCATGGCCCCGGCACCAATTCACCCGAGCGACCTGCACCGCCATCTCCCTAAAGAGGGTTTGGTCTGGTGGCACGGTTGCTCGGGTGAATCGGCGGCCTTCAGGTCAGCACTAGCCGCGAGCGATCTGCATAACCTGACGCTTACTGGGATTTACGTTCCTGGCCTGAATCGTCTGGATTCTCTGCTGGCGGCCGGAGCTTCAGCGCAAAGCTTTTTCATGCTGCCCGAACTTGCCGCAAGGCAGGAGAAGACCAAGTTTCTTCCGCTGTGCTATCGCGACATCGGACGTACATTGCGACAGCAGCCGCCGGTTGCGGCAATCTTTTCGGTATCCCCCCCCAATGCCAATGGTTACTGCAGCTTTGGCACGGTCACCGATTTTCTCGCCGACCTTTGGCGTGACATTCCCATTCGCATTGCCCATATAAACCCGCTCATGCCAACGACTCTTGGCGAGCATGGTATTCCGTTCAAAGAATTGACTTTCTACACCGAAGTACCGGAACCATTAATGGAGTCAGATCCCGGTATTGACGCCGTCGCGGAACGTATCGGTGCCCTGGCGGCGGAAATCATCCCCGATGGCTCCACCATTCAGGCCGGACTTGGACGCGCGCCGGAAGCGGTGTTACGCAGCCTCGTTTCTCATCGCGGCCTCGCAATTCATTCAGGGCTGATCGGCGACTCCACATTGCAATTGCTGAATGCTGGCGCGTTGCGGGCAAATGCACCGATCACGGCTGGAGTGGCTATAGGTACGCGCCAGCTTTATGACGCAGTGAGCAGTGCCGCCTTCCAATTCTGTCCGCCGTCACACACACACGATATTCGCGTGCTGGCTTCGCTGAAGCAGTTCGTAACCATCAACTCGGCGATCGAAGTCGATTTGTCCGGTCAGGCGTACGCTGAAGCGGTGCCTAAAGGCATGATTTCCGGACCAGGAGGCGCCTCTGATTTTGCTGCCGGTGCGCGCGCCAATGACGGGCTGCGCCTCGTTGTCCTACCCGCAACGACCGGTAAGGTCAGCCGTATCATCACGCCTGATCTGGCCAGCGGCCCAATCTCTCTGGGCCGCTTCGACACTGACATCGTGGTGACAGAATACGGAGTTGCTGATCTGCGCGGTTTGAGCCATCGCGGTCGAGCAGAAGCCATGATCCGGATTGCAGCACCTGCGTTCCAGGAATTGGCTACGCCTTACCTCACCCGGATCATCAACTAGTACGCTTGCGTACAAGCGACATGCCTGATAGAAATAGTACGCTAGCACACCAAAAGGGATCAGCGGCATGATCGAACGGACCCTCTTTCGCGAAGAGCACCGCATTTTCCGCGAAACCGTGCGCCGCTTTGTCGAGAAGGAAATCGTCCCCTTCCATGCCCAGTGGGAGAGAGACGGCATCGTGCCTCGCGAACTCTGGCTTAAGGCCGGTGCCCAGGGCCTGCTCTGCTGCACGGTGCCGGAAGAGTACGGCGGTCTGGGTCTCGATTATTTATTCGACGTCATTGTCTTCGAGGAGCTGTGGCGTGCCGGCGCCAGCGGTCCCGGCTTCCTTATCCATACAGATCTGGTCGCCACCTATATCCTGAGCTTCGGCACCGAAGAGCAGAAGCGTAAATGGCTGCCCAAGATGGTATCGGGCGAGGCAATCGGCTCGCTCGGCATGACCGAGCCCCATGCCGGTTCGGACCTGAAGGCGATCCGTACGCGCGCCACACGCGACGGCGACGACTTCATCATAAATGGCCAGAAAGTATTCATCTCCAATGGCCAGCTCTGCGACATCCTGGTGCTCGCCACCAAAACCGACAAGGATGCCGGCGCAAAAGGCATAACCCTGTTCCTGGTAGAAGGCGATCGGGAAGGCTTCCGGCGCGGCCGCAACCTTGAAAAACTCGGCATGCACGCCCAGGACACGTCCGAGCTGTTCTTCGAGGACGTTCGCATTCCAGCATCTAACATGCTGGGTGAGGAAGGGCGTGGTTTTGCGATGATGATGACCAAGCTTTCGCAGGAGCGTCTCGCACAGGCCGTTCGCTCAGCTACGGTGGCAGAGATAATCATCGAATGGACGCTGGAATACACTCAGCAGCGCGAGGCATTCGGTCAGACGATCTTCGACTTCCAGAATACCCAGTTCAAACTGGCCGAACTCAAGACCCAGGCGATGGTCGGTCGCGTCTTCACCGACAAATGCATCGACCTGTTCATGCAGGGCAAGCTCGATCCTGTGGATGCCGCCATGGCGAAGATGTTCACAACAGAGTTGCATTGCAAGGCAGCAGATGAATGCCTGCAGCTCTTTGGTGGCTGGGGCTATATGTGGGAATATCCGATTGCCCGTGCCTACGCCGATGCGCGCATCACGAAGATCGCTGGCGGATCCATTGAGGTCATGAAAATGATCATCGCGCGCGACATGGCAGAGAGCCAGAGAGCGCGCTAGAAAGACCGCGACGCCATATCAGGCGCCGCGTCCCTTTCGTTCTTTCTCCGCCGATTCCCGCAGTGCGTTCCGCGCCGCAGCCCAATCTGCCTCGGAAAGCGACGCAAGATCGGCGAAAGTACTCGGCGCCGCCAGATGGTGGCCACCATCGACAGCGATCGTAGCACCATTGATATAGTCGCAAGCATCGCTCATCAGGAAGGTGGTCAGATTGCGCAGCTCATGCATCTGGCCAAAGCGGCGCATCGGTACTTGGTCACTCTGCGTCGCCCCTACTGAAGTGCCCGGGATCGGATTGAGCTTCTCCCAGGCATTCGGCGTCGGAAACGGGCCTGGCGCAATGGCGTTCAGACGGATTTTCTTCGGCCCCCACTCCACAGCAAGTGACATAGTCATCGCCTGAATTGCTGCTTTGGCCATTGCTGACGGCGTAACGAATGCTGATCCGGTCCATACCCAGGTGACCAGATTGCTCAAGACCGTTCCGGGTAACCCCGCCTCGATCCAGCGCTTCCCGCAGTACAGGGTGGCAAAGAATGAACCATCCATCACCGTGGACGTAATGGCCTGATAACCCCTGGGCGAAAGGCTTTCCGTGGGTGCAATAAAATTGGCAGCCGCGTTGTTGACCAGGCCGGTCAGCGGCCCGGCCTCCCAAGCGCGCGCAACGGTCTCCTCCATACTGGCCGCATCGCGGACGTTTGAGAGGAGATAATCGGCCTTTCCGCCTGCAGAACGAATTTCATCCACTGTCTCGCCGAGCACCTGCTCACGTCGCCCGCAGACGTAAACATGAGCTCCGTGAAGGGCGAAGCCGCGGGCCATCTCCTTGCCAAGTCCGGTACCACCTCCAGTGATCAGGATGCGTTTTCGGTTCAGCAGATCATTGCGGAATGGCGAGTTCATGACGTCCTCATTGATGCAGTTTAGAACGCGACGTTATTGCCACCCTTCAGACCCAGCATAGCCCGGGCTTCTTCGGGAGTGGCGATCTCGATAGAGAGGTCTTTCAGAATTCGTACAATCTTTGAGACCTGCTCGGCATTTGATTTTGCGAGCTCGCCGCGTGCAATGAAGATGCTATCCTCAAGGCCGACGCGCACATGACCGCCCATGGTTGCATTGTTCATGGCGATCGGCATCTGGTTCCGCCCCGCAGCCAGCACCGACATGTAGTAATTGTCACCGAACAGCCGGTCCGCCGTCGCACGCATATGTACCAGATGATCAACATGCGCGCCGATACCACCAAGGATGCCGAATACGCCCTGGATGAATAACGGGCCCTTCACCAGACCGCGGTCAACGAAATGCGCCAGATTGTAAAGATGGCCTATGTCGTAGCATTCGAATTCGAAGCGCGTACCGTTGGCCGAAAGCTCCGTCAGCCCGCGTTCGATCTGGGCGAATGTGTTCGACAGAATGAAGTCACGCGTCATTTCGAGATACGGACGCTCCCACGCGAACTTGAACTCGTGCATCTTCTCGGCAGCAGCTGAGATGTTGAAATTCAGGGACCCCATATTCATCGACGCGACTTCGGGCTGCGCCCATTTGGCTGCAGCCAACCGCTCATCGATGGTCATGCCAAGGCCGCCGCCGGTCGTAATGTTAATGACCGCGTCGCATTCGGCCTTGATGCGCGGCAGGAAACGCGCAAAGGCTTCCGGCTTTTGTGTGGGCTGACCCGTTTCCTCGTTTCGCGCATGCAGATGCAGGATCGCTGCGCCGGCCTTGGCGGCGGCGATCGAGTCACTGGCAATCTGCTCGGCCGTAATGGGCAGATACGGCGTCATGGTGGGGGTATGAATCGATCCCGTGACGGCGCAGCTGATGATGACCTTATTGGCTTTGCGCATTTGGACGTTTCCCCTCGATTAATAATATCACCGTACCGTATGCTACCGTATTAATTAAGTAAACCCATGCAGATGACTGGAGTTAGGCGCTCGGATCAGTGTTTCACATTGCAAGCAAGTAAATGATATGTTAGCTAATAAAGATGATTTCTTACTATTATGAATGAAAGTGATCTGCCGGCATGGAAAGTGAAATCCGACACTGGGGTCTGCGTCTCGGCTACCTGATCCATGACGTATCACGGCTCCGCCGGGTTAATTTCGACCGTGAGCTGTCGCCGCTCGGCATCACACGCTCGCAATGGTGGGTCCTTGCATTCATCTCCCGCAACAATGGCCTGCCGCAGACGCAGCTCGCCAATGAACTGGACGTTGGCAAGGTAGCGCTGGGCTCGTTGATCGATCGGCTCCAGGAAGGCGGGTTCGTGACGCGCGAAGCTGATGCGAAGGACCGCCGTGTAAAGCGGGTTTTCCTGACCAAGAAAGCCCACAAGCTCATGAGCGACATCGAACCGGTCAGTTCCGAGTTCAACAGTCGCATACTCGAAGGTGTCAGCCTTGAAGAGATGAAAAACACTTCGCGAATGCTGGCGAAGATGAAGGAAAACCTGGTCGCCCTATCAAACGGTAATCGCCCGAAAGGCGGTGCGGAAAGCGACGACGGACTGGACTAGCGGCCAGAAAATATAGTTCGCTTCATTACCATTATCTTGCGTACTTATTTCCATCCCGGCATAATTTCAGTCTGCAAAATGGAACCGCCGGGAGGAAACCATGCAGGCCCCTACTCTTTCCACGCCAACCGCCGCTCCGACCCCGCGCGGTAGCCGCGGCCAGGCAGAGACCCTGCTTCGCCGTCTGCGACTACCAGTCGTCGGCGCACCGATGTTCATCATCTCAGTCCCTGACCTAGTGATTGCGCAATGTAAGGCTGGAATCGTCGGTTCCATTCCGGCGCTGAATGCGCGCCCCAAAGAGTTGCTGCGCGACTGGATCGATCAAATCAAGGACGCGCTGACCGCACATGACGCAGCCCATCCGGAATCCCCGGCCGCACCCTTTGCCGTGAATCAGATCGCTCACCGCAGCAATGAGCGCCTGGGTCACGATATGCAGGTCATTGCAGATGCAGAGGTGCCAATTGTTATTGTCAGCCTAGCGGCCCCGGCGGAGATATTTTCTGCGGTCCACAGCTATGGCGGCCTCGTCTTTAACGACGTGGTAAGTGCCCGCCATGGGCGCAAATGCGCCGAGGCCGGCGTCGATGGCCTTATTGCGGTCTGCGCCGGCGCAGGCGGCCATACGGGCACGCAATCTCCGTTTGCGCTGGTTTCCGAGATCCGCGAGTTTTGGGACGGTCCACTTGGCCTTGGCGGGGCCATCAGTACAGGTCGCGGAATTCGTGCCGCGCAAATGCTTGGTGCGGACTTCGCCTATATTGGTACGGCCTTCATCGCTTCTGATGAGGCCAGTGCACCTGCCGCCTATAAGGATATGGTTCTGGGCGCCACGGCGGAAGATATTGTGATGTCGGATCGTCTAACCGGCGTGAAAGCGAACTTCCTGCGCCCGTCGCTCGAAGCGCAGGGTATCGACTACAAAGCGGCATCTGAAGAAAAATCCGCATTGAAGGCATTCGGGGAAGAGGGCGCAAGCGCCAAGGCATGGCGCGATGTCTGGAGTGCCGGCCATGGTGTCGGATCGATCCGGCAACGGATTCCAGCGGCCGACCTGGTCGACCAGATGCGCCGCGAGTATGAAGCTCTATCGGCTTGATATCGGGACGTGGAAATTCTGGCAATGATGAACCGACAATGGGTGCTCGATCACTATCCTGATGGCCCAGCCACACTAGATACGTGGCGTCTGATCGAAACACCGATCCCGGAACTTGGCCCCCGCCAAATTCTGGTGCGGGTGCAATGGCTCTCGCTCGACCCCTATATGCGTGGCCGTATCAGCCCAGCACAGAATTATACCGCGGGCGTCAAGCCAGGTGGCGCCATGCACGGAGGGGGGGTCGGTGAAGTCATCGCTTCCAGCCACCCCGATTGGGCCGTAGGCGATCTGGTCGAGACCATGGCCATGAACTGGCAGGAATATGCTGTGGTCACACCGGACCTGCCCGGTGCCGCCCGCGCAAATCGGGTGCCGAAGGACGTACCGCCGCAGGCATGCCTTTCCTGGCTGGGGATGCCGGGTCTGACCGCCTATGTCGGGCTCCTGGAAATAGGTCGGCCCAAACCTGGCGAAACAGTGGTCGTTTCAGCTGCTTCAGGCGCCGTGGGCCAGGTCGCGGGACAGATTGCCAAATTGATGGGCGCCCGCGTTGTGGCAATCGCCGGCAGCGATGACAAGCTCGCACATTGCCTCGGTCTCGGTATGGATGCCGGGATCAATTACCGCACGACCAAAGACCTCGATGCCGCCATTGCCGCTGCATGCCCGGATGGCGTCGACGTCTTCTTCGACAATACCGGCGGCCCCATCCATGATGCCGTGCTGGCCAATCTGGCCGTTCGCGCGCGCGTCATCATCTGCGGGCGTATTGCGGTCGTGGACAAAACGCCGGCCGAGGATATCGGCTTGCGCGCCAGCGCCCGCCTGATCGTTACCAGAGCCACCATTCAGGGACTCGTCGTTTTCGATTGGTGGCATTTAAGGGATGAAGCCTTCAAACACCTCGCCGCCTGGCACCGCAGCGGCCATATCCGTTTCCGTGAGGATGTGCTGGATGGCCTTGAACGTATGCCCGAAGCCTTCCTGCGGATGATGGCCGGCGGCAACCATGGCAAGCAACTGGTAAGGCTCTAGAGCAGGCCGCTGGGCCCCAACTTGGCGAAGCGTTTGCCGGCAGCAAGAAATCGGTTCGACTGCTGAGGATCGGCATAAAAGGGGTCATGCCCCTTTTGATGCGAGAAGTCGTACAGTACCGCCATTTTCCAGGCTGCCATGGCGGCGTACCAGTGCAGCTCGGTCAGATCGCGGCCTGAACGCGCTGCATACCGCCGGAAGATCTCCGCCCTGGTCGGGAATCCAGGTTGGAGAAACGCGGCGCTCAATTCCTGGTTTGGTGTCAAAGACTCGTCCTGCTCCGGATAGCAGACCGCCATATAGCCGAGATCAAGCAGCGGGTCTCCGATGGTCGCAAGCTCCCAGTCGAGAATGGCCAGCAGACGTGGCGGTGCCTCGGAATGCCACATGACATTGCCCAGGCGATAATCGTTGTGGACGATTGTGCCGTCGGATTCAGACGGGCAGTGCTTCTGTAGCCAGTCCAGCATTTCGAGGAAATCGGCCGGTACCGGACCGCGACGCGAACGCAGCAATGCTTCGATACGCCCTAGATGGCGGGCATTGAATCCTTCTGGACGACCGAAGTCGCTCAAACCCCGTGAGCGCCAGTCCACGGCATGAAGGTCCACCAGGGTGTCCACAAAAACTTCCGCCATAGGCCGTCGAAGGTCCGGGGAACCAAGGCTCGGCGGGAGGGTATCCGTGATCACGACCCCCGGCAGCCATTCCATGATGTAGAAAGGAACATCCAGCACTTCGCCCGCGGAGGCTGTTGCCAGAATGCGTGGAACGGGCAGGCCACTGCCCTCCAGCGCGGCAAGAATACGCGCCTCTCTCAAGACGTCATGGGCGCCCTTGGGTTGCGGCGGAGGAGGCGGCCGTCGCAGCACAACGGCCTGCGCGTCATGCCGCAAGACATAGGTGAGATTGGAGTGGCCATCCCCGATCCTCTGCAGCTGGGACACCCCCTTCAGCAGATCCCGGGTCACGAGGAACTCGGAGATTCGTTCTTGTGTCTCGGAAGTCCAATCCCAGACCATCAGTTGGCCTGCAGAGCAATGAGGCGGTCGAGATAAGTCTGTGGCCAGAAGGTCTCATACTGACCTGCTGCCAACTGGCCATCGATACTGGCTGTACAGGCAGCTTCCATAATCATGGTGGGATGCCGCCCTCCAGCCGGCAGCTTCATGATGCCGAAGCGGTTCATTTCCAATACGCAGGTGTTGCCGACCGTGTCGGCAATATCGAGCCGCAATGACCTCTGCGTCATGTCGCGGTCAAAGCCTGCCTGCTGTTTGGTCGTGGCAATCGGACTGAGTAGCCCATCGCGCACAATATATCCGGCCGCGCCCCAGTCCCCCCTCGCCTGCCAAAGCCAGGCATTGACGATACGTGATGCATCAGGGGTATAGGCAATCAGCCATTTCCAGTGCTGCGGCATCGCCCACTGGCGCATACCCCAGGAATGGTCACGGTGAGCTACGTGATCCAGCACGATCTCGCGATCACCGAACCGCACAATTCCGCGTACCCAGCCGGTTTGCTCGAAGCGGTCGATGGCAAACCAAGACGGCAATCCATCTGGATTCTGGTGATAACTGAAAGGATCGTGCCGGCCGGTGAAATCGAAATTCAGCGTAAGCCGCTCACTGCGATAGGCAAGGTTCGCTGAATTCGAACCGGCCGGCTGGACAAGGCTCAATCCCTGGAGCGAAAACGCGTCAAAATCCATTTCTGCCGGGACTTCACCCTGAGCTAAATCCATCACAAGCGGCTCTGACCCTTCGCCCCAGATGACCACATTGAAACCGGCTTTTCCGTCGTCGGTCAGATAAAGATACGCCTGCAGGCCGACCCGCTGTTCCGGCACGACACATTGCCAGAACAGCGAATCACGCATGCGTTGACCAGGGGCGGCGCGATGCCGCAAATCATCGGTTGCCGTAATCTTGGCGGCCGGCATGCCGGTAATGTTGCGGATCATGGCCCGTCCAGATCAAAGTGGAGTGGCGTTCTGGCCTGCACGGCCACGGTCTGACTTGGAGAAGAATGTCTCGGTGCGAGACTCTACAGTCGGATTTCCGCCGCACAGAGCGTAGCCATAGAGACACTCGACTTTGAGCTGTTCGTCCAAGGTACGGCCGATCACCTCAAAAATGGTTTCCTTCGCCGATTCCACCGCGCGACGATCATTCCGCAGGATGCGCTGCGCCATGTCTTCTGCGGCCTGCATGAGCTGGTCATGCGGCACGACCTTAGAGACCAGATTGGCCGCGAGCGCCCGTTGAGCATTGATCGGTTCGCCGGTCAATTCCAATTCCAGGGCAATCCCGACGCCGCAGATATTCACCAGCCGGACAATCCCGCCGTCGGCCGGATGCATGCCACGCCGCAGCTCGAACGACCCAAATTGGGCGCGCTCGGAGGCGATACGGATATCGCAAGCCAGCGCCAGTTCCAGCCCCCCACCCAGCACCCAGCCATTGCAGGCTGCAATGATCGGCTTGTAAATGCGATGCAGCCCGCGCGTGATGCCACCGGCGAACCCATCAGGAAGCTTGTCGCGGCCAAGCGCCGGCCCGGCATCGGACCACTCCGGCACATGCGTCTTCAGGTCTGCACCTGCAGAGAATGCATCACCGGAACCGGTCAGGATGGCCACGCGAACCGCGTCGTCATCGCGAAAATCCTCCCAGACTTCGCGAAGCTGGACATGCACATCGATATCGATGGCGTTCTTCACCTCTGGCCGGTTCAAGGTGATATAGGCGATTTCGCCCTTCTTCTCGTACAAAACCTTCTTCGACATGTTTTCCTCCTGGTATTAACGTTGCGTGGATACGCTGAGCACGTCGGGCGCCGTCGCCCGGTGGAAGCCATTAAATGGCTCATTGTGTTGTGCAGGCTTTAGCTTCCACCACAGCCTGCGGGCGTTCGGGGCCCCGCCATCTATCCGGATACACGATCCAGTGATGAAGCTGGCTGCAGGCGACAGCAGATATACGATCGCCGCCGAAACTTCCGCCTCAGTGCCAAATCTCTGCATCGGAATCTCCGGCGCGACTTCATTACGCAAGAACTCGCGGTCCTTCGGCTCATAGGTGTCCAGTCCACTGGATGCGATGGCACCTGGTGCCACGCTATTCACCCGCACGCCGGCAGAGGCCCATTCGCAAGAAGCGCTCTCGGTGAGTGTGTGCATTCCACCCCGGGCGGCTGCGGAGTGGGCGAAATTTGGCCAGCCATTCCAGATATCAGCGATCATATTCACGATTGCACCGCCGTTGGCTTCCATCCAGCGATTGTAAACTTCGCGCATGAAAATGAAGCCGCCGGTCAGGTTATTACGCACCACCGCTTCGAAACCCTTCGTAGAGATGGAGCGCAATTCGGCGCGGTACTGCCCGCCAGCATTGTTTACCAGGCCGTCGATGCGACCATGCTGCTGCAATATCGAGTCGACCGCGGCTATGACGGCCGCTTCATCCCGGATATCACAAATGTGCGCGCTTGCTCGTCCGCCATCGTCGGTAATCTCACGCCGTACAACCTCGAGCTTCTCCGCGTTACGACCGACAACAGCGACTGTGGCGCCAAGATAGGCCAGTTCGTGCGCCGTACATCTGCCGATGCCACTGCCACCCCCAGTGACGATAACCACTTGACCCTCGAATATCCCTTTTTGAAAGACCGAACCGTATTGCATGTTTCCTCCTGGTTTTTTGCTGGATCAGGCTGCGGTAAGGCGGGCAATCACGCCTTTGTCGAAAGACAGGATCAGCTTACGCAGCAGATAGTCGAACTGCCGAAACTCTTCCTCAGTGAATTCTGCAAAGGCAGCTTTTAGAGGAATAGCCAATTTCGGCACGCCCTCTCGTACCGCTTTGCGACCGGCCGCAGTCACTCGGATCACTGCCCGACGGCCATCGAGTGCATCGGTTTCCCGCGTTGCTAGGCCGCGCCCCACCATCCCATCCAGAATGCGAGTCATGTTTGCGCGCGTAACACCAACCAACTCGGCAAGATCGGCCGGATAGGCTGAGCCCCGGTCGTTCGACACCAACAGGCACAGCGCGTGGAATGAGCTTTCATTCATCCCGATGTCACGGAAAACCGGCTCAAAATACTGCCCCATGCCATACAGAGTGATCCGAATAAGCCGGACCATCAGAGCAGTGTCCGTGGGCAAATCCGGAATGGCCCGCTCCATGCGGGGCGTAGTCGCTTCAACCACGGCCAGACGTTCTGTTCCTCGCATTTAAGTACCTCGATAGTTAATCGGTGAACTACCTTGCAAACGACTATCCGACATTTCCAGAAACACCCAGACCAGATGATTCCTCAGGCATTCGACAGTGGTGGCGCTAGGCGTAAAGCGCCTCAATCACATCGCTGTATTTTTCAGCGACGATCTTGCGCCTTACCTTCATAGTTGCGGTGACCTCGCCGTCGTCGTGATCGAGTTCTTTCACCAACAAATGGAATTTCCGCACATTCTGAACCTGCGGCATCTTCTGATTGACCTTGTCAATCTCGCCCTGGATCAGCGCCTGCACACCCTCATTCTCCGCCAGACTGCGGAACGTCGTATAGGTGATACCGGAATCTTCCGCCCATTTCGAAACTGCGTCGTAATCAATCTGTATAAGCGCAGAGACAAAGCGGCGGCGGTCGGCAATCACAATCGCTTCCTTGATATAGGCCGAGAAGCGGAGGGCATTTTCGATTTCGGACGGCGTAATATTCTTGCCGCCGGCGGTAATCATGATGTCTTTCTTGCGATCGATAATGCGCAGCTCACGACCGCTTGAGGCATCCACCCACTCACCGATATCGCCGCTGTGCAGCCAGCCCTCTGTGGAAATCGCCTCGCCGGTGGCTTCCGGATTGCGGAAGTAGCCCCGGAAGACAGCTCCACCACGCATCAGGATCTCGCCATCTGGACCCAACTGCACTTCGTAGCCTGGCAGCGCAGGACCAACCGTACCTATGGGAGAAGTCTCAAGCTGAATAGTCGAGGGCCCTGAGGATTCCGTCATGCCGTATGCTTCGCGAACCGGGACTCCGATAGCGCGGAAGAAGGCGAGAATCTCGGGTGTGATCGGGGCACCTGCAGACACAGCAATGCGACAGTCCCGCAATCCGATGAAGTTGAGAACCGCACGGATGACGGCAAAGTACCAGAAGGTCCAGATAAGACGCTGGCTCAGAGACCAGGTCGACCGGGGCTTGGTGGCAAAGCCAGAAATACTCCGCATTGCCGCGTTGTAGACCCATTCCCGGAAACCACCGGCTTCACGCACTTTCGTCTGGATGCCAGCATGGAATTTCTCCCAGATGCGTGGCACACCAAAAAATACCTGCGGAGCAATCTCGCGCAGATCCTGTTGGACGGTCCGCAGACTCTCGGCAAAGTTCACGACCGACGCAGTCTTGAGCGGTATCTGGACGGAGAACATCTGCTCTGCCACATGGCAAAGCGGCAAATAGGATACCAGCTGATCATTGTCGGACTGACGAAGCGCCGAGTTCAGACTGATCGAGCCTGCATTAAGGGAGCGCCAGGTGAGCAGTGCGGCCTTCGGCTTTCCGGTAGACCCGGAGGTAAAGACCACCAAAGCAACGTCATCAGGCTGCTGATGGCTTAGCCGGTGCGCCAATGCATCAGGATCAGCGGAGTTCCGCGCCTTACCCAGCTCTACAACCTGGTCAAAATAGTGCAGTCCAGCATTGTCATAGCGCCGCAAACCGCGAGGGTCGATGACAATGATATGGCGCAGATGCGGTAGGTGCTCGCGTACCGCCAGTACCTTGTCGACCTGCTCCTGGTCTTCGCAGACCACAACAGGCGCTTCCGAAAGCTGCAAAAGGTACTGGACTTCATTTGCCGGCGATGTCGGATAGACTCCTGCGGTCACTGCCCGCACCATGCCGGCACCAAGCTGTGCCAGAACCCATTCCTGACGGTTCTCGCTCAGTATCGCTACCGCTTCACCCTCGGCGAGCCCGAGTTCGATCAAACCTGCCCCGAAATTCCGGGCGGTCTCAGCATATTCTTTCCAGGTCAGGGGCTGCCAGATGCCCTCGCGTTTCTGCCGCAAGGCCACGGCATTGGGCTTTGCCTGAGCCCAGTGCAGCAGATGATGTGGTAAGGTCTTGAAAGAGGAATCCGGGGCGGCCTGCATATTCACTGCCTCACGAAAGCCAGCGCTTGCGGCGCTTGTAATGCTTGATGTCGCGGAAGCTGGCCTGATGCTCGCCACCATCGGCGCTACCGAAATAGAACCGGCGGACATCTGGATCATTTTCAAGGAAATCGCTCGTTCCATCGATGACAATACGGCCATTTTCCATGATGTAACCGTAATCGGCGATCTTCAGCGCCTGGCGGGCATTCTGCTCGACAAGCAGAATTGCAACGCCATGCTCACGATTGATGCGCTGGATGATACGGAAAATGTCGGCCACGACCATGGGTGCGAGCCCAAGAGAAGGCTCATCAAGAACGATGAGGCGTGGCTGGCCGATCAGGGCGCGACTGATCGCCAGCATTTGCTGTTCCCCGCCCGAAAGATACCCGGCAATCTGCTTACGCCGCTCCTTCAGTCGCGGAAAATACGAGTAGACCATATCGAAGTCCGGCTTGACAGATGGTCGACCCTGGAGCGCGTTTGTTGCCGCGATCAGATTCTCCTCTACTGTCAGCTCATCGAAAACGTGCCTGCCTTCACGGACATGGGCCAGCCCGCGACGCGGCAAATCATGCGGCGCAAGGTTCAAAATGGATTCACCAAAGAAGGCAATATCGCCACTGACCACCCGGCCGTTTTCCAGCGGCAGAATGCCGGAAGCGGCCTTGAGCGTCGTCGTCTTGCCGGCGCCATTGGAGCCTAGAAGGGCCACAATGGCGCCGGACGGCACGTCGATCGACAAACCGCGAAGCGCCTGGATACTGTGGTGATAGACAACTTCTATCCCAGTAACCGAAAGCGCCTTTATGGTACTTGCTTCGGTCACACGCTGATCCAGTCACCGCCCGGCTCCATGGCCTTGGAGGTCGAGTTGTACTTGTAGAGGCGACCAGAAGCGATCTGGTGACCACTGAGGTTGACCGGGAGGCCGGAAATGCCGCCAGAGTCCCACGCCGTCATCGATTCCAGAGCCGCCTTCATATTCGGCAGCGTGAACGGCTTGTTCGCCTTGATGCAGCGTTCAGCGATTTCCGCGAATACCATGCCCGAGAGCCAGGCATTGGTATAGAAGAACGAGATGTAGTTCATCTGCGGACGCGTCTTCTGCACATACTCCCGCATCGTGGCCAGCATGGGAGCGCCGGTCTCATAGAAATAGCGATACGGGGTCACGCCGGTGTAATTGCCGCCAGCGGCAGCAATGGCATCATAGGTGAGCTTGTCACCGCTCCAGATCGTACCCATGATCTGGCTCTGCACGCCGGCTTCGACAAGCTGCTTCACGAATTCCGGCAGCGGGGCCAGGATATATCCCTGGAAGACGATGAAGTCCGGTTTCGCGCGGCGCAGTTTGGCGACTTCCGGCGCCACATCGATGCCAGACTGCTTCGTGACGATCTCCGCAACGATCGGCAGGCCGAGCTTCTGCGCACGCGCCTTGGAAGCGGGGATGCCGTCGTTGCCGAACTCGGTTTCGGTATAGACCAGAGCGATCGTCGGCTTCTTGCCCGGATTGCTGCGGGCAATATGCTCCATCAGCACTTCGTGCATAGCGCCGTAGCTCGGACCGGAGATGAAGTGATGCGGCATGTTGACCGGATCAGCGAGCGCCCCAGCCAGTGACGGCGAGGCAGTGATCACCGAACCGGAAGCGATCGCTTCCTGGGCCACGGCCTTGCACCATTCGGTACGATCACCGTAGAAGAAGGCCGGCTTTTCCGAGGCCATGATCTTCTTGAAAATGGCGACGCCCTGGTCAACCTTGAACCCACTGTCTTCTGCGACGTAGCGGAGCTTGCGCCCCATCACACCGCCATTCTCATTGCGCCAGGCAATATAATCACTGAGCCCTGCATTCAGACTCGCCCCTGCAAAGGCGAAGGGGCCAGTGATCGGCTGCGCCGCGCCGATCACAATTTCAGGGTTGGCAGACTGACCAATGGCGAAGCGCGGCACAGTGGCAACTGCAGCGGCTGCACCGGAAGCGGCAAGGAACTTTCTACGCGTTGTCTTGAGCATGATGACCTCCCTGGTTTTCTGTTATCTCGTCAACTGGTTTTGAACGGCCAAAGGTGGAAAAACCGGCGAACACGGGCCCAGATCTCAGCCAGGCCATGCGGCTCGCAAACAAGGAAAAGGATGATCAGGGCGCCGAACACCACCTGGCCCATGGGCAACACGATCTTTGCCGCCGACGGCACCCATTGCGACAGTACGTGCGTTCCAAGCCTCAACGCTTCAGGCACAAAGGCCATGAAGGTTGCGCCGAGCACACTGCCAAGGATGCGCCCCAGACCGCCGACAATGGTCGCGGCCAGGTAAAAGATCGCCAGGGTGAGGCTGAAATACTCAGGATTGACGGCGCCATAGTAGTAGCCCAGAAGCGCCCCCGCTATACCGGCATAGAATGCGCCCAAGGCGAAGGCCGTCAGTTTGGCTTTCAGCAGGTTGACGCCAATCACGGCCGCCGAGATATCGCGGTCCCGCACTGCAATCAGGGCACGGCCGATATGCGTCCGGAACAGGTTCCGCGTCGCGATCCCAACGACAAGGGCGCAGATCATGATGATGTAGTAGATTCGACGATCCCCACCCAGATCGAAACCGAACAGGCTGGGTGACACGACATTTGTCCCGCCGAAACCACCCGTAACCGCACGCCATTCCCGGAATATGAAGGTCAGCACGAAATGTGCAGCCAAGGTCGCAATGGCCAGATAGAGGCCTTTGACGCGTAAGCTGGGCAGGCCTGTCACAATGCCGGTGGCTGCTGCCGTCAGCCCCGCCAGCGGCAACACGAGATAGAACGGAACCCCTTGCTTGGACAGCCAAGCCGCCGAATAGGCGCCCACACCAAGGAAGGCTGCATGCGCCAGGGATATCAGTCCGGTATTTCCGGTTGTGATATTAAGCCCAAGCGTCGCAATGACATGGATTCCAATAATGCAGGCGATGGCAATCAGGTAATCACTCGCGACAAGCGGAAAGAGAGCGAGGATGGCAACAAAGGCAACCATCCAGTAGCGCGCCGCAGGAGAATCCCAAAGCTGCTCCTCGGCCGCATAATTCTGGAAGAAAACGCCGCTGCGCATAGCTTAGAGCCTCTCGATCGTTCTGGTACCGAACAGCCCGTAGGGCCGGAACACCAGGATCGTCAGCACGACGATGTAGGGAACTACCTCGCGTACTTTTCCGCCCATGTAACCAACCATCACGCCATCGAGCCAGCCGATCACGAGGCCTGCGATGATGGCTCCAATGATGCTGTCCAGCCCACCGAGAATGATTACCGCAAAGACCCCTAGTGCCGTCGTCGCCAGCAGTGGCGAGAGACCGGCAGTGGCGGCAACGAGGACGCCGGCAACAGTCCCGGACAGTCCGGCAAGCATCCAGGTCAGACGCTGCGCATTGCGAATATCGATACCCATCGTACAGGCAGTAACCGGATCATTGGCCACAGCGCGCAGCGTGACACCCGTGCGGGAGTACCGGAAAAACAGAAGGAAGGCAGTAATGAGTGCAGCCGCAAGAATGAAGTTTCCGAACACATAACCCGGAATCAGGATTTCTCCGAGATTCAGCGGCATGCGAGGTAACAGTGACGGAGTGCTGTGGGTGTCACTTCCCCACACGACTTCGGTTAGGCCGTGCAGAACCGCAGAAATGCCGATCGTTGCCATCAGAACCGAAATCACCGACTGACCGCTCAAAGGGCGCAGGACCGAACGCTCGATAATAAATGCGAGCACCGCGATTCCAATGATCGAAAGCGCGAAGGCGATCAGGAGCGGCCAACCGAGCACGACATGACAGGTGTAGTAGAGGTACGCGCCGAGCATCATTACGTCGCCGGTAGCGAAATTGATAACCCGTGTGCCCTTGTAAACCAGCACGAAGCTCAGGCCGATCAAGGCGAGGACACCGCCCGAAAACAGGCCCAGCAGACTGAATTCCATGAATTCGTAGAAACTGCTCATTGGATGATCAGCCCCTCTCATCGCCGAGATAAGCACGCACCACTTCGGGGTGGCGGCTGACTTCATGCGGTTTGCCGGCTGCAATGACTTCACCGAAATTCAGCACGACGACATGGCTCGAAATGTCCATCACCATGCCCATGTCATGCTCGATCAGCAGAACGGTTGCGCCCCACTCTTCCTGGACGTCCAGGATGAAGCGCGCCATGTCTTCGGTTTCCTCGCGATTCATGCCTGCAACCGGCTCGTCCAGCAGCAGAACGCGTGGCCGCATGGCTAGCGCCCGGGCAAGCTCAACGCGCTTTTGCAGACCGTAGGAAAGGGACTCGATCGTCCGGTGGCGGATATGGTCGATCTCGAGGAAATCGATGACACGGCGCTCGATTTCAGTGCGCAAATCCATTTCTTCACGCTTCGCAGCCGGACTGTAAGCCAGGGCACTAAGCAGGCCGGCCTTCATTTGATGATGACCACCAAGCTTGATGTTCTCGAGTACCGAGAGGCCACGGAACAGAGCGATGTTCTGGAAAGTGCGCGCCAAGCCGAGACGAGCCCGGTCATGCATCGGCACCTGCGTTATGTCCTGGTCGCCAAGGCGAATGCGGCCGGCCTTGGGCCGGTAAAAACCGGAGATAGTATTGAATGCGCTGGTTTTACCCGCGCCATTTGGGCCAATGATGGCAGTTATTTCGCCTGATGGTGCAGCAAAGGAAACATTGCGCAGCGCATGGACGCCTCCGAAACTGAGCCCAACTTCCTGGACTTCAAGCGAAAGCGCAGACGAGGGCCGGCCTTTCCCGACCGTATCCGCCGCCACCGCCTGATGCGCGATTGAAGCTTCTGAGACCATCCCTAGATCCACCTATCGCCTTGTTCTGGCGCTTATTGGCAGATCGTATACTACCGTACCGTACTAATGCAAACCTTTTTCCGGAAGAGAAAAACTGCATCCGTTTTCAAGCCGCGCGCGTAGAGACCTAATACCTCGTCCCATGAAATAGACAAATAAAATCAATATAATAAGCCCTGCTCCCTAACGAAACTCAAACAATCACTTGTTTTAGCCTGAGTTCCGTCAGCCCATCAGACATGAAACCAAATCGGCCGATATCTTATGGAATGTTTGCCTACGCACCCACATGCCCTGCCGTTCGCGACCAGCTTGATATGCGCCATGGTGCCGTCGAGGCGCCCCATAGGCGAGCTTCACACGGCCATCGCCTAGACCGGCGTGGCTGACCTTCACGACCTCCTGCGGCTCGCCGCCGCTCCATTCCCTGAGCTTCGCCATCAAACGCTCCACGGCCCCTATAAGAGCGAATGCTTGAGCATCCGGGGCATGCGCGTCCACAGGATTTGCGCAACCTAACCTTCGCATGCGGTTGTAATCGCCTGCGCCACCTCCGCTAATCGCGGCGCCGACAAGCAATCTCCAGGCGCGGATTATCAGATTATTTGCTTGTTTTCTTGTTTTGTTCTATAATAGCAAAAAGACTACAATAGGTTGTTTAGCTCCTCTTGAGAGAGTAGACCCAAATGCTGTCACTCGGCATGCGAATGACTCGGACGACATGGCCAACGGGTGGTTGGCAGTCGCCGAATAGGCATATGGGGAGGCTTGAAGTGGGATTCCTAACAGAGGAAGAAAACCGCTCGCTGCGGATTCGTAGCATGATCTTGCACGTCGTCGGCGGTGAGGCTGACTTCGAGCCAAAAGAAGCCAGGGACGTGGTGCACGACGAGTTCTTCATTAACCGCATCCGGGACACGGACGTCGCCCCCATCTTCCAGTTCAAGGATGATTCCGGCACCCGCGACCAACTGGTCGCGATGGCAGGAAATCCGGTGACGTTTGAGGCCGGCGCCCAGGCATTGTCCCGCCAGTTCTCCTTGCTCCATGTGACTGCCAGCCGCGATGGGGCATTCTTCATTTTCGAACTCGAATGTGATGTCCCCGGCGTCACCATCTATAGCCTGATTAAATATGACTACCGAGAAGCCATCGAGCAGGATGATGCCGAGGGCAACTTGCGTCGTATTGTCCACGCCTTCACGGACGACAAACGCTCAATCCAAAAGGCCGCGCTGATACGTGTAGTGAACGCCGCCGCCGACCCGATGGTCTCTGCAACTGACCGCGTTCGCCCGTCGCCAGAAATCAGCGACTACTTTGAGCGATTTTTGGGGGTGAAGCGGTCTCGGAGCGACCAAGAGTTGAGTACGGCGGTAAAAGAGCTGTTGCGCAAGACGCTTTCGGAGTTTCAGGACGTACTGCCTGGCCGCGACGTCGCTGGCGCCATTACACGAGCCGTCGGCAATCTGCGCGATAGACATCAGATTACCGAAGAGGCAATCGGGGAAGCCATCATAGCTGCTGCTGGCGCGCCCGATGACGAAGACCTGCGCGTGAGAATGCAGAACAGGGTCTTGAAAAAGATGCAGCAAATGAAGCTGGATGGCTTGGCATTCCGCCCCGACCGCAACGTTTTGCGCCGCCCGCCGCAACGCAAGGTCAGGACCGCCGAAGGCGTTATATTGATTTATCCCGATGAGGGGGCCGAAGGTACCGTCGAGCGCAACAGGCGTCCCGACGGTAGTGAAACAATCACCATTCGAACGGCGCGTATCGAGGAAGACACCGTTGTCCGTGATAGCACTCGCAGAATTGCTTGACCAACTAAAGGCCGAAGAACCGGCCTTTCTGATTGAGACAGCAGATACAGTTACTGTGTCGAGCCTACAGCTGGCCGACGCACGTGCGGTCCTTGGTGCATCAGATGCGGCAGGCTGCCAAGCACGTGTTTTTGATGGCGCGAACACACCATGGGAGCGTCATGAGCTCGACGAACACATTGCACCATTTCGAATTGTCATCAGTAAGCCGCAGCCTGCCGCTGGCGGCCTGCAGATCCTAACGAATATTGCTCTCAAGGCATTCCTGAAGACTGGCACCCCCCACACGATCTGGAATGTCGCGCGTCTGCGGACAGATATTTTAACACAAGGCCGCCTGTTGCGGCCGTGGGAGTCGAATGTCGCTTTCCAGCCCAGCTTGGCGACAAAAAGTCCAAGGCAACTTGTTCGAGAGTACGGTGCAGAGCGCTCCGTCCCTAAAGATATTCGCCCTTGGCTGATGACCGATATCAAGGGCATCCGCCTGAATGACCCAGCGTTCAAGGTCTGGGCCGATGCGTCGATTCGCGCGCTGGTGCTGGCATTGCCGGATGAAATTGAGGTCGATACCGGCAGGTTAAAATTCAAAGGGCCGCCGCGTCTAGCCCTCACGCCTCCCGATGCGTATGACGACTCTGCTGATGCCATCGGCGCCGAAGCTTTCAAAGAGCTTCAGGAAACTGTCGCATGGGTGTTCGAAAACGAACGAGAAGCAGAGCAGCGTCACATCTTCCTCTCGAATGAGCTTGCCAGATCCGCTGGGAATACAGACAGCACGCTTAACTGCATCAAAGACCATGTGTCCGCCGCGCACGAAGGCGCGCGGGTCGCATATCAGATGTCCGTCTCTGAGGTCAGCCGCGACACGCTCAAGGCGCTCGGCGATTTGCGGAAATCTGTCACTGACGACATCGTTAAGGTGAATGATACGACCCGCCAGCTCATTACCTCGCTGGCCGGTGCAATTGCTGTAGGCATTGGCTTGATTGTCGCTCGATTCACAACCAGCATGGACGCCAATCTACTGCGATGGGTGATGGCAGTCGTTGTGGTCTATGTTGTTTCGATTTGTTTTTCAGGTGTGCAATTCATTTTGTTGCAGCGGACACTTCGGAAGGAATGGCAGGCTAAGCTTTATCGGTTTTTACCCGCTAAAGAATTCAAGGAGATGGTGACAGCACCGACCGGCACAGCAGAGAAGACGTTCTTCTGGGTATCTGGCGTCAGCTGTCTAGCGGTATTCGGTTTAGCGTATGCAATTTTCACGACGCAAACCCCTAACCCACCTCCATTGCCTTCGCCTGCTCCTGCGCAGCAATCAGGCGCCAGTCCGGCCGTACCGGTTATTCCAACGGCCGCAGTCCCGGCCACGCCGTCAAAGACCCCGTAAAAAGCAACCGAAAGTATCGAAGGCCTATACTTTATCCTGCGCCTGAGACTGCCGCCCATCATTGCCGCCAGAACTTCGTTGGCCGACACGCTCAGCGGTGCCAGTATGCACTGGCTCACCCAAAATGGCCCAAGTAGATAGGCGCAAAGTCCGTCTGCAAACCAACAGAAAATACAAAGGTATGCCGGATTGAGATCTTGTTGCTGACTCGCTGATCCGCCAATACCTTGACCCTACAGGCTGACGGCCCAGGGGTGGGTCGCAACACATATCAGTGCGTAACCACAGGGCTGGCAAATGCTAGCCCGAGGGAGGACGTATGAAGCTGGTCTTTGGACTGGAAGCGGATAGCCGTGTGTATCCTGACTTTCCCGGACCCGGTCCCGGTGTCCTGGATGAGGAAGTCGTCGGCCCTCGCGGGCTTGTAGGACTGCTGGAGCTTCAGCTGGGTCTGTCTGGTCCCACCAAGTCCGAAGCGGTGCGTATCGCAGCTTATGCGGCGAAGCTGCAGATTGTGCTGGCTGAACGGAAGACCGTTTTCTTTGCCGCCTCCTTCAGCAGGGACCCTTGGGCGACTGCGGAGCGCCTGCTTCATTGGCGTGACAATCTGGTACTGGCTGGCTGGGCTGGTACAGCCATCGGAACATCCCGAGCGGATGACCTAGCGGCCGCCGAGGCCGCAGGTAATCCGTTGCCTTTTGGATTTGCCGACCGCCTGGCCGCAGTTCAACGCGCATTGGCCTCTAAGCGCACCCTGCGGGTTATTGAAATCGAGGTTATCGAACTACCTTCAAGCCTGCCGCCGCATATCAACGAACTTTTTAAAGCCCTGACGGCTTGTGGTGTCACGCTGAACCAGCGGCCGGTGGGCCAGGTGGCCGCGACGGGCAATGATCTCGCCAAGGTCAGCAAGTTCCTGAAAGAAGCGACGATCGACCCGCTGGTTGGTGATGGCTCATTTATGGTCGTCCAGGCTGACACAGCCCTGATGGCTGCCGAAGCCGTCGCCGAGTGGCTGGCTGCAGGTAGCGAAGCCGACCTGAACGAGACAGTCATTCTAGCCCCCGGCGGCGATACTGCGCTGTTGGATGGTGCACTGCTCGCTCGTGGGCTGCCCACACTGGGGCAGTCGGCATCATCACCGTGGCGGGGCGCCTTGCAGGTCCTTCCCCTGGCATTCGCGACTATCTGGAAGCCGTTCAATCCTAAGCCGCTGCTCGACCTGTTGCTGCTGCCGAAGCCGCCGATTGGCTTCGGTGCCGCCCGGACATTGGCTTATGCCTTGTCCAAGGAGCCCGGCATTGGCGGCAAGGCCTGGAATACCGCATGGGAGAGAATTGAAGCTCGGCAGGTTGAAAAGGAAGCTGCCAAAGGTCACACCGACGCAGAAGCGCGGGTAGCCAAGAAGTTCAAGCGCTGGCAGCAATGGACCACCGTAGGCCAATACGACCGCCACGAAGGCATCCCAGCGGAAGCAGCCAAGGCGATCGCCAGCCGGGTCGCTCAATGGGCATTCGCGACGAACAGCGCGAAGAATGACCCCTTGCTGTTCGCTGTAGCTGCAGCCGCAACGGCCTTGGTCGACGCAATCACAGTCATCGGTCGCGAGAGTCTTCCCGCCCTGCTGATTGAGCGCATGATTGAGCAAGTGCTGGCCGAAGGCGCCGAGAACCCCAACCATATCGCACAGTCCGGTGGTCTTCGGTGCATCAGGCACCCAGCAGCGCTATGGGGGACGGCAAAGCGTGTCATCTGGTGGAACTTTACCGGCCCTGGTGAGCGGGTTCGCCCGCCGTCCGAGCCCTGGAGCAAGGAGGAGCTGGAAGCGCTGGAGAAAGCTGGATGCAGGCTGGCTTCGTCAGCCGACATCGCGCGCCAGGTGAGCGCAGCCTATGTGAACGCCGCCTTTCGGACCTCGGAATGCCTGCTTCTGGTCCGGCCATCGCTGTCAGGGAGTGACGAGACCACCAGCCATCCGCTGGCGCATCAGTTGATGCCCATTCTGAAAGCATCAGATCATCGCGAAATCTGGCAGGCGGAGCAAATCCTGGCCAGTGCGGCGACTAATCTCTCCAGTCGGAACCTGGCGCGCCAACTGAGCCCTCAGGCGTCCCTGCCGAAATCGCGCAAAGCCTGGACACTACCGGCCGCCGCAATTGCCAAGGTCAAGGAACGCGAGGAAAGCCCCACCGGCCTTGAAAACCTGGTGAATTGCCAGATGCGCTGGTTGCTCGCCAATGTCCTTGGACTGTCGGCCGGTCGCTTTGCCGAGATCCCGGACACCGACCAGCTTCTCGGCAACCTGGCTCATGAAATCGCTTCTCACGTCTTCAAGCCGGGCAATGTCCCCGACAAAGACAAGATGAGAGCCGATGTTGGCCGGATTTTCGATGAACTTGTGGACGCCATTGCGGCACCGCTAAATCAGCCTGAGCACGCCGGTGAACTTATCCGCGCCCGCGTCCATGTTCCGAGCTCCTTGGCCCACTTGGCCGACTACCTCAGAAGCAAAGGCCTAGAGGTCGTCGGAACCGAACTGCCCCGCACAGCAGATCTCGGCGACCTGAAAATCGCCGGGCGTCTCGACATGCTGGTCAAGAATCCAGAGGGCGTACTCGGCGTCATTGACCTCAAATGGAGCCATAGCGCCCGGCGCCGTCTGACTGAAATTACCGATGGTCGGGCAATTCAGCTCGCTGCCTATGGCACGATTGCGGATGCCTCGACTGCGGGCACAGCTGATGGCGCCTATTACCTGCTCAATCAGCGCCGCCTGATTGGTCAGGAAGGCGGCCTGGTATCCGAGGAAGAGGTCGAGGTCGATAAAGACCTGTCGCAGACCTGGCTCGACCTGATTTCTACCTGGAAGTCCTGGCGGGACCAGGCCATTGCCGGGAACGCAATCGCAGGCGGCATCGAAGGAGTGCCGGAACCACCGGCCGGAATTGGCATCCCTGCGGACGAAAAGCCCTGCAAGTACTGCGACTACACCAGCCTGTGCCGCGTCAGCACGAAGGGTAGCTGAGATGAGCAAGCTCAACATCAATACAGTCACCGCCTCAGCTGGCGCAGGTAAGACAACACGTATCGTGCGCCGCATCGCGGCCGAGGTGAAGGAAAGGCCGCCCGAAGAGATTATGGCGACCACTTTCACCGTGAAGGCAGCGGATGAGCTCATCGAACGGGCCCGCGCTGAGCTTTACGAGACCCACCAAGAAGACAAGGCCGTTCGGCTGCTTGGCGCGCGCTTCGGCACTGTCAATTCCGTATGCGGCCAGATTGTCGCCGAGCACGCATTCGAATTGGGCCGGTCGCCTCGCGCGGAAGTTATCTCCGACGACAGCGTGAACCGGATTCTGGCAACGGCTGCCAGCGAAGCCATCTCCAAGCATGCCCCGGAACTGAACCATATTGCTGAGCTCTTCGGATATTCGGACCCGTATCCTCCGCACGTTACCCGACCTGACTGGCGCACGACACTCAGGAAGATTATCGACCTGGCCCGCTCCAATGGCTTGAATGCCGATGGATTGCAGACTTCTGCCGATAAGTCCGTGGCTGGCTTCCTGGACCTGCTCCCCAAACCGCAGCCAGGTTTGACGTCGGAAAAGCTTACGGCCGACCTTACAGCTGCGGTGAACGAAGCCCTGAAGCACTCGGCCACGATTACCAGCGGAGACGGAACAAAAACCGTAAAAGAGCTGATTAAGATTCGCGGCAAGCTGAAACGCAAAGCCGCCTTAAGCTGGCCGGAGTGGGCGCGCGCGTCCAAGCTTAAATATGCGAAGACCAAGGATGTAGAAGTCTTCAAGAAGGCTGTCGAGAACATCAAAAGAATCGCGAGCAACCATTTCGGCCATCCACAACTCCGGACGGATTGCGAGACGTTCATCAGGACACTGTTCGCTTGCGCAGCAGACTCTCTGGCGGCATACGACGAATACAAGGCCACCCGCGGCCTGATTGACTTCACTGACCAGGAAATGCTGGCGCTCCGCGTCCTCTCCGATGCCAAAATGCGCATGCGTCTGGCCGAACGGGTCAACCGCGTCTTCGTTGACGAATTCCAGGATTCCAGCCCGCTTCAGATTGCCATTTTCACTTCGCTGGCCGAAATCGTGGAAGCCAGCACCTGGGTCGGGGACCCCAAGCAGGCCATTTACGGCTTTCGCAACGCCGACAGCGCTCTGACGCAGGCCGCGTTCCTCGGCGCCGGTCAGGGCACAAAACCTGATGACCCGCTGCGTACGTCTTACCGAAGCCGCAAGGGCATCGTCGATTTCGTCAATGAAGCATTCTCGCCTTCGCTCGACGCCATGGGCTTAAAGCCTGAAGAGCATCGTTTCACCGGCACCGACCGCAAGGAGGATGGCTTCAAGCGGCCTCCGTTGCATGTCTGGTGGGTTTCTGGGAGCAACAACGACAAGCAGTCCGCTGCCTTGGCTCATGCGGTAAAGGCTGTCATCGATTCCCCCGAAAACTGGCCCGTGGATACCCGCAAGGGGGCCGTCCGCCCGTTGCGGATTGGTGATATCGCCATCCTGTGCCACACCAACAAGGAAGTGGAGCGGGCGGCGGCGTCCCTGAGCGCCATTGGTATCCCGGTCGCGGTCGAACGCGACGAGCTGTCCAAGACTCCACATGTGGAACTGGCCATGGCAGCTCTCCGCTGGGTGGCCGACCAATCCGACCGGCTTGCCCTGGCAGAGCTAGCCCGCTTCTTCTCCGACGACCCGGAATCAGACGCCTGGCTGCAGGCAGTCGGCGCGGAAGACCCGGATGCTGCCTTGAAGGCTGCGAACCCGATTTCCGATGCTCTAGAAGTCCTGCGTCAGCAGATCCTGGAGCTGACCCCGGCCGAAATGGTCGATGCCATCATCACCCTGCCACCGCTGCTGAGCCGGATTGAGCGCTGGGGTAACCATGGCGCGCGCCTGGATGACCTGGAGGCTATGCGAGGGTTCGCCAGGACCTATGAGACGGAGTGTGCGGGTTCAGGCGCTCCCGCAACGCTGTCCGGACTGATCCTGACGTTCGAGGAAGCCGAAGCCAAACGGCCGAAGAGCCTGCGCCCCGACGCCGTCAACGTGATGACCTATCACAAGGCCAAGGGCCTTGAGTGGCCATTGGTCATCCTGTCCAGCCTGCATAAGGACCCGGAGCCCCGACTGTTCGAGCCGGTCGCGGAGGTCGACGGCAAATTGGACTGGATGAACCCGCTCGCTGGACGGTGGATTCGGTACTGGCCGTGGCCGTATGGAACGCAAAAGGACAATGTCGGACTGGATGAAGCCGCAGCCAATTCTGAGGCGGGCAAACTGGCGTTGCTGCGCGCTAGGCAGGAAGCCACCCGCCTCCTGTATGTCGGCGTAACGCGAGCCAGAGACTACGCTGTATTCGCGCCGAGCACCAAGAACGGCGCCGAGTGGCTGAAGGTTCTGGATACCGGCACTGGTACCGCAGACTACGTCGTGCTGCCGAAGGCTGCCGAACCTATCGCCGCAGGGCCCCATAAATTCGAAGCTGAAATCGTAACCCTCGCCGCACCTGAAGACGAGGAGACCGCGGCACCAATCATTCTGCAGACCCACGTTCGCCTGGGCCGGGAGGCTGTCGTTCGCAATCCGCTGTTCAGGACACCCAGCACCGAGATTACAGCCGTTCCGTACAAAATTGTCGGCCGCGCCGAGATTGGTCATCGCATTCCCATCGTTGGTGATGCAGACATGGCCATCGTCGGCGAAGCCGTACACGCCATTCTGGCAGCGGACGATGTGTCGGCGCCAGCAGATGCCAGACTTAAAATGGCCCAGGACATCCTGGACCGCTGGTCCATGAAGCTGTTGAAAGCCGCCGATATCCTTAAAGCGAGCGATGCCCTGAACACCCATCTGCTTCAAACCATCCCCGGCGCGACCGTTTTCAAGGAGGCTCCGGTCTCTGCACATATTGCCGACCAGCTGGTATCGGGGCGCATTGACCTGCTGGTTGGTCATCCTGGCGGCTACGCCATTGTCGACCACAAGTCATTCCCCGGAGCAGGTGAAAGCATCGACACCAAAGCCCTGAGCTTCGGTCCGCAGCTTGGCCTCTACAGGGATGCTGTCGAAACAGCCACCGGCAAGAAGGTCACAAACCTGCTGGTCCACATGCCCATCAGCGGGCATCTCATCGAGATCTCCATGTAACGAGGCAGCAAGACTGAGAGGGAATCATGGGACTGGATTTCAGAAATCTTGATGACCGTACCCGCGCGCTTATGGTCGAGGAGATCGACCTGGATGGCGACAACCTGTATCTCAGTCGCTTTCTCACCGATGATGGCCAGGCACAGTGGCCAGGCTTGCTGCGAGACGCTGCCTTGAATGGCAACGACGACACCCTGGCAGCAGCCGTGCGCGGCGGGCGACTGCTACGGCGCCAGTATCAGAGGCGGAAGCCTAAAGGTGGCTTTACCATGGCGGAGGTGCCCGTTACCGCACACCGGACCCTCGCCGAAGGCCAATTCAATGTCTACTACATGAGGGCCCTTGCTCGACGGGCCATCGAAGAGCGCCGCAGCATCATCGTGTATCGGGCGAAGCGTGTTCAGGAACCACGGCCAGAGTCGCAGCGCATGATTGACCGACAACTCGAACCGAACTTCGTTCTGGAAACACTGAGGGCCGACCATGGGGTCGAGCCAGAAACAGGCATTCCACTTCCCAATTCTGGGCTTACCGTCGAACTTCAGTAGGCACTTGATGGTGCCGTTATCGGCGCTCTGGGATGCGACCCCTAAGTTATGAAGGCAAAAGTCAGTTGTCGCGGCCGTGAACGGTAGTGAGAGCAGACACGTTCTAGGCGTCTGTTACGCGTCCGTTCATAAGCACGAACGAAAACATCCTTCGGCCTCGGCACGGATTTCTCCATGTCGATCTCCTCTTTCATCTAAAGCTGGATTGCCCAGCCGCTCCGGCTGCCAAACGCAGCCCGCGTCGCGTGGAGCCTGACCAAAGGTCAGCGAATCAAGAGGCCGATAACGGCGACACCGATTCGAGCCGATCAGTGTCCGCCTTGCAAGTTTCGATGATTAAAAACACATTTGAATGCCAAGTTATGCAAATTCAAATCTGTATACAGACCATGCTTTGCGCGATATCTAGAAGATAGGTTCATCCATTTGGCCAGTGGACGAGCGGAGTTGCGAATTGCAGTCTCTGGCCCATGGACTCTCAGGATCGCGTCAAACCGCAAATTCCCGCAACGGTCACCGATGACCCCTTGCTCTCAAATCGCGACTTGGCCCGGCGATGGCAATGCTCACCCTCTTACATAGAGAAAAAGCCGCCAACGGAACTGCCTGCGCGTTGCGGCGTGCTCCCTGGCCGCCATCGTTATCGGCTCTCGGATGTGCTGCGCTTTGAGGCCGCAAGAGTCGATCCGCGTCACCCGCTGACATTTGCCGCCTATAGTGGCGGACCGTGTCACACATTAAGTGACAATAAGTCACAGACCGGATTTCCAGTTCGACTAGACGTCACGGGAGCATCGACCAAGCGACGAACCGGACGCAAACCAGTGCCGGCGATATCATAAAGCGGCATCTCGACTGAGTGCCATCGCTCTATCATCCCGCACGACGCCCTCTTGGCATCGGTTTCGGTTTCGGAGCACCCGGCAGTGGTTCGACAAACAGCTCCACGATTCTGACCTTCAGGGCTTCGGCCACTTTCTCCAGTGTATCGATGCTGGAATTTACGGTCGCCCGTTCAAGTCGGCCAATGAAGGAAGCGTCTACTCCCGCCTCTCCAGCTAGATCCTCTATTGTCAGGCCGCGCTCGACGCGAACCCGCCTGACATTCCAACCGACAATTTTCCTCGCATCCATAAGCGGAAACGAGCAGCTTGCTCACAATTATAACAGGGCATATATTCCCTTTATATATGGAGGTGATATGCAGCGCTCATCGACACCGCAGCTAAAGGCGTCTGGTCGCAGAACACCCATCGAGAGCTTTCCGCCAGAACCGCTATATCCGCGTCTTCGAAAAGTAGCGAAATGGAGTGTTGCCTTGATTCTGGTCTTGATGGCTATAGCCGCCATGACAGACTGAAAGACATGCGCCCTACAGTGACTATAAAGCCCGGCTCCGACCTAGTGGCCGGCAGCGCGAATAATGTCTGGAACCGACACCAATCCCGCCGGTGTATATTTGAAGTTCTTAAGATTCGCCCACCGCGCGATTGAAAAACGGATGAGGAGCAATGCCACGTCGAAGCTTAATATTTGCCGATATCGAAGCATCCGGCCTCCAATTCTTGAGCTACCCCATCGAGATCGGATGGGCCTGGGCGGAGCGGTCACACATCGAGTCACGCAGCATTCTCGTCAAACCTTCCGCAGAATGGCTCAGCTGGAAAACAGGATGGAATCCAGAAGCCGAACGGCTGCACGGTATTTCATTGGAACAGCTGCTGAGAGAGGGAATCGAAGCTCCAAAGGCCTGCGGAACCTTGAACTACGAATGGCACGATGCCGAAGTATTTTTCGACACAGGTTCAGGCGCACACGACTCTCGGTGGCTGTCAACTCTGTATAGAGCGGCATCGCTCGAGCCTTCATTTTGGCTCTCCGATCTTTCATCCGATCGTTGCATCCTGAGCTATGCCCGGATGTCCCGCATCACTGACACCAGGATTCGTGCCCTCGAAATCTTGGCACCCAAGCACACTCATCGAGCGGCCCAGGACGCCGCTAAATGGGCATGGCACTATCTGGCAGTGAAGCTGATCGCAGATCGTGAAATCATCTCTGAAAGTGAGATAGCAGATTTGGCCAGCTCTATTCAGATCAAATTCAAGCCAACCATGGATCAGAAATCTGAGTAACGCTTAAGAGCGATCAAAACGACAAAAGCAAGGCTCAGAAGAATGGCGATGCCGAGTAGACACTCAACTGCATGTGCATATACGATTCCTCTTATACTTGAAACCAAAGTCCGGCCGGCATTATTACCTTCAATCTTTAACATATTGAGTTCCTCCCCATCGGAAGCATCAAGTTGCTTATGCATTGATGCCTGCAACGCCGAGGCCTCCGGCCGGGCATACCTTCTTGAATCAGTGTCTATGAGCAATTTGACCAATCTATCTATGTGAACTGAATCTCCTTCAGTCGCTCTGAAGTTCTTCTGAATGATTGGCGTCGCCAGTTGAAGATCGAAATCGTGCCTGACTAGCACTAGAAGTATGTGCATAACTGCCACATGTCGATCAGACGGCATGTAGACATCTACCCTGAACCGGCTCTTTCCGCTCCCCTCCTGCTTACGCCGCGCCATAATCGCCCCCTCCAGATTGGACATCGTCAACGAGCGCACTCCCGTGATCCAGGTCACCGGGCGCACCCGGCACCGAAAAAGGCATTGCGCTGCTTCAACCTGGTTAGACGTCAAAATCGGGGCTCCGGTTTCATAGGAAATGGGAAATTCCGCGTCTCGCTAGGATTGCTGTTTCCCATCACGTCAGTCCCAGCCACTATCATCCCCCCGGAAACCACCACGCCCCCCGGTTGACGAAATATGAAGATGGGGATTTCACCAAGCTTACCGGGAGCCACACCGGTAGCTGTGTAGTGCAACGCCACATCGGGGAAGCGCAAAGAGGCAGCGGATAGGTACCGCAGGCCTTCAACAACTGACGCCCTACTCTGGTAATCCGCACTGATACGACACACGGCCTGCGTAACTATCTCCGCAGGCACGCTGGGGAGCCCCTGACATTAAGTATCCGGTAGCCAGTCTGCTGCTGCATAGGGGCGGAACGTGTCCGTCAGATACAGCCACCTACACTAGCCACAAGCCAATGATGTAACCGCTGGAGCCAAAGCCGCGTCTAACTCCTGGAACAACATTTTCCATGGGAGTACCCGGTGAAAGCAAACAGGCTCAATTACGAAAGCGGACTACCAAGCATCAAGGCCCGAGTTGAGGAAGAGTGGCGCATTGGCCGTCTGGAAGACGACGACGACATCGCGACAATGCTGAAGCGGATACTCGGGCAAACCCGGCGCCAGGGGCTTTCTACCGGAGGCCCGACACGAACGTTCCACCTGAATGTGAAGTCGTTTAAAGTGGTGGCACCTCGTCGCGGGCGGCCAAATTCGAGCCGGCCGGGCGAAGATCAAGGCAAAATCCACAGACACTCAGGCGGGCAGAGCCCCAAGCTGCGCCGGCGGGTTCTACTCAAGCTGTCTTATATTCAGCGCACAGACGCCTATAAGCAGCATACAGACCTGCTGGCCGTTGGCGGCAGCCCGGCACACGCCATGCTGTCCTGCGCCTTCGCCCTGGCAGCCGGATCGGCCCGCTCGAATGCCAATATCTTCTACACGCTCGTGGTCGAGTTGCCGCGAGGCATTGACACTGAGCAGTGCAGGCAGGTCGGCGATGCATTGGCGCAACACTTCGCCAGCCGTCTTTGCCCAGCCACCTATGCAATCCACGATCCCGACAGGCCGCATCTGCATCTCATCGTCGCGGCACGCCCATGCCGCGAAATTTCCGCAGGCTACTGGGTAGCCGAGTGCCAAGGGCGTATGGGCCACCCCGGATTCCGCCTCTTCAATGGCAGGGCCGAGATTCGGGAGTTTCGCAATACCGTGGCCGACATGATCAATGAAATTTGCCAACCTGAGGTCAAATTCCATCCGGGACGTCGGGCCGCCACCGGTTTAAGCGGAGACCCGGAGCGGCGCTTGATCCGGAACGAACTCCGGCGGCAATTCAACGGCATCAAATGGTTCGTGCTTGAGCAAGCCACGAGACTCCGAAATTCCCGACTGGTGGACACAGTCCAAACCAATGACAACATCGCAGCGAGTTCGAAACCGGGGAATGCCCCAAGCATCCGGTTTAGGGCGCCGGCAGCGCCTGGAGGCGCGCAACCGCAGATGACTTCTGATCGTGAATTTCCCCCTGCTGTCATCCGGGGCAGCCGGCCAGCCGGTGAAATTCAGATCACTCGATCCGACCGCTCTTCCGGTCCTGAAGCGCCACCCCGAATCCACCCCTCACGCCCCAAAACTCCCCAAGGGCCAATCCAGCAGACGGATTCCGGATTTAAGCCGGGCGTGACGAAGCCTACAAACCAAGCGTCCACTCGGGGGATTTTCCCGCCCAACAGCCACCCTGTGGAGCCTCGATCAAAGTTCAAAAGACCACCCCCATCTGGGATGGCACCAGGTGGCTCAGCGCTACGCCCGCCCGTGTCAACTTCTGACATAGAAACTCTCGTGGCCATCTCGAAGAGAATTTGGCGGGATCCGGCTGCAGAGACCGAGGGGCAACATCATTCACGTCTCAGAGCCATGCCGCGGGCTAAGCTTGAGCAGGCCCAGAGATGCACCTTACGGCTGATCGAGCTTTATGCTCCACAGTCGGCGGGGGCATCCAGCCAGATCCAGGAGGTGTTGGAGATGCTGCGGCAAGGCAACCGGGTCTCTGCCACGATTCTGGCAGAGCCGGAGCGGATGCCCCCACGCAGAAATGGCAAAGCCTCCGTCAATGCCAGTAAGCGGAAGCGTCCTGGCGATCGCGAGCAATGAGCGCTTGTTCGGTTTTCGCGGGATCAGTGGGATAGACGCCCCAGCGCAATCCTATCGGAAGCACCTCCCATTCGATCCTCAGCAAGCCTTGATAACGACTCAGCTGGCTCTCGATGGCTGCCACCAGTGGGCCGACATCCGCCGAGCGACAATATGCATCGCTTCTGTAGTCGAATGCTGGCATCCATGGCGGTAACCCAGCCTCCATACACGCCAGCATGGAAGCAAAAACACGTCCATGAACGATGAGGTCAGCCAGAATCGGCCGCAATACCCAACCGGCAGGAAGGTGCTCGGTGCTGGTCACCGCATCTTCCTGGCTTCGATAGACTGGCGCGGAGAGCAGCAGGTTTGGGCTGGTCGACCAGACATGTCGGGCAAACGGAAGGTCGGCAACACTCTGCTCTGGCTCACCTTCACCGAGATAGATGCCAAGATCCGGATGCCAAATTACGTGGAAGCCGTGTAGGCGCATGGATTATCCCAGCTCCTTAGCGATATCTTCCGGCCGCAACTGGGTGTAGCGCTTCAGCATCTGCAGCGTTTGATGCCCTGTTATAGCAGAGACCTTCATCATATCGAATCCGCGTTCAAAAAAGCGACTGGTCGCCTCATGCCGCAGATCGTGAAAGGTCAGCCCCACGATATCGGCACGCAGGCAGGCCCGCTCAAAAGCTTGCGTGACACCGTCTCCGGTGATCGGGAATA
>NZ_CP041636.1:4080000-4264634 GCF_007197755.1 Ferrovibrio terrae
GCGGCCAGATCTTCCGTGCGCTTGCGCGAAGAACAGTAAACGATGCCGCTCATGCCCCGGCGTGCGGCGATAAAGTCGCCGATCTGCTTTTTCGCGCTCGCCTTGGGCAGCATCATCAGATGCAGGTTCGGACGGTCGAAGCTGCGAATGAAGGTGCGCGGAGACGTCGCGAACAGCTTCTGCACGATATCGGCGCGGGTCGGCGCATCGGCCGTGGCCGTCAGCGCGATGGTGGTGATGTCGCCCAGCTCGGCCCGAATCTGCCCGAGCGCAAGGTATTCAGGCCGGAAATCATGCCCCCATTGCGACACGCAATGCGCCTCGTCAATCGCCAGCAGGTTGGCGCCGGAGCGCTTCAGCAATGCCACCGTGTCGGACCGCACCAGCCGTTCCGGCGCGACATAGAGCAATCGCAATGTGCCTTCGCGCAAGTCGCGATAGACGCGCTGGTTCTCGGCCTCGTCATTGGCCGAGTTCAGACTCGCGGCATTGACGCCAAAGCCCTGCAACTGCCGCACCTGATCGCGCATCAGTGCAATCAGCGGCGACACCACCACAGTGAGACCGTTACTCAGGATCGCCGGCAATTGGTAGCAGAGCGACTTGCCGCTGCCGGTCGGCATCACGGCCAGCACATCCTCGCCCTCCAGCAGCACCTGCACGATTTCGGCCTGCCCGGCGCGAAAGCGCTCGAAGCCGAAAACCCTGTGCAGTGTCGATTCTGCCGCGTCTAGAGAGGACGATCCCATGTCACCTGCTGTGCGACGGCACCGATTCGCCGCCTGCACCACCGGCATAGCAAAGCAGGGGACGAGCCGCGAGGCCTACCGCGCCCGCCTGTGCAGGATTGGTGGTTTATCGCCGCACAGCGTCGAGATCGTTCCACACCTTCTGGTCGACCAGTAGGCCGCCGCGCACCGTGAACCGGTCGATGAAGCGGATGCCGGAAAAAGCCGAACCGTCCGGCCACACGCCTTCCAGCGTGCCGAAACAGTAGACCACGGCGCTTTCCATGCCCGGCACGGTGTCGAAACGCTCATAGGCCTTGCCGATCCGCTGGTAGCGCGGCCGGGCCCAGTCGATCAGTTCCTCGAGCTTCGCGAAACTCGCGCCGCCCGGAAAGGTCATGGCGAAATCCGCTGCCAGCATGGTTTTGGCGGCCGCGAGGTCGCGACGTTCCATGGCACCGAGGAAATCGCGCACGATCTGTTCCGGTGCTGGTGGCGGAGCCTTCGGGTTTTTTCGCTGGTTGCCGCGCCGGTAATTGCTCTGCTTCACTTCCTCGATCGCGATGGTAATACCGTCCGGAATGGCTTCCAGCACCGTGCGGGTCACTGCGCTGTAGCCTTCGAGCAGACGATCGCGTACCGCCTCGTCGTAGCCTTCGATCAGTGTCACGCGGATCACCGGCATGTCAGCCTCCGTGTTTGATAAGCGTGGCAGCGGTACGTCCGGCTTTGGCGCCCAGTACGGTGGCCATCAGCAGACCATTGCCCGAAAGGTATCCATCGCGCCCCTGCCCCGAGAGGCCGCAGGCCGCACCGCCACCGGCGAGAAGATTCGGCAGTGGCGCGCCGTTCGCACGCAGCACACGGGCATCGCTGTCGACCCGCAGGCCGCCCTGCGTGTGGAACAGCGCGCCGGTCACTTTCACAGCATAGAAAGCACCTGCCAGTGCCGGCTTGCCGGTGAAATCACGACCGAACCGGTCACTGCCCCGTCCCGCAGCCAGTTGCTGCGTCTCGGCCAGTGTCGCGGCCAGCGTCGCTGCCGGCAGGCCGCAGAGTTCGGCGAGCGCCCCGATACTGTCGGCCGAGCGGATCGCGCCAGCCTTCAGTGCCTCGCGGTAGTCCTCGAATTCAAGGCCGAGCTTGTGCAGGCGTTCGTCATAGATATTCCAGGCGATGGCTCCGGGCTGGGCAATGACGCGCATCGCCTGTTCGGAATAGCCGTCATGCTCGCAGGAAAATCGCTCGGCCTTCGCGTTGACCTGAAAGCCGCCTTCCATCATCAGCGCCCAGGAAATCAGGATGGCATGCGGCATCGCCAGCGAGCCATGGCCCTGATAGGCGCCGAGATGCCGTGTCGCTGCCCCGAGTTGCTCACCCCAGAGCAGCGCGTCGCCACGATTGCCGGTATGGCCGTAGTACATCGCGCCTTTCAGCTCGGGGATATGGCGCGCCAGGAGTTCGGCATTGCCGCCGAAGCCCGAACAGGCCAGCACCAGCGCTGTGCAGCCGATGCGTTCCGCGGCACCATCAGGCCGCTGCAGTTCGACGCCGCGCACGCGACCATCGGGATCGGCAAACAATGTCGTGACCGAAGCATTGCAGACGATATCGATGCCGGCAGTGTTGGCCGCGGCCAGAAGACCGGCCACCAGATCGGCACCGCTGCGCGAAGCCGGCGCATGCATGCGCGGCTGGCTGTGGCCGGGATAGAGAAAACCTTCGACAAGCCTCAGCGGCACGTGATGCTGCTGCACCAGCCAGTCAATCACAGGCCCGGAGGCAGCGCAGATGGCATCCACCATGACCGGATCGTTCTCGCCATGCGCCTTGGCCTGGATATCGGCCGAGAAGATGGCTGGCATATCGGTGACGCCACGCGTTTTCTGCAGGGCCGTACCGGCGCCTGGAATCATGCCAGACGACATCGCCGTCGAGCCGCTGGGCGAGGCATCGCGCTCCAGCACCAGCACATCAGCGCCAGCGTCGTGCGCTGCCAGCGCGGCAACCAGCCCGCAGGCGCCACCGCCGATCACCAGCACCGGCACGTCGAGCGGGAAGTCGATCCCCGCAGCCGGCAGGACCCTGCTCATGCGGCCTGGATCAGTTTCACGGCTTCGGCGCAGGTCAGTTTCGGCGCCACGGTACCGAGCGAAGCAATGCTGGCTTCATGGGCCTCGCGGCTGAAGGCAGCACAGCCATCGGTCAGTAGCATGGCATGAATGTCGCGCACATGAGCATCGCGCAGCGTGCTGGCGACGCCGCCATTGGTGACGATGCCGCCGATCAGCAGCGTCTCGATGCCCACCTTGCGCAGCACGAATTCCAGCCGTGTCATATAGAAGGCCGAATAGGCCACCTTCTCGATCACGAAATCCGCCGGTGCCAGTTCATCGATCAGGCTGTGGCCCCAGCCGCCGGGCTGGAAATCGCCCTTACGCAGGAATGGCCGCAGTTGCTGCAGATGCGGACTGATCAACGGCTCACCGCCACGCCCTGGCACCAGGGTAAACTGCGTCGAGATGATCAAACCGCCGGCCGACCGCATCGTGTCTGTCACCGACTTCATATTGGCGATCAGCGCGGTAGTCCCCGGCAGGCTGGCGCCGCCCCGCGCATAGGCGCCTTTTTCGTGCAGGAAATCATTCTGCAGATCGACGATCAGCAGCGCGGTGCGCTTGAGATCCAGCTGGGTTGCGCTCATCAGGCTTTCCGCCTCACGATCAGGTTGCCGAATTTGTCGACCTCGCCGACCAGATCGGCTTCGATCAGGATCGTCGTGTCGGGCTGTTCCAGAATGGCCGGACCGGGAACCACCGCGCCCAGCGGCAGTTCCAGCCGGCGGAAGATGCCGGCCTCGTGCCAGGCGCCATCGATCCAGACTTTCCGGGTTGTCCGCTTCGCGGCCTCAACCGAGCCTTCAGACGGCGGTGCCAGCAGCGCGAGATCGAATTTTTTGCGCCGGCCGATGACGGCGACCCGCAGGTTCAGCACCCGGATGCCGATATTCTCCAGCACACGGCCAAAGGCTGCGGCATAAGCCGCCTCAAAGGCCGTCTTGATGCCAGCACGTGACAGTTTTGCCGGCTGGGTGAAATCACCCGGCAGCGGCACGGCCACGGTATGGGTCTGACCGAGATAGGACATGTCGAGCTCGACCGAGATCGTGCGGCCCTCGAAAGCGATACCAGCCTGATCCAGCAGACGCAGGCCCTCGCCGGCGGCCTCGGCAATCGCGGTGTCCAGAACGGACGGATCGGTATCGTCCAGCGTCTTGTTCACCGTACGCACGAAGTCATGCCGCATGTCGGCAATCACGCAGCCGAGCGCCGACGTGACGCCTGGAAAGCGCGGCACCAGCGCCGAGGCCAGGCCGACTTCCTTGATGAGCGCGCCGACATGCAGCGCGCCGCCACCGCCAAACGGCATGGCGGCGAAATCGCGCGGATTGTGGCCGCGCTCAATAGAAACCAGGCGGATGGCGCCGGCCATGCGTGAATTCGCCACCTTGATGATGGCTTCGGCCGCCGCCATGACATCAAGGCCGAGCGGCTCGGCAATGTGTTCCGCGATGGCGGCCTTCGCGGCCTCGACATCGAGCCGCTTGAGCTTGCCACCAATCGGGCGTTCGGCATCGATACGGCCCATCACCACATTGGCGTCGGTCACGGTCGGCCGGTCGTTGCCCAGACCATAGGCCACCGGGCCGGGATCGGAGCCGGCGCTTTCCGGGCCGATCTGCAGGATGCCACCACGGTCGATCCAGGCGATCGAACCACCGCCAGCGCCGATGGTGGTGATCTCGACCATAGGCGCGCGCACCACCATGCCGAAATCGATGGCGGTCTGTGCGCTCATGGCCGGTGCGCCATCAGCGATCAGCGACACGTCGAAACTGGTGCCGCCCATGTCGCAGGTCACGACATTGGGGAATCCGGCCGCCACCGCGATATGCTGACAGGCGATCACGCCGGCAGCGGGACCGGACAAAGCCGTGCGCACCGGCCGGCTCGCGGCGCTGTCTACGCTCATCACGCCGCCGTTGGACTGCACGATCAGCAGCTGGCCTGCGAAACCGTCGCCCTGCAGGCGGCTTTCCAGCTTGCGCAGATAGCTGCCGACCGGCGGCTGCAGATAGGCATTCAGCGCCGCCGTGGAGGTGCGCTCGAATTCACGAATTTCGGGCAGGATATCGGAAGATGCGGTCACATAAGCATTCGGCCAGACGTCTTTCACTGCCGCCAGCGCCACGCGCTCGTTGCCCGGGTTGGCATAGGCGTTGATGAAAACCACGGCGACCGCTTCGGCACCGCGCGCCAGCAACTCGCGTGCGGCCTGCTTCACCTCTTCGGCATCAACGGTTTCCCGAATGCTGCCATCGGCCAGCACGCGCTCAGCAACTTCCAGCCGCAGATCGCGCGGCACCACCGGCGTGAACTGGCCCCAGAGGCCCCAGGTGGTCGGCCGGTCGCGCCGGCGCATTTCCAGCACATCGCGGAAGCCGCGCGTGGTGATAATGCCGGTCCGCGCACCCTTGCGCTCCAGCAGCGCGTTGGTCCCCACGGTGGTGCCATGCACCACCGTGGCGATCTGCTTCAGCTCGGCCTTGCTGCGCAGGCCCTCGATGAAGCCCGCCGCCTGGTCGCCACGGGTCGACGGCACCTTGGCAACGTCGATGTGGCCATTGGCTTCGTCGAGGAAAAAGACATCCGTGAAGGTGCCGCCGACATCGACGCCCACGGCCAAACGCGGGGCCAGCCGACCTGCCTCAATCTGTTGTGATGTTGGCATCTTTAATAACTTTCTCCCACTTCACCGTTTCGTCGGCAATGAACTTGCCCAGCACACCGGGCGCGCCACCAACAACCTCAAAACTCAGCTCTTCCAGCCGGGTACGGATACCGGCATCGGCCAGAACCGCACTGGTGGCTTTGTTCAGCTTTGCAATGATATCTGGCGGCGTCTTGGCCGGCGCCAGGATGCTGAACCAGGTATAGACTTCGACGCCGTTCACTCCGGCTTCGGCGAAGGTCGGCACATCCGGCAGGGTCTTCAGGCGCTGTCCCGAAGTGACCGCCAGTGGGCGCACACGGCCTTCGCGGATATTGCCCAGCGAGGCTGCCGGCGCCTCGAACAGCGCCTGCACATGACCGGCCAGCAGATCCTGCGAGGCCGGCGCATTGCCGCGATAGGGCACATGCGTGATGTCGATGCCAGCACGGGATTTGAATAATTCACCAGAAAGGTGACTGGTGTTGCCTTTGCCAGCCGAGGCGAAATTCAGCTTGCCCGGCTGCTGCTTGGCCAATGCTACGAATTCGGCAACGGTTTTCGCCGGCACACCGGGATTGACCACCAGCACATTCGGTCCGCGCACCAGCAGCGAGATCGGTGCGAAATCCCTGGCGGGGTCATAGGCAATCTGCTTGGTGAGGAACTGCGCCGTCACCTGGTCAGGCGGCGTGCCCAGCAACAGCGTGTAGCCATCCGGTGCAGCCTTCGTCACGAAACCTGCGCCGATTGTACCGCCAGCACCGGCACGATTTTCGATCACGATGGGCTGGCCAATCTGCTCCGAAATCTTGGGCGCAACCAGGCGTGCAACGATATCGGTGGTGCCGCCCGGCGGATACGGCACGACGAGCGTGACCGGTCGTGACGGATAGGCCTGCGCCAGAACTGCCGATGGCAGCAGGGCGAGACTGAACAGGGCGATCAGCAGTTTCTGCATGGCGTTTCCTCTCGCATGTTACGGTACCTGCTTCATGGCGGCAGGTTTTCTATAGTTGCGGGCAACCCCTTCTTCGGTAACGTAACCCAGACGCAGGTCCTCGGTGATGGCCTCCTGCCTGCGCTCGGCCGCCGGGCCGTAGCCGCCGCCACCGGGCGTCTCGAGCCGGATCCGGTCACCCTTCTTCAGCTTGGCGTCATGCAGCTTCGACACCATGGCGGGTTCGGTGGGCTTGCCATCTTTGGGATAGGTGAAACGGTTACGAAGTGCGGCTTGCCCTCCGAGCACACCTGCCGGCGCATATTTGCCGCGCTCGCCGAACAGGAAAAGATCAGCCTCTTCCTCGAGCAGTTCGATCTCGTAGATCGCACCCAGCCCGCCGCGATGTTTGCCGGCGCCGCCACTGTCGGCGCGCAGACTCCATTCGGTGAAGGCCACGGGGTAGGCGGCCTCAAGGATTTCCAGCGGCGGAATCGTCGCCATCGAGATCGGTGCGTTGCCGTGATTGAGGCCGTCTCCATTGGGATGGCCGCCATGACCGCCGCCGAAGAAGCTGAACATCACCCAGCGCCGGCCGTCCTTGCGATGACCGGCCAGCGACAGTGCATTGATCGTGCCATAGGCACAGCCATTGACGCGATCCGGTGCGATCTGCGCAAAGGCTGAGAAGATCACGTCGATCACACGCAGGATCGTCTCGGTATAACCGCCGACCGGCTTGGGCGCGCGCACGCTGATCAGGCTGGTTTCGGGGATGACGAATCTCACCGGCTCCAGTACGCCTGAATTGGCGGGGACATCCGGGAAGATATGCTTGATCGCCACGTAGCAGGCAGCAATGGCGGTTGAGCGCGCGATATTCACCGGGCCGGCGCAGGCCGGCGAGGTGCGGGTGAAATCCAGCGTCAGGCTTTCGCCCTGGATCACGACCTCCAGACCGATGCGCAGTGCCTCGTCACGGATGCCGTCATTGTCGAGGAAGTCTTCCGCGGCATAGCGGCCATCGGGCAGGTCACGGATCAGGCTGCGGAACTGCAGTGCGGCGCGGGCTTTCAACTCGGCCAGCGCCTCGGCCACCGTAGCATCGGTGTATTCGTCCAGCAGGGCATGCAGCCGCTTGGCTCCGAGATCCAGCGCATTCACCTGGCCGTTCATGTCGCCATAGAGACTGTCGGGCAGGCGCGTGTTGGCGCGCAGGATATCCACCACATCCTGTCGCAGCTTGCCCGCCGCGTAGAGTCGCACCGGCGGAATCATCATGCCTTCCTGGAAGCATTCGGTGGCGACCGGGTTGTAGTTGCCCGGTACATTGCCGCCGACATCGTGCCAGTGGCCCACGGAGGCGAGGTAGCAGAAGACCTTGCCGTTGCGGAAAAACGGCCGCACCAGCTTGAAGTCGCTTAAATGCGTGCCGCCATCGTAAGGATCGTTGAAGATATAGACATCGCCGTCGGTGAGATCGCCGTCTTTGGCAGCCTTGTCGATCACGGCTTTGACCGCAAAGGCCATAGCGCCGACAAAGATCGGCAGGCCGGACTTGCCCTGCACCAGCGTTTCGCCAGTGACGGCATGATAGAGGCCGTGGCTGGCGTCATGCGCCTCGGCGATGATCGGGTTGAAGGCCGAGCGGAACAGCGTCGCATCCATCTCGTCGGCGACCTGTTCGAGCCGGCCTTTCAGTACGGCCAGGGTAATTGGATCGATCATGAGCGGCTCTCGTGACGGGAGGGATCGTATTTGCGGCCCTCTTCCAGCAGCTCCGGGGTGCCGATCAGGGCATTGAGCGCCGAGAAATCCAGCATGCGGTCGCGGAATGGCGCCGTGGTGCCATGCTGTTGCAGCGAGGCGAAATAGGCCTGCATGCAATGCGCCAGCGCGCGCGTCAGGCCGCCGGGAAAAATCGCCAGCCGGTAGCCGATCCGGGCCAGTTCGGCCGAGGACAGCAGCGGCGTCTTGCCGCCTTCCACCATATTGGCCATCAGCGGCACGCGATTGCCGAAGCGGCTGATGATGCTGCGCATCTCGTCCACGCTCTGCGGCGCCTCGACGAACAGTACGTCGCAGCCGGCCTCGATATAGCGATCGGCACGCTCCATCGCAGCGGCAATGCCTTCGACCGCGATGGCGTCGGTGCGCGCCACGATCAGCGTGTCTTCCGATTTGCGTGCGTCCAGCGCCGCCTTGATCTTGCCGATCATCTCTCCGGTCGAGACCAGCGTCTTGCCGTCCAGATGGCCGCAACGTTTCGGCGTCGACTGGTCTTCCAGCTGGATGCCGGCGGCGCCGTTGCGCTCGAACAGCTTCACCGTGCGCTGCACGTTCAGGGCATTGCCGAAGCCGGTATCGGCATCGACGATGATCGGCGTCTCGACGCGTTCGCAGATCGCGCCCAGCGTATCGGCCACCTCGCTCATCGAGACAAGCCCAATATCGGAGCGGCCAAACCGTGTATAGGCGATGCTGGCGCCCGAGAGATACAGCGCCTCGAAACCGGCCTGCGTCGCGACCAGCGCGCTCAGGCCATCGTAGACGCCGGGCGCCACGATGATATCGCCGCGATCGAGACGTTCGCGCAGCTCAGTCATGCCTGCGCCTCCTTTGAGCGTTGAATTTTGAGTTTCTTTTCCAGATTTGGCAGCAGGCCGCCATCGGCGATCATCTGCAGTAGATGCGCCGGCAGCGGTTCGCAGGCATACCGTTTACCGGTATCGAGGTCGCGCAGCTCGGCATTCGCCGCATCGACTGACAACACCGCATCGGCGCGGATCTGGCCGGCATCGGCACAGACCAGCGCCAACAGGCCGAGATTGAGTGCGTTGCGATAGAAGATGCCCGCGAAGCCGGGCGCTACCACGGCGCCGACCCCGAGTTCGCGCAGGGCCATCACCGCCTGCTCGCGCGACGACCCCATGCCGAAATTACGGCCGCCGACCACGATATCACCGGGCCTGACCTCTTTGGCGAAACGCGGCTCGACCGCTTCGAGGCAGTGTTTCGCCAGTTCGGCCAGCGGACTTTTCATGTAGAGGCCCGGCGCCAGCACGTCGGTGTCGATATTGTCGCCGAATTTCCAGACCCGGCCGGTCGGTGTCGCGGTCATGCCAGCAACTCCCGGGGATCAACGATATGGCCGGCGACGGCGGTGGCTGCCACGGTATAGGGCGAGCCGAGATAAACTTTCGACGAGCCCGCCCCCATACGGCCTTTGAAGTTACGTGCTGTCGAGGCAATGCAGGTTTCGTTTTCGGCCAGCACGCCCGCACCATAGCCGGCACAGGCACCGCAGCCCGATGACAGCAAGATGGCGCCGGCTTCGGTGAGTGTCGCCAGCGTACCGTCGGCAGCAGCCTCAGCCGTGGTGCGCGCCGAGGCCGGTGCGATCAGCAGCCGTGTGCCGCTGGCCACCTTGCGGCCTTTCAAAACGCTGGCCGCCATGCGCAGATCGTTGATCTTGGCACCGGTGCAGGCACCAATGTATGCCTGCTCAATCACTATCCCGCGATGCTCAGCAACGGCGGCACTGTTGGCCGGGCTGTGCGGCGCCGCTACCATGGGCGACAGCGTGGCGGCATCGAAATCGTGGCGCTCGGCCACTTTGGCATCGGCGTCCGTCTGCCAGCTCGCAATGTCGATCTCGCCCGCCGACACGCCAACCGCCTGCAGGTAGTCGCGTGTTATGGTATCCGGCGCGATCAGGCCGGTCTGCGCGCCGAGCTCTGCCGCCATGTTTGACAGTGTCATGCGTTCCTGCATTGACAGCCCGGCCAGCGTGTCGCCGGCATACTGGATCGCTTGATAACGTCCGCCATCCATGCCGAGTTTGGCGCACATGGCCAGGATCATGTCCTTGGCTGCCACACCGGGGCCGAGCTGGCCGGTCCAGTGCAGCAGGATGGTTTCGGGCACGCGCAGCCAGATCTCGCCAGTGACCAGCACGCCGCACATTTCGGTAGCGCCGACGCCGAACATATAGGTGCCGAAGGCACCGCCGGTGGGTGAATGGCTGTCGCCGCCGACGACAAACAGGCCCGGGCGCAGATGGCCCCGTTCAGGCAGCACGACATGGCAGATACCCTGCATGTCGTGGAATTTGGTCACGCCGGCCGCCTTCACCCATTTGCGGGTGAGATCGAGAATGCCGGCGCTCTCGGCATCCACCGCCGGCACGTAGTGATCGGAAATCACCACCACCTTGTCTGGGTCCCAGAGCTTCGCCTGCAGCCGTTCCAGCATCGGGGCCACGCGGCGCGGCCCGCCGGAATCATGCATCATGGCAAGATCGACTTGGGCGGTGATCACCTCGCCCGGCCGCACCACATCCCGCCCGGCGGCGCGCGCCACCAGTTTCTCAGCCAGGGTCATCGGGGTTTTCTGCGCCATGATCATATCCCCAGATACGAGGCCTTCAGCCCCGGATCGTTCAGCAACTCGGCTGCGAGGCCAGACATCGCAATCACGCCATGCTCCAGCACGAAGGCGCGATGCGCGATGGCCAGCGACTGCACGACATTCTGTTCGACCAGCAGGATCGACAGCCCGTCGCGGTTCAGCGACTGGATCAGGCTGAACATTTCCTCCACCAGCAACGGCGACAGGCCCAGTGAAGGTTCATCCAGCACCAAAAGCTCAGGCTGGGCCATCAGGCCGCGTCCGATGGCCAGCATCTGCTGCTCGCCGCCTGACAGCGTGCCGGCAAGCTGGGTCACACGCTCCTTCAGGCGGGGAAAGATTGTGTAGACCCGTTCGAGATTGAAACTGCGCTGCGCGCGGCCACGGCGGTAACTGCCAAGCTCGAGATTTTCCTGCACCGTCAGATTCGGAAAGACCCGACGGCCTTCCGGCACCTGGATCAGGCCAGCATCGACGATGGCATCCGTGCCCATGCCGGCGATATCGCGGCCCATGAAGCGGATCTGCCCGGCAAACGGTCGATAGATACCGGAGAGATTGTTGTTCAGTGTCGATTTGCCGACGCCATTGGCGCCGAGCAGCGCGACGATCTCGCCCTTGCCGACATCGAGGTCGATACCGCGCAGGACCGCCACTTCGCCATAGCCGGCGTGAAGTCCGCGCACTTCAAGCATGCGGCGCCTCCTGCCCGGTCAGAACCTGGGCCTGGATTTTGGCCTGCTGCATGCGTTCGGCCGCGCCATGGCCGAGATAAGCCTCGATCACCTGCGGGTCGGCAGCGATCTGCGCCGGCGTGCCACTGGCGATCAGGCTGCCGTTGTTCAGCACCCAGGCGTGATCCGACAGGTTCATCACTGCACGCATCACATGCTCAATCAGCAGGATGGTAATGCCCGACTGGCGGATGCCGCGGATGATCGGAATGATTTCATCGATCTCGGCCGGATTAAGCCCCGCCATCACCTCATCCAGCAGCAACAGCCTGGGATCGGTCGCCAGCGCCTTGGCCAGCTCCAACCGCTTGCGGCCGGCGACCGTGAGCGCCGCCGCCGGCTTGTCGAGCTGCGGAGCGAGGCCGACGCGCTGCGCCACAGCTTCGGCATGATCCAGTGCCGTCTTGCGCGCCGCACGATGCAGATAGGCGCCCACGGCGATATTTTCACGGACCGTCAGTCCGGCGAAGGGTTGCACGATCTGGAAAGTACGCGCGATGCCCAGCATGCAGATTCGCTCCGGCGTCAGACCGAGCAACGAACTGCCCTCGAAGCGGATGTCGCCTTCATCGGGTCGGTGGAAGCCTGAAATCTGCGCGAAGATGGTGGTCTTGCCAGCACCATTCGGGCCGATCAGCGCCGAGATACTGCCGGGCTGCACGGTGAAGCTGACATTATTGGTCGCGACCAGACCGCCGAAGCGCTTGGAGAGTTTTGTCACCTCAAGCATGGGTCCCTCCCCGCTTGAAGCGGCGCTGCAGGCCGAAACCGAACCGGCCAAGGCCGAACAAGCCATTGGGCAGGAACAGCACCATCAGCACCAGCAACACGCCATACAGCACCAGATTGAGACCCGGCGCCTCGCCGAAGACCAGCCGACCGATCTCGGCAATTGCATGCAGCGCGAAAGCACCCAGCACCGGACCGAAAACGGTACCCAGACCACCGATGATCGGCACCAGCAGCGCCTCGACCGACATGGACGGGCCGTAAGCAATGCCGGGATCGACATAGAGGAAGAGCTGCACATAGACCGCGCCGGCCGTGCCGGCGATGGCGCCCGACGCGATGATGGCGAGCAGTTTGGTGTTGAAGGGATCGACGCCGAGCGCGCGTGCAGCGTCTTCATTTTCGCGCACCGCCATCAGGCGAGCGCCAAAGCGGGCATTTTGCAGCCACCAGGTGAACAGCAGGCAGGCAACGACCAGGGCCAGCAGCAACCAGAAGAAGCCGGCCTTGGTTTCGAACTGCATCTGCCAGGCGCCGGGCTTCAGCGGCACCAGCAGGCCGACGCCGGCGCCGGTGAAGGCGAAGCTATTGGCGAGGATGCGGAAGACCTCGGCAAAGGCGAGCGTGACCAGGGCGAAGTATGAGCCGCGCAGGCCATAGCGGAAGACCAGCCAGCCAGTGGCGGCGCCGACGAGACCGGCAGCCACCGCAGCCAGCACGAAGCCGGCCCAGGCATTGATGCCAAACTGGATCTGCAGTACCGCCGTGCAATAGGCGCCAGTGCCGAAGAACAGCGCATGGCCGAAGGAGAACTGCCCGCCGTAGCCGCCCAGCAGATTCCAAGCCTGCCCGAGATAGGCATAGAACAGCGCGAGCGTGAGCCAGGTCAGCCAGAATTCCGACCGTATCAGCAGCGGCAGCGGCAGTAGCACCAGCGCGAAAATCAGAATTACCCACGGCGTACGCATGTCAGGCCTTCTGGCCCAGCAGTCCGGTCGGCCGGAACAGCAGGACAATGATGAAGATCAGGAAGATGCCCAGCTGGCCGAGGCTTTCGCCGAGGAACAGGCCGCCAAGGCTCTCGGTGACGCCGATGATCAGCCCCCCCAGCAATGCGCCGACAAAGCTGCCCATGCCACCGAGCACGACAACGGTGAAGGCGACCAGCACGAAGGCATGGCCGACCTGCGGACTGACATAGAAGCTAGGCAGCAACAGGCAGGCGGCGACGCCAAGACAGGCGCAGCCGATGCCGAACGACATGGCAAAGATATGCTCGACGTTGATACCGACCAGCCGGGCGCCCTGGCGCTCCCTGGCCAGCGCACGGATGGCGCGGCCGAGATCGGTACGGGTCATCAGTAGCCACAGCAGGGCTGCCACCAGCAGCGCGCCGACAAAGGCGACGGCCTTGGGCACCGGAATGAAGGCGACGCCGAAATCCAGCACCTCGAAGGAATACGGCGTCTCGATGGTGCGGGTGTCGGAGCGCCACAGATAGAGCGCGAGATTCTCGATGATCACCGACAGGCCGAGGGTGACCAGCAGGATATTCTCGTCCTTGCCATGGCTGGCACGGCCGATAATGAAGCGCTGCAGTCCATATCCGATACCGAACAGCGCGACAGCAGCCACTGGCAGCGCCAGATAGGGATCGATGCCGAACAGGCTGTGCAGGAAGAACACGCCATAGAGCGCCAGCATCAGCAGGCTGCCATGGGCGAAGTTGATGATATGCAGAACACCGTAGATCAGCGTCAGACCCAGCGCGATCAGGGCATAGATCGCGCCGATGGTGAGGCCGTTCAGGATCGCCGGCAAGAGGATGGAAAACTCAAGCATGGATCACGCCGCAAAGAGGGTGGCGGAGCCGACTGCCCGGCTCCGCCACAAGACTGAACTTAAGCTCGCGGTGCCGGGAATACCGGCTTGGCATTGGCGAAGTCCTTCGGGAAGATCACCTTGATGTCCTTCTGCAGGATCTGGGTGTTCACCGGAGCCGCGCCTTCATTCTGGCCGTTGACGAATTTGGTCGGGCCATAGGGCATGAAGTGGTTGCTCCAGCCCGACGAGGCCAGCGCATGGGTGATAGCGGCGCGGTCAGACGACTTGGCGCGCTCCAGCGCATCGGCCAGCAAGCGCACGCATTCGTAGTTGAGGAACACTTCGTAGGAGAAGAAAGCTTTCTCGGCTTCCACCTTTTTCTTCAGTTCCAGCGCCACCGGGTTGCGCGGATCGAACCAGTGATTGCAGTCCATGATGAATTCCGCCGCATCGGGGAATTCCTGCACGAAGCGATACTGCGAGGCCGCGCCGCCGAGGATGGAATAGATCGCCTTCGGGCGGATCTTCTGCTGGCGCAGCGTGCGGGCCAGCAGCACGAATTCGTTGTAGTAGTTCGACGGGATCAGCAGGTCCGGGTTGCGGCCCTTGATCTTGAGCGCGATGTTGTTGAAATCGCGCGTCGGATTGGCATGCGCGATGGTCTCCAGCACCTCGAAGCCCATACCCGGCAGCTTTTCGTTCAGCGTCTTGGCCATGCCGGCGCCGAAGGCGGATTCTTCGTGCACGATCATTACGGTCTTGGCCGGCTTGCCGGCCTGGGTGTTCAGCGCGACCAGATTTTGGATCGCGCTATCGACAATCTTGTTCAGACCCGGCCCGAAACGGAAAGTGTTGGTAAGGCCGCGGGTGACCACCTGGTCGACGACGCCGACATCCACGATATGCGGAATGCCGTGCTTGGCGGCGGCCTGCGTGGTGGCCAGCGCGATGCCGGAGGCGAACGGCCCGATGATGGCGGTGGCGCCGGCCTCATTCAACTTCTCGACCTCGGCAGCGCCGACATCGGGCTTGGACTGCGCATCGGCATAGATCGGTTCCAGCTTGGCACCGCCCATCGAGGCGATTCCGCCATTAGCGTTGATCGTGTCGATCGCCAGCTTGGCGCCGAGGCGACACTGCTGGCCCGACGGTGCCAGCGGACCGGTCACCGGGTGCAGGATGCCGACCTTGATAGTGCGCGGCTGCGCCTTGAGGATGGCCGGAAAACCGGCCATGCCGGCGGCAACGGCCGTCCCGGCGAGGAAATGTCTACGGGATACGCGCGGTGTCTTGATCATCACTTTTTCTCCCTGTTTCTGGATCGTGGCGCAGCGCTGGGTTCCCCGGTCGCCGGCGCCACGCTGGCCGACCAAGTATTGCGATCCTCGCCACGTACACGGTCGAGGCTCATACGGAACTGATAGCGGTCCGGGCGATACAGCCCGACGATATATTCCACCGGACGGCCGCTGCGGTCTTGTACGATGCGGCTGATGCGCAGCAGCGGCGCACCGATAACGGTTTTCAATGCCGGTGCCACGCGCGTATCTGCCAGTGTGGCGGACAGCGTCTGTTCAGCGCTGTCAATCACCACGCCGGATTTTTCCAGCAGGCCAAGCAGCGGCTCGCGCCCCAGTTCCTTGCGGCCGAACTTGCGGCCGATATCGGCAGGCACATAGGTGGTGAGATAGGAAAACGGGCCGTCCACGAGCGAGCGCACGCGCACGGAGCGTTGCACTTCTTCGCCCGGCGCAATCCGCAAGGCGGCAGCTACGTCCGGCGCCGCGGCCTCATAGCTGAAATCGAGCAGTTCGACCTGGGTCTTCAGGCCCATCGCCATCAGGTTTTCGATCAGGCCTTCGACGCCGCCATGCACGGGCGGCGGCTCGTGGTCGCGGGCTGCGACATGCGTGCCGCGGCCCCGGCCGCGCGTGACCAGGCCTTCGGCGGCGAGTTCCGCCAACGCACGCCGGGCGGTGATGCGCGAGACATTGAACTGGCGGGCGAGTTCTTCTTCGCCGGGCACCTGAGCGCCGGGTTTCAGTCGCCCTTCGACGATCTGACCGCGCAGGATCAGGAAAATCTGGTGATAGAGCGGCGTCGGAATACGCGCATCGACTGCTTTCACCGCTCCCTCCTGCTATCATCTCACCTATTGTTATACTGATAGAACATTTGATCGCGAGTCAATGCCGGAATCCAGCGACCAGGCTGCGCTTCAATGGTTCAGCTGAAGGTTCGCTGCCGCGTCAGCGGGCGGGCTGCAATCCGCCGCCGAGGAATAATTGTGCGATACGCGGATCGGCCAGGATCGTGCTGGCGGTATCCTCGATTCGCGTCTGGCCCAGTTCCAGCACTAGGCCATAGTCGGACATCTGCAGCGCCTGTTTGGCATTCTGCTCGATCAGCAGAATGGTGACGCCGCTGTCGCGTAAGCCTTTCAGAATGCCGAACACCTCCTGCACCATCAGCGGCGACAGGCCGATCGACGGCTCGTCGATCAGGATCAGTTTGGGATCAAGCAGCAGCCCGCGCGCCACTTCCAGCAGCTTCTGCTGCCCGCCCGACAGCGTGGAGGCCTGACTGCTGGCCTTCTCGGCCAGGACAGGAAAGTGCTTCAGCATGGCGGCGACGCGATCCGGCAGACCAGACTGATCCTTCAGCGCTACGCCGCCGAGCTCGAGGTTGTGCCGCACCGACAGCTCGGGAAAGATATTCCGGCCCTGTGGCACATAGCAGACGCCGGCATCCAGCATCATGCGCGGCGTATGGCCGGAGACATCCCTGCCCTCGAACAGGATGCGGCCGGACCGCAGGCCGAGCAGGCCGAAGATCGCCTTGAACATGGTCGACTTGCCGGCGCCGTTCGGGCCGATCACCGTGGTGATCTTGGCGCGGCGGATACTGGCCGTGGTGCCATTGAGAATGGTCATCTTGCCGTAGCCCCCGACCACGCCGTCGAGCTGCAGGATGCCGTCACTTATCGCAGGCTTAGTGTCCAAGATAGGCCTCGATCACATCCGGGTTGCTGCGGATATCGGCCGGCGTGCCTGCCGCGATCAGGCGGCCTTCGGCGAGAACCAGAATCCGCGTGCACAGCGACATGACGAATTCCATATTGTGTTCGATCACCACGAAGGTGGCGCGGGTTTCGGCGTTGATCGCCTGCAGCCGTTCTTTCAGGCTCGCCAGCATAGTCAGGTTGACACCGCCGGCCGGCTCGTCCAGCAGCACCAGACGCGGGCCGGCCATGAAGGCCATCGCAGCGTCGAGCAGCTTCTGCTGACCATAGGAAAGCCCGCCGGCTTTTTCCTCGGCGAGATGACCGAGGCGGAAGAAATCAATCATGCGGTTGGCGTCGGTTGTGAGACCCGCATCGCGCGGCCCGAACAGGCGTTTCAGCCGTGAGCCGCGATGCTCCTGCCCAGCCAGAATCAGGTTCTCGCGCACGCTGAGCTGCGGAAAGACCTGCAGCAACTGGAACGTACGGCTGACACCACGGCGATTGAGCTGCGACGGGCGCAGGCCGGTCACCACTTCGCCATCGATGCGGACTTCGCCATCGTCCGGCACCAGCTGGCCAAGAATACAGTTGAACAGGGTTGACTTGCCCGAGCCGTTCGGACCGATGATGCCGAGGATTTCGCCCTCCTGCACGTCGAAGCTGACATCGCGCACGGCCTGCAGGCCGCCGAAGGCGCGAGACAGGTTCTTGACGTCGAGAACGCTGGTCATGGCCGCACCTTGCCGGTCTGCGGCAGCAGCAGGGCCTTAAGCCGCAGCACCAATGCCACGACACCGCCCGGGCAGAAGGCCATCAGCACCATGACCAGGAAGGCATAGATCAGCAGGTACCAGGTTTCGGTGAAACGCAGCCATTCTGGCAGCAGCACGGCGATGGCCGCGCCCACGAACGGCCCGAGGAAAGACCCGGCGCCGCCGACGACAACCATCAGCAGGTAGAGGAAGGACTGGCTAAGCGCGAACGGGCTCGGATCGATGAACTCGACCAGCGGCGCATAGAGCGCGCCGGCAAAGCCGCCATAGGCCGAGCCGATCGCGAACGTGAGCAGCTTGTAGAGCCGCACGTCGATACCGAGGCTTTCGGCACGCACCGGGTTTTCCCGCAGTGCCGTGAAGGCGCGGCCCCAGGGCGAGCGCAGGATCCACCACATGCAGAAGGTCAGGATCGCCGTCACCGCCAGCACGAACCAGTAGAACGTGAGGAATGGCCGCGTGTTGATGCCGAACACGACGGGGCGTTTGATGCCCGACAGGCCCATCACACCGCCGGTGAGCCACTGTTCATTGCGGAAAACCAGCCAGGCCATCACCGCAAAAGCCAGGGTCACGAACGCGAGGTAATGCTTCTGCACCCGCAGCGCCGGGATGCCGAGCAGAATGCCGACAACGAACGCCAGCAGGCCGGACGCGGCAAAGGCCATACCATACGGAATGCCGGCTTTGGTCAGCAGCGCCGTGGTATAGGCGCCGATACCGAGAAACGCGGCCTGGGCCAGCGTCTCCTGCCCGGAATAGCCGACAATCAGGTTGACACCCATCGCAGCAACCGCGGTCACCAGCCACAGCGTCATGATATAGGCGCCGTAGCGCTTCAACCCCGGATACGGCACGCCGTAGTCGGTCAGGTTGACCGGCACGAAAACCAGCACCAGCCCGAGCAGTACAAGGCCGAGCGACCAACGCAGCGCAGACCAACTCATATCGCGCGCTCCTCGCGCCGGCCGAGCAGGCCCTGCGGCCGGAACAGGATGAACAGCACCAGCAGGATCAGCGGCACCGACTGGCGATAGCCGGTCGAGACATAAGCTGCTGCCAGATTGTCGATCACGCCGACGAGAAGCCCGCCGGCAATGGCGCCGCGCACCTGGTTGAAGCCGCCGACGATGGCGGCGACGAAAGCCGCAAGGCCGAGATGTTCGCCATTGGAGAATTTCGCCAGATAGATCGGCGAGATCAGCAGCGATGCCATGGCGGCCAATGCTGCGTTGATGATGAAGGTGTACATGATCATTCGCTCGACCGGTACACCGAGGATGCGGGCCACGGTCGGGTTCTGCGCGGTCGCCTGCATCTGACGGCCGGTGCGAGTACGCGACAGGAAGAGCTGCAGTGCGGCAATCACGCAGAGCGCGATCAGCAGCACGCCGATCTGCGACAGCGACAGCTGCACGCCCAGCACGCTGACCTGGCGATCCGGGAAGATATACGGGAAAGGTTGTGCCTCCGCGCTGTAGAAATCCTTGGCGCCTTCACGCAGCAGCATGCCCAGCGCGATGGTCGAGATGACCAGCGGCAGCACGCCCTGCTTCAGCATCGGATCGACCACGATCACCTTAAAGACCACGCCGAGCAGCAGGATCGACACCAGGATGGCGACGAGGCAGGACAACCAAAATGGCCAACCAAGCCAGTTCATTGCCACCAGCGCGAAGAAGGCCGGCAGCATGACGAATTCACCCTGAGCGAAATTGATCGTCTGCGATGTTTGCCAGAGCAAAGTGAAACCGATTGCTGCAAGAGCATAGATCGCGCCGGTCGCCAGACCCGCGATCACCAGCTGGAGTATTTCGGCCATTTAGCTGTGGTCCTGAACATGTGCGCGGATGTCCCGCGCGATAAAAGCGCTCCGGCCGGCTTCATGCACGGCCGGAGCGCGGGACTTCAGTTCTTCAGCTTCGGCAGGGTCTGCGTGATCACCTGCTTGCCGTCCTTCACTTCAGCCAGGAAGCTGATGCGGTCGATTTCACCGGTATTGTCCCAACTGGCTTCCATCAGGATGCCGGGCATCTTGTCCGGCGAGATGGTCAGGCCATGCAGGGCGGCGGCAATCGCCTTGGGATCGAGCTTGCCGGCCTTCTCTGCCGCAGCCTTTACCATATAGACCGAAATATAACCCTTCAGGCCGTTATGGTCCGGCTTGTAGTTGAACTTGGCCTGGAATTTCCTGCCGAATTCCTGTACGGCCGGGATCGGGGCATCAACGGTGAGGCCGACATGGCCCTTCACGCCGTTGGCCGCATCGCCCGCAAGATCAATCACCTTCTGGCCCAGTAGCGTAGTCTCACCGATCATCGGCTTGTTGAGACCCTGCTTCTTGGCCTCGCGCAGGAAGCGCGCACTCTCTTCCTCGTTGAGGTAGATGAAGATGGCGTCGGCATTGGCGCTTTTGAGCTTGATCACGTCGGCTGCGAAATCGGCCTGGCCGGCTTCGGTCGAAAGATCCGCCACCACCTTGATGTTGCGGCTGTTCAGTTCCTTGATGATGGCGTCGCGGCCACCCTTGCCGAAATCGTTGTTCACGAAGACCACCGCCACCGACTTGGCCTTTTCGCCGTCGCGGAGATAGTTGGCCAGCTTCGGCATCGAGATATTCTGGCCGAACGAGGTGCGGAAGATGTATTTCGAACCCTGCGCAGTCAGATCGCCGGCCTCGCCGCCCATGATCTGCGGCACTTCGGCATCGGCGGTCAGCTGCATACTGGCCTTGACCGAGCCCGAATAGATCGGGCCAAGGATTGCCACCGGCTTGTCGTCCAGCGCACGCTGGATCGCGGCGCGGGCAACGCCCGGATTGGTCTGCGTGTCGACGGCCGGAATCTCGACCTTCTTGCCCAGGATGCCGCCGGCGGCATTCACTTCGGCAGCGGCAAGCTCGACGCCGTTTTTCCAGTTATTGCCGACCGTGGCGCCACCGCCCGAGAGTTCGATGATCACGGGCAGAAGCACGCTGTTCTGCGCGAAGGCCGGGCTGCCCAGCACCATGGCGGCTGCGGCGGCTGTGACAGCCAGTTTTGAGAATTGCATTGTTTCCTCCGCTGAATTTTCTTGTTCGCCGCGTCACACCTGCTGTTCGCGGCGGCGGAGATTTTGGAGGTGCTGCAATTTAACGTCAATTACCCCGCCGCCGCCTTCTCGCAGTGCGGTTCCCTGTCGCCGATTGTGCAGCGCAGCAACGAGCCCTGGTCAGCTGGCCGGCTTATCTTCTTCATAGAGAATACGCTCGGCCGCGCCATCGAGATCCTGATACTGGCCCGCACGCAGCGACCACAGGAACAGGCCCAGCCCGACAATGCCCAGCACCAGCGACAGCGGCACGAGATAGATGAACTCGTCCATCACTCGGCTCCTTCCGGCAATGCGTTTGGCAAATTGTCCTTCCGCGCAGTGCGGACACCGCGCAGCGGGGTCAGCCGCAGCGCATTGCCTACCACGATCATCGATGACGACGACATCACCAAGGCGGCGATCAGTGGCGTGATGTAACCAGCGATAGCAAACGGCAGCGCGACGGCATTATAGCCAAGCGACAGCACAAAATTCTGCCGGATCAGCTTGCCGGCCTGACGCGCCACATCCATCGCCTGCGGCACGGCGGCAAGGCTGTCGCGCAGGAAGACAAAATCGGCGGCGTTGCGCCCGATATCGGCAGCCGTTGCCGGCGCCATCGAGGCATGTGCCGCTGCCAGCGCCGGCGCATCATTCAGTCCGTCGCCCACCATCAGCACCTTGCGGCCTTCTGCAGCCAGCGCGGCCAGGCGCGCGGCCTTGCCACCCGGCAGCATGGCAGTCTGATAGTCCGCAACACCGACCTGCCGCGCGATGGCCGCCACAGCCTCTGGGCGGTCCCCGGACAGAATTTCGACATGCAGGCCATGCTGCAGCAGTTGCGTCACGACGTGGCGCGCATCGGGGCGCAGCCGGTCGTCGAAGCGGAAAGTGGCCAGCAGTGCGCCATCCTTCACCAGCGCCGTGCCGACGGTTTCGCCCTCGCTGCCCAGAGCCCAGCCGGCGCGACCCAGCCGATAGACGCTGCCAAGCGCTTCGGCCTCAAGGCCAAGGCCGGGATGTTCCTCGATCCGAGCAAACGGCAGTGCGGTGCCGATGGCCGCAGCGGACAGTGCGCGTGACTGCGGATGCCGCGAATGCACCGCCATCGCGGCCGCAATCGCCAGATGCTGCGGATCGATCTCGGCACGGTTGGACAGCATGAGCTGGCCCAACGTCAGCGTGCCGGTCTTGTCGAACACCACCGTGTCGATCTGGGCGAGCCGTTCCAGCGCCGCGCCATCCTTCACCATGATGCCGGCCTCGAAGAGCCGGCGCGCCGCCACCACCTGCACCATCGGCACGGCCAGTGCCAGCGCGCAGGGACAGGTGATGATCAACACGGCGACCGCAATGGTGAGCGCGCGATGCACGTCACCCATCGCCAGCATCCAGCCAACAAAGCTGACGAAAGCGGCAATATGCACGACCGGTGCGTAAAGCTGGGCGGCGCGGTCGGCGATGCGACGATAGCCGGCGCGACCGGATTCGGCGGCCTCCATCAGGCGCAACATTTCGGCCAGGAAAGAACTCTGCACCGTCGCCGTCGCCTGCATGGTCAGCGGAGCAGTCAGATTCAGTGTCCCTGCCTGCAACTCGGTGCCAATGCCGGCGGCCTGTGGCAGGCTTTCGCCATTGACCAGCGCACAGTCGATGTCGGAGACGCCGGAAATCACCCGGCCATCGACCGGCACGCGCTCACCGGCCGCAAGGATGATCTGCATGCCCGGTTGCAATTCGCTGACTGGCAGATAGTCGTGACTGCCATCCGACCGGCGCACCACGGCCCCGCGCGCCGCCATGCGCTGCAGACCCTTCACCGCCTGGCGGGCGCGTTCGCGCATCATATGATCGAGCACACGGCCGATGAGCAGGAAGAACAGCAGCGAGATGGCGGCATCAAAATAGGCGTATTCGCCGTGCGTCACCGTGTCGTACATGCTCATGCCGAAGGCGAGCAGCACGCCGATCGAGATCGGCACGTCCATATTGGTCTGCCCGCGTCGCAGTGCGTGCCAGGCCGAGCGAAAGAACACCTGGCCGGAATAAGCCGCAGCCGGCAGCGACACCAGCGCCGATAGCCAGTGGAACAGGTCGCGAGAGGCCGGATCGGCGCCGGCCCAGATCGACATCGAGAACAGCATCACGTTGCCGGCGGCGAAGCCGGAGATGGCCAACGCGCGCAGCAGCTGGGTCAGCACAGGGTCCTTCTCGTTTTCAACCGGGTCATGCAGATGCGCGGGATAACCGAGACGGTCGAGCGTGGTGAACAGCGGCGGCGGCACGGCTTCCTGCCACTGCACGGTGACGCGCCTGGTAGAAAGATTGACGCGCGCCCGGACGACGCCGGGCAGACCGCCGAGACCCTGTTCGATGGTGCGGATGCAGCCACCGCAATGGATCGTCGGAACGGAGATTTCGGTCTGCTGCAGGCCCTCGCCCACGGAATGGCTTGCCAGCAGGATTTCCTGCTGCGCAGGACCCACCAACCATTCCTGGCCGGCCTCCGGCGACCGGGCGGCCGGCAAGTTCCCGGGCAGACAGCAACTCATGCAGGAGTCCGGATGGCCTTGTAGGCATGCCAGGTGGCATGACCGACCATCGGGAATACGAGCACCAGGCCGAGCGTACCGCTGATCAGGCTGAGCAGAAACAGCGTCAGCACGATGGCGCCCCAGGTCAGCATGACAGCAATGTTATTCCAGACCAGCGCCATGCTGGTGCCCATGGCAGTGAAGGCATCGACATCCTCGTTCAGCAGCATCGGGATCGAAAACACGCTGATGGCAAAAGAGAATGCCGCAAACAACCCGCCGACGGCACCGCCGACCAGCAGCATCGCCCAGCCGAGCGGCGTGGTGAACAGCATGGGGGCGATATGCTCCAGTCCCGGGAACGGCGTCAGGCCGAAGAACAGCGCGTAGACGATCACGGCAGCCCGGTTCCAGAGCAGCATCAGCAGGCAGAGAATGGCGCCGATGAACAGGATCTGTGCGCCCGCCCTGGACTTCACGAACAGGATTTCACCGAACATCACCGGTTCGCCAGCGGTGAGCCGGCGGCTTTTTTCATACAGACCAACGGCCAGAGCCGGACCGAGCACCATGAAGCCCGACAATGCAGGAAACAGGATGTAGTCGAGTTCGAGCCGGAACAGGCCGATGACGATGATCAGCGACGCGATGAAGACACCGACGCCGTAAAACAGGCTGATACCGGGTTTGACCCAGAGGTCGCGCCATCCGGCGCTCAGCCAGGCAAAGGCCGCGCGGGGCGCCAGATTGCGGTTGTAGGTCTTTTCGCGCGGCAGCGGCGGAACAATGGCCGGAATCGTCGTCATGGCAATCTCTCCGTCAGCAGGACGACCGCGCGGCCCGGAAGTTTCCGGTCGCTTCGCCGGATCCCTTCAAATGGGTCACGCAGTCGGGCTGCGATGTGATGGCGACATAGACCAGATGCGCATTGGCCAGCACCAGCAGCAGCACCGCGGCGACGATGCTGGTGTAGATGGCCAGTCTGCTGCGCTTCATGGTCATGTCTCAGCTCTTCTTACGCAGGTCGAGCAGGTACAGCGTCAGGATTTTGCGTTCCAGCGGCGACAGGCGGTTTTCCCAACCCGGCATCTGACCCTGACGGCCGTCGTATATCGTGCTGTAGATCCCCTGCAGATCGCTGCCATAAATCCAGAAAGCATCAGTCAGGTCGGGCGCACCGACATCGCGCTTGCCTTTGGCGTCATCGCCATGGCAGGCGACGCAGTTGGCGTCGAACACGACCTTGCCCTCCTGCAGCGTGGCGGCAGACGCATCTGTCTTCTGTGACAGCGAATGCACATAGGCGGCGACCTTGAGCAGATCAGGACGTTCCAGGACCTTGTCGCGGCCAAAGGCCATCATCTGCGACACGCGGGTATCCGGATGCGTGGCATTGATGCCGACACGGATGGTCTCGGCCAAGGTTTCCGGCTCACCACCCCATAGCCACGGCGCTTTGGCAATCGCCGGGTAGCCCTTGCCGCCCTGGCCCTGCTGGCCATGGCAGACCGCACAGTTGTCGCCGAACAGCGTATGGCCGGTCTGGCGCACGGTGCGCATCAGCACAGTATCGGCCTGAATGGCGGCATAGTCGCCATCGCTGACCTTCTGTGCCCAGCCGGCACGGCCCTGCGCAGCAGCCGCCATGCTTTCGGCCACCGTCGTGCGCTGGTCGATGCCCAGCAGGCCCCGGGTATAGGCGACACCCGTCGGCCAGGCCGGCATCAGAATCCAGTAGCCCAGCGAGAAGAGGAAAGTGACGGCAAGGAAGAACAGCACTGCCTTTGGCACCGGCGCATTCAGCTCTTTGATACCGTTCCACTCATGCCCGGTCGTCATATGGCCGGTGTAGGGATCGCGCTCGCCTACCGACATGGCTTGTCCTCGTCGTGAATGATGTTGCGGGCCGCATCTTCGAAACGCTGTTTGTTGGATGGCCAGTAGGCATAGATCAGCACACCGACCGACAGCGCGATCAGATAGAATAGCCCGAAGGATTTCGCGAAGGCGACGACACTGCCGTGATCGAAGTCGAACATGGCCTTACTCCGTCTTCATCGGCGTCTTGTGCGCCGCGTCGGTCAGGCGGCCGAGAATCTGCAGATAGGCCACCACCGCATCCATCTCGGTCACCGTGCCGGGCACGCCGTCGAAGGCGCGCACATTGGTCGCCTCGCCATAGCGCTCGGATACGCCGGCGGCGGCATCGCTGTCGGGCGAGGCCTGGCCGATTGCATCCTTGGTCGCATTGGCGATCTGCGCGTCGGTATAGGGCACACCGACCTTGCGCATGGCCTTGAGGTGCAGGCCAAGGTCATCGACGCGTAGCGTATCGCGCATCAGCCAGCCGTAGTTCGGCATCTTCGATTCCGCCACCACATCGCGCGGATTGATCAGATGGGCCACATGCCACTGGTCGGAATACTTGCCACCGAGGCGGGCGATATCCGGACCGGTGCGCTTGGATCCCCAGAGCATCGGGTGATCATACTTCGATTCCACCGCGAGCGAATAAGGCCCATAGCGTTCCACTTCGTCACGCAGCGTGCGGATCATCTGTGAATGGCAGGCATAACAGCCTTCGCGGATATAGATGTTGCGTCCGGCCAGTTCCAGAGGCGTGTAGACGCGCATGTCGGGCGCCGCCTCCACCGTCTCGTCGATGGTGAACAGCGGCGCGATCTCAACAAAACCACCGATGCTGGCCATCGCAATGACGGCAAGGGTGAAACCGATGGCGTTACGTTCCAGCTTGTAGTGGAAACCAAAGATCGACATGGCGCTTACTCCCCAGCCGCGGCAGCATCGCCGATCGCAGCCTCGTTGCTGGTCTCGGTATTTGCCGCCATGCGGATGGTCATCCAGATATTGTAGCTGCCGATGATGGCGCCGATCAGGAAGAGCAGACCGCCGACAGCGCGGGCGAAGTAGTAGGGATGCATCGCCACCAGCGAGTCGATGAAGGAATAGGACAGCGTGCCGCTTTCGTTATAGGTGCGCCACATCAGGCCCTGGATCACGCCCGAGTTCCACATCGAGAAGACATAAACCAGGGTACCGGCCATCGCGAGCCAGAAATGCCACTCGATCAGTTTTGCCGAATACATGCGCGGCTGCTTCCACAGCCAGGGCACGACGGCGTAGATCGAGCCAAAGGTGATCAGCGCCACCCAGCCGAGTGCGCCGGCATGCACATGGCCGACAGTCCAGTCGGTGTAATGCGACAGCGAATTCACGGCACGGATCGCCATGAATGAGCCTTCAAAGGTGGACAGGCCGTAGAAGATCGCCGCCATCATCATGAAGCGTAAAGTGGCGTCATCCCGCACCTTGTGCCAGGCGCCGTTCAGCGTTAGCAGCGCGTTGGCGGCAGAGGCCCAACTCGGTACCAGCAGCATCACCGAGAAGGTCATGCCCAGCGTCTGCACCCAGTGCGGCAACGCCGTGTAATGCAGATGATGCGAGCCGGCCCACATATACATGAAGGTGATGCCCCAGAAGCTGATGATCGACAGCCGATACGAGAAGATCGGCCGGCCGGCACGCTTGGGCAGGTAGTAATACATCATGCCAAGGAAGCCCGCGGTGAGGAAGAAAGCGACGGCGTTGTGGCCGTACCACCACTGCGTCATCGCATCCTGCACGCCCGCAAAAGCCGAATAGCTCTTGGCCGAGCCGAACGAGATCGGCATGGCCAGGTTATTGACGATATGCAGGATCGCTACCACCAGGATGAAGGCCATGTAATACCAGTTGGCCACGTATATATGCGGTTCGCGGCGACGCAGCAGTGTACGCAGGTAAATCAGGAAATAGGTGACCCATACGATCACCAACCAGAAATCGGCATACCATTCCGGCTCGGCATATTCTTTCGACTGGGTGATGCCCATGAAGTAGCCCGTCGCGGCAACCAGGCAGAACAGGTTGTAGCCCAGCAGCACGAACCACGGGCTCAGCTGATCAGGCAGGCGCGCGCGAGTTGTACGCTGCAGCACATGGAAGGAGGTGGCGATCAGCGCATTGCCGCCGAAGCCAAAGATCACGCCCGACGTATGCACGGGACGCAGTCGACCGAAGCTGGCCCAGCCGGCATCGAAGGTGAGTTCGGGGTACACCAGCAGCCACGCGACCCAGTCGCCGATGAACATGCCGATGACGGCCCAGATCATCGCCAGCACGATGCCGACCTTGCTCGGATCGTCGTAGTAATGCGCAAGCCTGGCTTCACTCGGCTCCGGCGCGAAGTAGCCGTTCGCCAGCACGAAGATCATCACGACCGAGCAGACGACAACCAGCCAGCCATGCATGCCGATCGGGTCATGTTGCCCGACCGCCGCCATCACAAGGCCAAGGCATCCAAGCGCGATCAGAATGACCAGGCCGAAGAACCGTTCATTCTGAGTGAGCTGCGCAACCATCATTGTCTTCCCACCGAGCAATTTCTTTTAAGCAGACCGTAACGCCAGATCCCGACGCGCGATACTTCAAAAATCGTGAGATGTATCGCCGCAAAGCCCAGTCGTACTTTCGAGTCCATACAGCGGTGCGCAGGCAACATCCTTGATCCAGATCAACACCAGCGATCCGCTCTCCCGGCCCGCGGCAGCGGCATTACACTGCAAGTGCCTGTAACCAATCGGAAATCATGCTGACGGCACCATGGCGCAGTTCGCCACCGAAGCGCGCGGCATCCCGCCGCAGGGCTCGGACATCAATGCTGGCCTCTGCTAACTCCACAGCATGGCCGACCAGCCAACGCTCGAATTCGGAGCCGGTCACGGCTTCGGGGTGAAACTGCAGGGCGAGAACATTGGTGTCGATGGCGAAGGCTTGCTGCGCGACCAGGTTTGTCGATGCCAGATGCGTGGCTCCGCGCGGCAGGTTATAGGTATCGCCATGCCAGTGCAGCACAGGCAGATCCTGCAGATGGCGCAGCGGGCTGTTGCGACCCGCGTCGTTCAGCATAATTGGTGCGAAGCCGATCTCCTTCACATCTGAAGGATAGACTGCAGCACCGGATGCGGCCGCGATCAACTGCGCGCCGAGACAGATTCCCAGCGTCGGTCGCCCCGCCTTCAGGCGTTCGGCAATCAGCCTGATCTCCTGTGTCAGGAAGGGATAAGCCCCGGCCTCGTAAACACCGATCGGCCCGCCCAGCACAACCAGCAGATCCGGCTCGACCGCGGTAAAGGCGGTAAAGTCCGGATCGTCGGCGTTGCGATATTCGACATCATAGCCGGCTGCCGCGATTGGCGCGGCAAAACTGCCCAGATCCTCGAAATGGACGTGCCGAAGCGCGACAGCCTTCATGCGGGCACCGCGCAGAAACCATCAGCGCACCCATCTGCCGGCTCCTGCGGTGCGGTTTCGACCACCGGCACCGGCATCGACAGTGCGCTGGCGATGCGTGCGCCGACGATCATGTCATCTTCCGCACCGAACTTGTGATGCAGCATGCTGCCGTCCCGACCGATGATCACCGCGCTCGGCGTACCCTGGAACTGGAAACGCTCCATCGTCACCGGCAGCAGGCCCTCACCCGGCTGGTCGACACCAACCGGATGCGTAATGCGATATTCATGCAGGAAGGCCTGCAGCGCTACCGGCGTCATGGCGGCATGATGCTCGAACACCGTGTGCAGACCGATCACCTGCAGGTCGGAATTGCGGAACACCTGCTCGATCTTCTGGGCCTGAGGAATAGCGAGCGAGACACAGCCTGGGCACAGCATCTGGAAGCTGTGCAGAAACACCACGCGACCGCGCAAGCTGGCGAGCATGAGCGGGTTGTCGGTGTTGAACCACTGGCTGACGGCCAGTTCTGGAGCAATCCTCTTCAACATGATCCTATCCTCCGGACAGATCGGGACGGGTCCCCAGCCAATAAGACCGGCCCGCCCCGCTGTCGTTCCTGCGCTTTGTTACGCCGCCCGCGACAGCTTCACGCCCGGGAAATCGACCGGCACATCGAAGCCGACGTTGACGTAGTTGGTGAAGAGGTTGAGTGCGATATGCGCCATCACCTCGACAACATCCTGGTCATCCAGGCCGACATTGCGCAAAGCCTGCACATCGACGGCCGAGATTTCCGCCCGACTCTCCACCACCTTCTGCACGAAGGCGAGAATGGCGGCGGTCTTCGGGTCAGCCGACTGCCCCTTCTGCGCCGCCGTCATCTCGGCGGTAGTGGCGCCGGCCTTCTTGCCCAGCATGGTGTGGGCGGCGAGGCAGTAGTTGCAGTTGTTGCGGTCGGCGACCGCGACGGCAATCTGCTCGCCCAGCTTGGCGCCCAGCCGGCCCTGCGACAGGGCGCCAAACGAGCCCCACATGCTGGCCAGCGCGGCCGGCGAATTGGCCGCGACCTTGAACATATTCGGCACCATGCCGAAAGCACCCTTGATCTGCGCCAGGTGTTCGACAGTCGTGCCGGTTGCGGTGTTGGGGTCAACGAGATTAACGTAAGCCATGATCAGTTTTCCTTCTCTGTTTGCTCGGAGGGGGAGAAACGCCGGTCTGTCGATGGCAGTCGGCAGACCGGCAACTTTTACTCAACGCAAGCCGCCAACTTACTTGGCCGGGGCGACCTTTCCGGGAAGACTAAGGTTGCCCGAGGCAACCTTGAACACATTTGACACGCAGAGCAGCGGAGCATGCAGGTTGCCATTGACCTTCAGGCCACTGGTGACGCCGTCATAAGACGCGCCCTTGATGCCACCGAGCAGCTTGAGCGGAATCTCCACGTTGACGACATTGCCCTTGAACCCCGTCGGATATTCCGGGCTGTCGATCAGCAGCGGCACATTCGGCCAGGTCGGTGGCACCTTGGGCGTTGAGCCCTTGGGGATGTCAGTCACTTTCAGACCTGCACCACAGGCCTTGTCCTCGTTCAGCACCACCCAGTGGGGATGCCACTTATGCCGGTTCTTGCCGCCATAGGCTGCATCGTCGAAATCCGGGTGGAAGGTGACGGCTAGCGCCACGATGCCCTGATCCTTCTCGAAGCCGATCTCGGCGCTGTTCAGCGAGGTCGGCCAGACATAGGCATAGACCTCGGAGCCTTCGAACTTGCCGGTGGCCGTCGGCATATCCACGCCGGCCTTGCCGCGCACGCGCGTCGAGAACACCACTGCGTCCTTCCTGGTAACGACCTTCGTTTCGACAATGTCGAACGAGGCCAGCACGGTATCCGATGGCTGGGCGGTAATGGGCTGCGACAAAGCGGCCGTCGCAAGGCAAAGCGAGAGCGTTGCGGCAACAGCAGTGCCGCTCAACCAGGTCCTGGACATGAGAATCTTCCTTCTTGTCTGTACTCGGCTCGGAGGGTCTCGCCTATCCCGTTTGGAGTGACCCCCAGGTGGCAGCCCGGGTGTCGGGATCGGCGATTTCGTGTTCGCGACAGTCGACGCGGAAATCCCGTCGTCGCAATGGCGCATTCACAAAATGGCAGTGATGCGGGCCCTGCTTGCCCGCATGGCGATGTGGTTCGAAATACTTGCAGGTGACGCACATGCGCTGCACCGGCACGGCACCGGCTTCCTGCAGCGTGTTGATCACCCGGACCAGCGACACCAGCAGTTCTTCCTGCTCCGCCGCCGGCAACTCCTCGACTGCGTCACGCGTGGCATTCTCGGCCCTGCCCGCCTGCCGCAACGCCTTGCGACCTTCCACGGTCAGGACCAGCAGGCTCGACCGCCGGTCGACTCCGGCCACCTTCTCGACATAGCCCTTGCGCAACAGCGCAGTGGCGGAGTCGGTCGCGGTGGGCTGGCTGACGCCGAGATGGGCAGCGATCTCGGTGACCCGCAGCCCCCTCATCCGGCCTTCCAACACGTTCAGGATCTGCAACTGCGTGGGCGTAATGCTCATCGCTTGCGCAGTACTCCATTCGTCCGACCGCATAACCGCGGCAACCCGCTTCAGCCCGTCGGTGATGCGGTCGGCAATGGCGTTGGTGTCTGGCAGGTCCTTTGTCATGGGAGAAATAATTATAGGAATCCTATGCATTGTCAATGCCGGATTCACCGGCCCGGCAAAAGTGTGACGGTGCGCAATCATTTGCCCATCCCCCTCCTGCCCGACACCTGCCTGACCGCTTACTCGGCAGCCGCCAGGGCGTCCGCCGCCTGCAGCGCTTTGGCGACGCCGGCGCCATAGGCCGGATCGGCCTTGGTGCAGTTGTTGATATGGCGCTGCTTGATCTCGGGTGCGGCATCGCCCATGGCGCGGGCGGTATTCTCGAACAACACCTGCTGCTGGGCCGGCGTCATCAGGCGGAACAGGTCGCCGGGCTGCGAGTAATAGTCGTCGTCCAAGCGATGGTCCCAGTGCCAGGCATCGCCGCGCAGTGCCAGCGGCTTTTCATTCAGCTCCGGCCTGTCCTGCCATTCCTTGTAGCTGTTCGGCACATAGCCGATCCGGGCGCCGTGGTTGCCATCGGTGCGCATGGCGCCATCGCGATGGTAGCTGTGGAACGGGCATTTCGGTGCGTTGACCGGAATGGTGTTGAAATTGACGCCAAGGCGATAACGCTGGGCATCACCATAGGAGAACAGCCGCGCCTGCAGCATCTTGTCCGGTGAGAAGCCGATGCCGGGCACCACATTGGCCGGGGAAAACCCGGCCTGCTCCACTTCAGCAAAAACATTCTCGGGATTGCGGTTCAATTCCAGCACGCCGACCTCGATCAGCGGGTAGTCCTTGTGCGGCCAGACTTTGGTGAGATCGAAAGGATTGAGCGGATAGGTGACGGCATCCACTTCCGGCATGATCTGCACGTAAAGGGTCCAGCGCGGGAAGTCGCCCTTGTCGATACTGGTCAGCAGATCGCGCTGGTGGCTTTCACGGTCGCCGCCGATCAGGGCTGCAGACTCGGCATCGGTCAGATTCTCGATACCTTGATGGGTCTTGAGCGTGAACTTGACCCAGAATCGCTCGTCCTGGGCATTGATGAAGCTGAAGGTGTGGCTGCCAAAGCCATGCATATGGCGATAGCTCTTCGGGATACCGCGATCGCTCATCACGATGGTGACCTGGTGCAGCGCTTCGGGCAGCAATGTCCAGAAATCCCAGTTGTTGTTGGCGCTGCGCATGCCGGTGCGCGGATCGCGCTTCACGGCATGATTCAGATCGGGGAAACGCAGCGGATCGCGCAGGAAGAAGACCGGCGTGTTGTTGCCAACCAGGTCCCAGTTGCCTTCCTCGGTGTAGAACTTGATGGCAAAGCCGCGAATGTCGCGCTCGGCATCGGCGGCGCCACGCTCGCCGGCCACGGTGGAAAAGCGCACGAAAAGGTCGGTCTGCTTGCCGATCTCTGAGAAAATCTTGGCCTTGGAGTATTGCGTGATGTCTTTCGTGACCGTGAAGCTGCCGTAGGCGCCCGAACCCTTGGCATGCATGCGACGCTCGGGGATCACCTCGCGGTCGAAATGCGCCAGCTTTTCGAGCAACCAGATATCCTGCAGCAGCGCCGGACCGCGCGGCCCCGCCGTCATGATGTTGAAGTTGTCAGTCACCGGCGCGCCATTGGCATGCGTCAGGTTTTTCGGCTTCGCACTGTCGGTCATGATGCAGGTCCTTGCGTGGAGGATGTCGGGATGGCCGCCACTCACCGGGGAGGGGCATGAGTGGCGGCCGGGCCGGTGTGACCTGAGGGGCTTAGGTCACCGGGGGAAGCGAAGCTCAGGCCTTGAAGAAGGCGAGCAAATCTTCGTTGACCAGATCCGCGTTGATGGTCGCGATACCGTGGCCAAGTCCCTTATAAACCTTCAGCGTGCCCTTCTTGAGCAGCTTGATGGAAAGATGGGCCGAGGCACCGATCGGCACGATCTGATCGTCATCGCCATGCATCACCAGCACCGGCACGTCGATCTGCTTCAGGTCTTCGGTAAAGTCGGTTTCCGAGAAGGCCTTGATGCAATCGAGCTGCGCCTTGGTGCCGCCCATCATGCCCTGGCGCCACCAATTCTGGATGATGCCCTGCGACGGCTTGGCGTCCGGGCGGTTGAAACCAAAGAAGGGCCCCGCCGCGACATCCAGGAAGAACTGCGCGCGATTGGCGACATGGGCGGCGCGGAAACCGTCGAACACCTCAAGCGGCAGGCCGCCCGGATTCTTGTCCGACTTCACCATCACGGGTGGCACGGCGCCGATCAGCACCGCCTTGGCCACCCGGCCCTTTTCAGCACGGGCGACATAGCGCGCGACCTCGCCGCCGCCGGTGGAATGGCCGACATGGATGGCGTTCTTCAGGTCCAGCGCCCGCGCCAGTTCGATCACATCGGCGGCGTAGGTGTCCATCTCGTTGCCGGTATAGGTCTGGGTCGAGCGGCCATGGCCACGGCGATCATGTGCGATCACCCGATAACCCTTGGCGTAGAAGAAGAGCATCTGGTTGTCCCAGTCGTCGGCACTGAGCGGCCAGCCATGATGGAAGACAACCGGCTGCGCATCGCGCGAACCCCAATCCTTGTAGAAGATCTTCGTGCCGTCCTTGGTGGTGATCGTGTCCATGATCTGGATATCCTTGGCTGAGGGAGTGAGAGTGACAGGTGCCGACTGGGCAAAGGCGACGGCAGGCAGCGCGGCCATGGCAGCCACGCCCATTCCGCACTTGAGAACGGTGCGGCGCGAGGTGGAGAATGTGTTGTTCATGGTCATCGGGCTGTCCATCGTCTGGTCGCCGTTATCGGCGAAGTTTGTTTCGACATGATGAGACTGCCTGAACCCGGGCAGAGCTGAAATCAGACGAAGGGTGTGCAACCCCATATCTTGGTATGAGTCGGGTAACCGGCTGTCATGAGGCCGGCCGCAAACGAAAACGGCCGGGCTGTGAACCCGGCTATCTCAAATCAGTTGCGTGTATGTCTCAGGCGATCGGCAGTGTGAAGGAAAAGCGTGCGCCCCCGCTGGCGCCAGGCTCAACCCAGATTTCTCCACCATGCCGTTCGATGATCGAGCGGCAGATCGGCAGGCCCATGCCCATGCCGTCCGGCTTGGTCGTGTAGAAGCTGTCGAACAGCTTGCCGCGCTCGTCCTTGGGCACGCCCGGCCCGCTGTCGTCCACCGATATCCGCAGTATCTGGCTGTCGGTTAGCTGGCTCGAAACCCGGATAACCCGGCTTTCGGCGCCGGCATGCGACATGGCCTGAATGGCATTCATGGCCAGATTGACGACCACCTGCTGCAGTTGCGTGCGGTCGCCCGGCACGGTCGGGATATCCTTGTCGAGATCCATGGCGACCGTGACGCCCTGCGCCTGCATCTCGTGGCGCAGGAAGAGAATCGCTTCCTCGATCAGGCTGTTGACCGGCACGGACGATTTCTCCGGCGACTGTCGCGAGGCCATCAGACGGATGCGTGAGATGATCTCCCCGGCCCGCTGCGCATCGGCCGCCATTCGCCTGGTGATCGCGGTGATCTCGGGCATGTCGGGCTCGGGCCGCGACAGCCAGCGCAGACCGGCCGCAGCATTCGCGGAAATGGCAGCCAGCGGCTGGTTGATTTCATGGGCCAGCGATGCCGTCAGCTCCCCCAGCATTGAGATGCGGGCGGCATGGGCGAATTCATTCTGCACCTTCTCGAGCGCCGACTGCGCCTGCACGCGCGCGGTGATGTCAACCATGCTGACCAGAACGAAGCCAGCCTCGCGCATTGTCGGAGCAGCCGCGACGGTGAAAAGGACGTCGATCTTGCGACCATCCAGCGTCCGGTGCCGGGTTTCCGTTTCAAATCGCGGATTACCGGCGTAGCCAGACGCCAGCGACTGCTTGAAACCGTCACAATCATCCTCGATCCAGAAGCGCGTTACCGGACCCAATACCTCTTCGCGGTTTTTGGCACCCATGAAGGCAACGACACTGTCATTCACATCCACGATGATGGTGGCATCCATGGCCTGCCTGACGAAGCCCGGATTCTCCTCCATATACGCGGCCAGGTCAGTGACGCCCTGGCTGATCAATGGCTCGTAAAGTTTTTTCAGGCCCCGGATGTCGAGCTGATAACAGGTGACGCCCATTGAGTTGAACAGGTTGCGGTAGCGTGTCTCGCTCCGTTCCAGATCGGCAAAGGCCTTCTTGCGTTCGCTGATGTCGATGACGCCGATCAGCAGCGTGCCCCTGGTCACCGATTCCGCCGGAAAGCAGGCGGTGAACAGCGCGTCGAAGACTTCACCATTCGACTTTTTCAGGCGAGTTTCGGTTGAGAAATTTGGCTGCTTCGAGATGGCGGCCAACACGCTTTCGGCATAGACGCCGGTGCTTTCCTCGGGCCAGAAGGCATCGAGCGGTAACCGGTTCATCACTTCCCGGTCGCCGTCGGCAAAGAGAGCAAGCGTCTGGTCATTCACATCAATGATGCGACTGGCACGCATCATCTCGCGTACGAAGGCCGGGTTGTCGCGGAAATGCTGCCGGAAGTCCCTGACGCCCTGCTCCTTGAGCTGCCGCAGCATGGCGCCGACCGGCGTGAAATCGATCTCCCAGAACGACGCGGCCATCGCCTGGAACAGGTTGCGGTAACGGTATTCGCTGGCCTTCAGCGCCTCGTCATGCGCGACCGAGTCGGCGGGGACACCGGATCCCACGGCCATATCGGGCTGAATGACGCTGCTCATGCTTCCCCACAGTTTCGGCTGGCGCTAGGCCAACGCCTGTTCGATACAGTTTGCCAGCACATCGGCCTCGAAGGGCTTGCGGAGTACAAACATCGCGCCGCTGGCCAGGGCCTTTTCCTGCAAACCGGATTCCGTCCGTGCAGTGATCATTATAACAGGCAACTCGATGCCGCGTTCAGTCAACTTTCGTCTGAGATCGATACCGCTCATGCCCGGCATCTGGATGTCGGTGACGAGGCAATTGGTGGACTGCAGTTCCGGGGCCGCCAGGAAATCTTCGGCCGAGGCGAAGGCGGTGGTCTGGAATCCCATCGATCGCACGAGGGCGGCAAGAGCATGCCGCAGCGATTCGTCATCGTCGACTACCGAGATATGGGGGATAGCTGTCACGCGGGTACGCCGACCTTCTATGCCGGAGCACGCCCGACACACTGGGAACTGATCGACCCGAATATAGGGATGCCAGCCGAGATCGGCATTCATACTCACGTATAGGGTTACCGGGGATTAATGGGTGGGCTGTTTATGAGCAGACTGGCCCAGCGCTTCGGCCATCCGCACCAGGTCCGCCAGGCTCCTGGCCGCCATTTTCCGCATCACCGAGCCGCGGTGGATCTTGACCGTAATCTCGCTCAGGTTCAGGTCCGCGGCGACCTGCTTGTTCATCTTGCCTGCCGTCACCAGCACCAGAACCTGCTGCTCGCGCGGGGTCAGCGTCTCGTATTTGGCCCGCAAGGCAGCCGCGCCCTGATCGCCCTCGCGGCGGCGGCGGTCCTTTTCGATGGCGGCCGTCACCGCGTCCAGCATGTCCTGGTCGCGGAAGGGTTTGGTCAGGAAGTCGATGGCGCCGGCCTTCATGGCCCGCACCGTCATCGGGATATCGCCATGCCCGGTCATCATGATGGCGGGCATATGGACATTGTGTTCGGCCAGGTTGGTCTGGAAATCCAACCCGCTCATGCCGGGCAGCCGCACATCCAGCAGCAGGCAGCCCGGAACGTCAGGATGCTTATCCGACAGAAACGACTGCACGCTGCCATAGGCACGGGTCTTGAGACCGACGGAGCGCAACAGGCTGTCGATCGCATCGCGCAGCGATGCGTCATCTTCGATGATATGGACAACCGCCGTATCCAGCACCTGCATCCTCCGGTTACCGAAGGCCATATTACTCCGGAATTGTCCTAATTTTGGCATCTATACATTGGTATGATCAATGGGGCTGAACCTGCCCTCGGATGCATAATTTTTGGGCGGCTGCCTACAGCGGTCTTTTTAGGTAATGATAGTTTCAGCATCAGCGGTCTGCCGTGCCCTGTCCGAATCACATCTTTATCAATCCTCGTTGCATATGAGACGCGCATCCATGAAAAAGATCGGCTTTCTCTCCTTTGGGCATTGGTCGGCGTCACCGCAGTCAGAAGCCCGGTCGGCGCAAGACGTTCTTCTGCAATCCATCGATCTGGCGGTTGCCGCTGAAGAGCTTGGCGCCGATGGCGCATATTTCCGTGTCCATCATTTCGCTCGCCAGCTCGCCTCGCCCTTCCCGCTCCTCGCCGCAGTCGGAGCCAGGACAGACCGGATCGAGATCGGCACCGCGGTCATCGACATGCGGTATGAGAATCCCCTCTACATGGTCGAGGATGCCGGCGCCGCCGACCTGATCGCCGGAGGACGTCTGCAGCTCGGTATAAGCCGCGGTTCGCCCGAGCAAGTAATCGATGGCTGGCGCCATTTCGGTTACGCACCGGCCGAAGGCGAGAGCGATGCCGATATGGGACGCCGGCATGGCGAGGTTTTTTTATCGCTGCTGACGGGCAAGGGCTTTGCCCGACCCAACCCGAACCCCATGTTCACCAACCCGCCCGGACTGCTGCGCCTTGAACCTCATTCGGAAGGGCTGCGCGATCGCATCTGGTGGGGCTCCGCCTCTGACGCCACCGCCGTTTGGGCGGCGCAGCAGGGCATGAACCTGCAGAGTTCGACCCTGAAAGCTGACGAAACCGGTGAGCCTTTCCACATCCAGCAGGCCAGACAGATCCGCCGCTATCGCGAAGCCTGGACGGCGGCGGGACACAAGCGTACGCCACGCGTGTCGGTTTCGCGCTCCATCTTTGCGCTGGTCAATGATCGCGATCGCGCCTATTTCGGCCGCGACACCAGCGGCGACCAGGTTGGCGTCATTGACAATATGCGGGCTATATTTGGTCGCTCCTACGCTGCCGAGCCGGAACGGCTGATCGAGGCACTCAAGGGCGACGAAGCGATCGCCGAGGCCGATACGCTGTTGCTGACCGTGCCCAATCAGCTGGGTGTTGCCTATAACGCCCATGTCATTGAGACCATTCTCACCCAGATTGCGCCAGCCCTCGGCTGGCGTTGACGTCAAAGGAGCACCATGGCTGACGATACTGTCTCGACGCGCATCACCGCACTCGAAGAGCGCATCGCATACCAGGATGAGACAATCGAGGCTCTCAATCAGACCATTACGAAACAGTGGGCGCAGATAGATAAGCTGACACGACTGGCCGAAACACTGACCGACCGATTGCGCGACATCGAGGCAAAGGCGGCCCAGGGTCCTGCGGCCGAACGCCCGCCGCATTACTGATCAGACGCGGAAATGCCTATCGCGCTGGCAGCAGCCTGGGGTTCACCTTTAACTCGGGGAGGCATGCCTCACCGCAGGCAGAGCGAAACGCTGTAACCGCCTGTCGTGCGCCCGCCTCCAGGAATCTTGCGTCGGAACCGACCGTCATCAGGGAAAAGCCATACTCTGCCATGCGCGCGGCATAGGATGCCGTGCCGCAGTGGATTCCGCACGGTATCCCCGCCTGTCGGCTCCGTTGCAGGATATCTTTCAGCAGCGCCAGCATTTCCGGTTCTTCGCGATCGAAGCCCGGCGCATATCCATAGGCCAGAGACAGGTCTGCCGGGCCGATATAGAGGCTGCCGATCCCCTCGGTCGCCAGAATGGCGTCGAGATTCTCAACAGCATCACGCGTCTCGATCATCGCGAAGGGGACAATCTCCGCATTCGCCTTGTCGAAATAAGTCTCACCGCAGGCAAGTCGAGCGCGGATCGGACCAAAGCTGCGCGTCCCTTGCGGTGGATAAAGACACGCGGCGACAAGTCGCCTGGCATCCTCAGCGGTATTGATCATGGGTGCGATGATCCCCAGCGCGCCAGCATCAAGCGCGCGCATGATGGCGGCCTCATCCAGCCAGGGAACCCGAACGATCGGCGCAGCACCGGCCTTTTCGATGATCGGAAACAACGACAGCAGATCGGCATAGTCGGCCGTGCCATGCTGCAGGTCGATGGTGATACTGTCCCAGCTGGCCCGCGCGAGCGCTTCCGCCGCCAGTGGCGACGGCAAAGCCACCCAGCCGTTCAGAACCTTTCCGCCGATGCCCCAGATTTTCCGGATCGGATTCCTGAAGGCCATGCTTTACGCCCAGGTCATGTTGGTCAGCTTGATGTTCTGATAGTCCTGAATGGCCTGTCGCCCGCCCTCGCGTCCCATGCCGGAATGATCCACGCCGCCGAACGGCGTCTCGGCATGCGCGATCAGGAAGGAATTGATGCCGACCATCCCGGCACGCAGGCCGGCAGAGAGCTTCTCCGCCTTGGCCGCACTGCCGGTAAAGGCGTAAGCCGCCAGACCGTAAGGCGTACTGTTGGCGCGAGCGATAGCATCGTCGAGTGTCCTGAAGGTCGTCACCGGCGCCACGGGGCCGAAAGGCTCTTCGATCATGATGCGGGCGTCGTCCGGCACATTCGACAGCACCGTCGGCTCGAGGAAAAAGCCCTTGTTCCGGTCTTCCGGGCGGCCACCGCCCGTCTCGATCCGCGCACCACGCTGCACCGCATCCGCAATCAGGCCCTCGACCTTGTTGCGCCCCGACGCGAGCGTCAGCGGTCCCATCGTGGTGTCCGGATCGCGGCTGTCGCCGAGTTTCAGCGCCCTGGCCTCTGCAACCATCTTCTCGAGGAATTTCCCGACCACACTTTCCTCGACGTAGAAGCGGTTCGGCGCGATGCAGACCTGGCCGGCATTGCGGAACTTGAAAGTCGCGCATTGCACGGCTGCGGCTTCCACATCGGAGTCGGCACACACCACCACCGGTGAATGGCCGCCCAGCTCCATCGAGCAGCGCTTCACTGTTTCGGCAGCCTGGGCCAGCAGCATCTTGCCGACCGGCGTCGATCCGGTCAGGGAGATTTTCCTGACTTCTTCCGCCCGCATCAGATGCGGCACAATATCATTGGCGCGGCCGGTCAGCACCTGCAGCACGCCGGCGGGAACACCGGCGGAGACGCAGGCTTCCGCGATCAGCGTCGTCGTCAGCGGCACCTGTTCAGACGGCCTGACGATGACCGGGCAGCCCGCCGCCAGCGCCGGCGCAATTTTGCGCGCCGGCAAGTTGACCGGGAAATTCCAGGCCGAGAAGGCCGCGACGATCCCGACGGGTTCCGGCGTCACGATCAGGCGTCCGCCCTGGCGCGAGCGAATCGTTTCGCCGAACAGGCGCTCGGCCTCGCCGGCAAACCAGTCGAACTGTTCGATGGCAGCATTGACCTCGCCCTCGGATTGCGAAATCGGACGCCCGATCTCAGCCGACAGCGCACGCGCAATGGCGGAGCGACGCGCCTCCATCTCGCGGGCGATGCGGCGCAGGATTTTGCCGCGCTCCCAGCCATGCACCGCAGACCAGGCTGGCAAAGCCGCGCGCGCATATTCCAACGCCTCCTCGACTTCGGCCGCACCGCAGGCAGGCTGCAGCCACAGCACTTCCTCGGTGCAAGGATCGATCACCGGCAGTGATTCCTGCTGGGTCTTTTTACGGAATGCGCCACCAATCAGCGCGTAGGGCTGGTCCACAGACATGCTTGTGTCCTCTTTGAGTCTGACGAGATGCGGTGCTTCGGTTACTGCGACGCCGTCACGCCGCCATCGATGTAGACGACTTGTCCGGTCATGTAGCTTCCGGCCGCCGAGGCAAAGGTGATGATCTGTCCGACGACTTCGACGGGCTCGCCAATCCGTCCGAGCGGATTGCGCTCAAGGATGAAGTTCCTGAAGGCCGGCTTTTCGAGATGCGGCCGGATGCGGTCTGACTGGATGAAGGTTGGCGCGACGCCATTCACGGTGATGTTATGCGGCGCAAGCTCCATGGCATGCTGCTTGACCAGCATGACCAAGGCGCCCTTGGTCGCGCAATAGGCCGAATAGCCGCGTCCACGCAGCGCGAGCTGCGAGCGCACCGACAGAAGATGGATGTGGCGCCCACCCTGACCGCGTTCGATCTGGTCACGCGCCACAGCCTGCCCCAGGAACATGGCCGAGCGCAGGTTGGTGGCATAGACCTCGTCGAAAGTGTCCGGCGTGACATCAAGAATGGTCTGCTCGCGCTGGATACCGACGCAATTGACCAGAATATCAATGCCGCCCATGCGCTTCGCAGCGTCCGCCGTGGCAGTGAAAATCGATTGCTCCTTCCGGGCATCGAGCACCAGGCCGAATGCCCGGCCGCCGGTAGATGTGATGCGCTGTGCCAGGGCTTCTGCCTTGCCCAGACTGGGCCCGGCGATACAGACCTCAGCCCCCAGCCTGGCCATGCCAATCGCAATCGCCTCTCCGATGGCACCATAGCCACCGGGAATGAAGGCGCGCCGACCATGGATATTGAACAGATTGTCAATCAGGCCCAGATCGATAGCCGGGGTGAGGGTCTCGGACTGAATGTTCATGGATTCATCTCCACCCCGGCAGCCCGGTAAACACTTTCCATCAACTCCAGCGTCTCCAGATTATCGAGCCGGTCGGTTTCAAATGGAGCATCGTGATTGAGGCCGGTCATGAAGGCGCGGATGACGGTGTCGAAACATTCCTGATAGCGCCCCAGCAGATCGACCTCCTCGACCGTCTCGTCTTCCCGGCCGACAAGATAAATACGGTTCAGCTCCATCACGATGGTGCCGAGTGTTCCGATCACTTCGAGGCGGTCACCATGCAGTTGCGGATAGCCCGGCGCACATAGGCTGCCGTCCGCTGTCGCGATCAGGCCGTCCTCGCCTTCCATCAGGATGGCCGCAGTGTCCTCCCCCGGCAGCCCCTCGGCCAGACGGCCCAGCCGTGCCGCGACCACGCGCAGCGGCCCCACCAGGCAGCGCAGCACGTCCAGATGATGGATCATGGTCTCGAAGACGAGATTGCGGTTGAACCACTTCAGATATGGCTGCCGCTCTATCAGGAAGGGCACAGTGCCCTCGCGCTCACAAAGACCCGAGCCACGGCAGGAAATCGCCGCATGGCGAATGCGGCCGATGCGACCCTCATCCACCCAGCGGCGGACTGTCATGTAATGCGGCCGGAAGCGATAATTCTCATGCACCATGAAGCGGACGCGGTCGCCGACGTCTGCAATCAGTGCCTTGGCCTCCGCGACTGTCGCACACATGGGCTTCTGGACCATGATATGAACGCCGGCATTGGCCGCGAGGCGTGCCATCGGCGCATGTGCATTCACCGATGCCGCAATATCCACGACATCGAAACCGCCCTGCGCGAACATGTCGATGGCATTGCCATAGACGCGTGCCACATCGAACTCTTTGGCCCTGGCTTCAGCCCTGGAGCGATCGGTGTCGCAGACCGCGACCACCTCGGCGCCGGCGGCCTGCCAGGCGCGCAGATGATAAAGGCTGATCAGACCACAGCCGATGAGCGCGACACGAAGCTTACGCTCTGCCATGTCGGCCCCCAAATTTTCCATATCCGTAATACCAGACGCTGCCGGCATCCTTGCTGGTGCGCAGCGTGTGCCGGACGCCAGCCGGAATGCTTACCAACGCACCAGGCATACAGAGCCTGCGCTCACCTGCCACTTCGATCTCGACCTGGCCTTCCGCGACCACGACGAATTCATCTATGTCATGAATGAAATCGGCCCAAACCTGGCCCGGTGGATCACGATAGGTATCAAAGCTGAAACCCGGAAAGTCGGCCTGCACAGTCGCCGGTACAACTGGAACGTCATAGGCATTGAGACGGAACGCACTCATGCCGCACGATCCGTCAGCAGGCCGCCCAGATAAGCCCGCGCCGGCTCGAAAGCCATCAGAGCATCAAAATCCGGAATGGGCGTCACAGCTCCCTTCTGGACGAAAATGAACTGTTCGCAGATCTCCTGCAAAATTTCGAGATGGAATCTCTCGTTCGGATGAACACAGAGAAACACCAGCCGGCCTTCTGAACGCAGGCGACGGAAAAAGTCGAGCATGAAGCCGATATAGCCATCCTGCGTGTTGAACTGCGGTTCGTCGAACAGATGCACCATCGGGTAGTCCGAGCCGGCCGGTTCCAGCAGGGCATTCGGTGTCCAGGACCGGAAATGCCGCACCTGGTAGGACTGGTGGTAATGAATCGCCAGCCTGTCGCGCTGGTCTGTGCGAACGCGATGTATATTGCGACCCATTACGCGCACTTCCCCCGAGGTGGGAGCATTCGAGCCGGTCACCAGTTCAAACAAAGTAGTCTTGCCCGACCCATTCGGCCCCATCATCCCGACCACCGATGGCTTCTCAATGGCGAGGTTGGCGGTCAGGCGGAAAGTCGGCGTGCGGTCGAACCGGCTTTTGCAGTAAATCTTTTCAAGGGATTGCACTTCCAGCATCGCCGTCATGGTTCACACTCCGATCAGGCGGCGGCGCAGCACCGGGTTGTCCAGCAGCTCCTGTGCGCGACCTTCGTATTCGATCCGGCCGCGATCCATCACATAGGTACGGTCCGAGACTTCCAGCGCGGCCAGCGCATTCTGTTCGACCACCAGCACCGAGATGCCTTCGCTCTTCAGGCGTTTGATGGTGCGCATCACGCCCTGCACGATGTTGGGGGCCAGCCCCTGACTGGGCTCGTCGAACAGCACCAGGCCAGGCGAAGCCAACAAGGCGCGGGAAATCGCCACCATCTGCATCTCGCCGCCCGACATGTTTTCGCATTCCCGGCGCATCAGATGTTCCAGCGCCGAAAAAATCCCGAACATCTCGTCCTGGCACCAGGACCGGAACCGCGTCTTGCGCGTGCCGAGCCGCAGGTTGCGCGCACCGGTCAGGGTCGGGAAAACACGACGGTCATCCGGCACCCAGGAAATCCCGAGTCGCGAAATGCGATGCGTCGGCATGCCTGTGATGTCGTGATTGTCGAAACTGATCTGACCTCGGCGCGGCGGCGACAGGCCAAGGATCGAGCGGATCGTCGTGGTCTTGCCCGCACCGTTCGGGCCCAGCAGCGCCACCACTTCGCCCGGACCGACCTCGAGCGACACGCCAAACAAGGCCTGGGTTTCGCCATAGAAGGTTTCAATTCCCGACAGATGCAGCATCAGGCGACCTCCCCCAGCGCTGACCGGGCGACCCATTTGTTGGCCTTGAGTGCAGCCGGCGTGCCTTCAGCGATCACCTGCCCCCAATGGATGACCGAGATGCGGTCCGCCAGTTCAAACAGGAATCTCATATCGTGCTCGATCAAACAGATGGTGTAGCGCTTGCGGAGCTGCTGGATCAGCTGCGCCAGATTCTGCGTGGCCTTGGCGCCCAGGCCGGCGGTCGGTTCATCCAGGAACAGGATGCGCGGCTCAGCGGCCAGCGCCACGGCAATCTCCAGCGCGCGGCGGTCCCCATAGCTCAGCTCTTTCGCCTTTTCCCAGGCACGGCCTGCCAATCCAACCTGCTCCAGAACCGCCAGGGCAGCCTTGATCAGCCCGGTGTCGCCAAAGGTCGTGCGGAACGGGCTGCTGCCAACGGCGCGGAAACCTGGCAGCGCCAACATCACATTCTCGATGACCACTGCATCGTCGAACAGGTTCATCAGCTGAAACGAGCGCGATACGCCCTTGCGGGCAATGATATGCGGCTTCAGCCCGGTGATGTCCTGGCCATCGAACAGGATGCGGCCGGCATCCGGCGCGTGATGTCCGGTCAGCACATGGAAACAAGTGGTCTTGCCTGCGCCGTTCGGCCCCATGATGCCGTGCACGGTGCCGGCCTCGATCGAGAGCGAGATGTTTTCCAGCACCACGCGGGCACCGAACCGCTTCTGGATATTCTGCGCCTGGAAGAGAACCATCATGCTTTCTCCGGCTTGGCGGCGGGCACCGGTGTCGGACCGCGCTGAACGGCGGTGTGAATCAGCCCGGCCAGGCCTTCCGGTCGCACCATCACCATGATGACGAAGATCAGGCCGTACCAGAGCAGCCAGGCTTCTGTCAGGCCGCCCAGCACGTCGCGCGCAATGAAATACAGTACGACACCCAGCACTGGCCCCCAGAAGCTGACAAGACCGCCACCCACCAGCACCATCATCACGATGATGCCGGACTGGTGCAGGCTCATGACATCCGGATAGGCACTCTGCTGAGCCATGGCGAAAAGCCCCCCGGCCAATCCGGCTACCGCTGCTGAAATCGTGAAGGCCAGCCACTTCCAGCGCCAGACATCATAGCCAACGAAACGCGCCCGGGTTTCATTCTGCCGGATCGCCTGCAGGATGCGGCCCATCGGTGCATTCACGATGCGCCACATGAGAATCACCGCCACCACGGTGATCGCAGCAACGAACCAGTAGAAGGCCGCATTGTCGTTCAGGTCGACGCGCCACGGGCCGATCACCAGATCCGGGCGCGGGATATTCAGCAAGCCGTCTTCACCGCCGGTCAGCCAGTGCAGCTTCATCGCCGTGAACCAGAAGACCTGGCCGAATCCGATGGTGAGCAGCGCGTAGTAGATGCCGCGGCGGTGCGACAGGAAGGCGCCGACAATCGCCCCCGCCAGGGTCGCGGCCAGGATCGCGGCCAGCAACCCGCCCCACAGGCTGACCGCGACGCTATGCTGGAACAGGCCGAAGCCATAGGCGCCGATGCCGAGATAGGCGCCATGACCGAAGGAATGCAGCCCGGTATAGCCGAACAGCAGGTTGAAGCCCATGGCGAAGAGAATCCAGATGGCAATCTCGACACCGAGATACTGGTAGAGGCCGACATGCCCCAGCCAGAGCGGCGCGGTCGCCAGGACCGCCACGAACACTCCCATCGACGGGGTGAGAGGCACTCCGCCGCGAGCCGGAATATCGGATAGCGTCATCATCGTTCAGTTCTCCAGCGCACTTCTGCGTCCCAGCAGGCCACGCGCGCGGAAACCGACGATCGCGATCAACAGGATATACATCGACATCAGCGACCAGGCCGGCGCATAGGCGCCGGTGATGCCGGTGGCCAGTCCGACCAGAATGGCGGCTGCCACCGCGCCCCAGAAACTGCCGACGCCGCCGATGACGATGATGAGGAAGGCCGGGATCACGACGTCGATGCCGAGATGCGGACGCAATCCCCAGATCGGCGCCATCACCATGCCGGCCATGCCGGCCAGCGCCGAGCCGAAACCGAAGACGATCAGGCGCAGGCGCGCGAGGTCGTAGCCCAACGCCCGCACCATCTCGCTGTCATGCGCGCCGGCCTTGATGATCGCACCATAGGGCGTGCGTTCGAGAAACAGCCAGACCAGCAGGATCGCCACGATGGCGAAGCCGGCGGCGTAGAACTTGTAGGTCGAGAAGATCAGCCCGCCCATCAGGAAGGCGCCGCTGATCATCTGCGGTACCGGCATGCTCTGCTCGCCTGTGCCCCAGCCGAGCCGGATCACTTCCTCGATCACGAGGGCCGCACCAAACGTCAGCAGCAAACCATAGAGCGGCGCCTTGCCGTAGGTCGGCCGCAGGCAGAGTTCGAGCAGCATGCCGGCAAGTCCGGCCAGCACCGGCCCAAGGGCCAGACCGATGAAATACCGGCTGGCCATCGGCAGCTCCAGCCACCACGTCCCGAATGGTGTGCCGGCAAACCAGCCGGCGCCAATCGTTGAGAGCGCCAGATACGCACCGAGCGTGAAGAGCGAGCCGTGCGCCAGGTTGATCACCTCCATCACGCCGACAATCAGGGTGAAACCCAGGGCGATCAGGGCGAACAGCAGGCCCAACGTAAGGCCGTTGACGAGATGCGGAATAAGACTGGTCATATCTACTAATCAGAGGTTCGACGAGGACGAAAAAGCGCGGGCGGCGTTGCCACCGCCCGCAGTTTCAGGGTTACGCGTCAAACGTTGGCGTGGACTCGTAGGATTCCAGCTTGCAGGCCCCCTTCGCGTCCGAGTCCATCACTTCCTGCGGCGACGAGTTGCCGAGGACCTTGAACATGTCGTCCTTGTCCTTGGTGCCGATATTGGCCGTGCAGAGGTAGATGCTCTGCTGCATCTGGTGTGTGTTGGGATCCATCCAGGCATCGTGATGTTGCATGCGGTCGCGCGCCGATGTCTTGAGGTTTTCCAGCTCCTTGATCACTTTGATATTATTGGTGGAGCCGGCGCGCTCGATGGCGGCGAACAGTTCACGGGTTGCCCAGTAGCCGTTGTAGAACACGTTGCCGGGCACGCGGATAAAGGTATCCGGGAACATCGCCTGATAACGCTTCACGAAATCGGACACGCCCGGCAGATCGAGATTGTAGTACCAGGTGGTGCCGAATACGCCGAACAGGTTGTCGAGCGGCAGGCCATAGACGTCCGGCCAGTCCTGCTGGTTGTTGATCCAGGCCGGCTTGTCGCCCATGCCAAGCTGCGCGATCTGCTGGCGCATGGCCTTCTGATCGTCGCCGCCGATCGCCGCTGCAACCGCGCCCGGCTTGAGTTGCTGGATCTTGAGCAGTTGCGAGGAGAAATCACGCGTGCCCTGCGGCACCAGGATTTCCTCCACCATCTCGCCGCCGAACTGCTTCAGCAGTGCTTTGGTCGCCGCTGCGGTGGAATGCCCCCAGACATAATCATTGGTCAGCAACACCCATTTCTTGCCGAATTTCTCGATGGAGGCCTGCACGGCGGCCTTGGCGAAGTTGCTGCCGTTGGCGTCGAAGACGAACTTGACGCGATGGCAGTTCTGTCCCGCCTCCGAAGGCGCGCTCGAATTGGTGTTCAGATAGATGACGCCGTATTTCTGCGCCACCTGGCTGATCGCGTTGGCAACGCCGGAATGGATCGCGCCGATCAGGAAGCCGCAATTCTCGCGCGTGATCATGCGCTCGGCCACGCGGCTGCCGGTGGCGGGCGTGGTCTCGGTATCGAGATGGAAGGTTTCGATCTTGCGGCCCAGCACGCCGCCTTTGGCGTTTGCTTCGGCGATGGCCATCTGCATGCCGCGGCGATCTTCGGCGCCAGAGTTGGCGTACTGACCGCTGGCATCCGACGTGATGCCGAGCCTGATCGGCTTGGCGGCACCCTGGGCATAAACACGGGTGTGCTTCCACGGTCCCATGAAAGCCAGGCCGCTTGTGGCAGCGGCTGCCGTGGTCAGTAGACGACGACGGCTAATCTTGGACTGAGCCATGCTGTTTCCTCCCTGTTTGGCACTCTTTACGGGCCTGTTCGGCGTTCCGGCGGTGCGCCGAACGTCCTTTCAAGGAGATTGAATATAAATTCAATTTCCGTCAATGAATATTTATTCGATTGAATTGAATATTCTGTTCCGTGATGGAATCAGCTGCTAAAATGCTGTAAAGGCTAGATATGAGTGACACGCCCTCCCAGAAATCTGGCCAGATTTCGACCGAAATCACCCGGCCGCCGGTCGACGCCGAGACCTTTGATGGCCTCCGGCAGCGAATCCGGGACCGCTTTTCGACCCTCAGCCCGCATCTCCAGCGGATCGCGAGGTCCTCGCTGGAGGAACCAAACAGTTTTGCCCTGAACACCACGGCCAAGATTGCCGCCGACCTCGATATCCAGCCGTCCACGCTGATCAGGTTTGCCAAGGAATTCGGCTATTCAGGCTTTTCCGACTTGCAGCGGGTCTTCCGGCAGCGCCTGATCGAAGGCGAACCGACCGTGCGCGAGCGCGTCTATTCGGAAGAAACCGCGCGGCCGGAGCCGCCGAATGTGCGGGAACTGCTCCAGACCTGCGTCGCGGCGCATGTGGCGGCGCTGAACGACCTGGTGAAGACCTGCGATACCGACAGCCTCGCCAGGGCGGTCGAAATGCTGCGCGGTGCGCGGCATGTCTATATCGCCGGTCTGCGCCGCTCCCGCCCGATCGCAGCTTACCTTGCTTATGCCCTGACGCGCTCGGAGCGTGCCAGCAGCCTGCTCGACTTTGCCGGCGGCATGGCCGGCCCGCAGATAGCCACGATCGGTCCGGACGACGTTCTGGTCGCAATCGCCTTCCCGCCGTATTCGCGACCTGTCGTCGATATCGTGCTCGATGCCTATGTCAGCGGCCGCAAGGTGCTGGCCATCACCGATGGCCCGGGCAGCCCGCTGGCCAGCAACTCGCAGCTACAGCTTTACGTCGATGCTGGCGCGGCGTCGGCCTTCCAGCCCATCTCGGGCGCCATCGGTCTGGTGCAGACGGTCATTACGGCGTTGAACTGGAGCAAGGCGGGTTAGGAAAGTCCCAGACAGGGACTGATGCACCGTTTGGTGCGGATGAAATGAAAAGGCCGGCCGCCACTTAAGTGACTGACCGGCCTTTTAAAAGAATGGTGCGCTCGAAGAGATTCGAACTCCTGACCCCCAGATTCGTAGTCTGGTGCTCTATCCAGCTGAGCTACGAGCGCGCACGTCGCGGTACCGCGACGGGGGCGGAACCTACTCAATTCACCGGGACCGCGCAAGGCCCAAGCCCGGAATACTGCCCTGCCGTGCAAGCCTCGGATTCTACAGGCAGATGACGCTTGCGGGCAGGTATGCCGACCCCTAGAATGTCACGGTCTGCAGAAGGTCCGCCACGGCAGTTCCCGTCAGGCTGACTCATGCAGCGGGGGGCCCCTACCAGGCCAGCAGACGTCAGAACAATTAACGCGAGACCGCGCGGCATGGCACATCCAGTTCGTAATCCGGCGTACAAGCGCCGAATTCTGGCTTCGGCGAGCACCCTTACCCTCGCCCTGCTGCTGTCGGGCTGCTCTTACGTCAGCGATGAGCTGTGGCCTTCGCTCACTGCGGCGGACCCGGCAGGCACCCAGCCGATCGCGCGCCAGCAAATCCCGGCCTCGGCTGCGGAAGCCAATCCGAATCCGACGCTCAGCCCCGGCCCGCAAGCCCAGCCGAGCATGGGCAACACTAATTTTGTCGTTCCGGGCGTGACTCAGGCTCCCTCCACCGGCACTTTCGTCGGCCAGAAGGTGCAGCAGATGCGCGGTGAGCTGTCGCAGCTCCAGCAGCAGGTCACCCAGCGTAACCAGCAGCTGCAGGGCGTTCGCACCAGCGCGACGCAGAATTCGCAGCGCTATCACGGCACTGTCGCAGCGGTCTCGACCCGCCTGCAGATGGGCACCACGCCTGGCAATCCGATCCTGGTCAGCCAGTGGACCCAGGCACAGACCGATCTCGACCGCATGGCTGCCGATGTCGGCAACCTGAGCAACCTTGCCAACCAGGTCGCTGCCGATTCCGCGATGTCGACCTATCTGCTGCAGTCGATCAAATCGACCTACAGCCTGCAGGGCGCCATCGACGAAGACCATCGCCAGCTCTCGGTGCTGGAAGACGAAACCTCGAAGACCGTGGTGCTGATCGACCGCCTGCTCGGCGAGCTGAGCACCGATGTCGCGCGCCAGAGCAACTATATCGGTGCCGAGCGCGCCAATCTGACCACGCTGTCGGCTGCCATCAAGCAGGGTGAACTGCTCGGTCCGGGCCTCGGCAACCGTGCCAACTTCTACGCCGGTTCGCAGCAGTTTGCCGCCGCCGACGCTGCCACGGCGCCCTTTACCGCCGGTGGCCGCACGCCGCTGGTGGTGATCCGCTTCGACCGCGCTGACGTGCCCTATCAGCAGGCGCTGTACAACGCTGTTTCGCAGGCGCTGGCCCGCAAGCCGAATGCCGTGTTCGACGTGGTGGCTGTCGCCGCCAGCGGCACGCAGGCGCAGACCGCCAGCAACCAGAACCAGGCCCGCCGCAACGCCGACCGCGTTCTGCGTTCGCTGGCCGATATGGGCCTGCCGGCCAGCCGGGTGAACGTCTCGGCCGGTGGCACAGGCCAGGCCGGCGCCAACGAGGTTCAGGTCTTCGTCCGCTAAGCCGCTCTCTTCGAGCGCAACAAAAAAGCCCGGCTTCTCAGCCGGGCTTTTTCTTTGAGGCTGATGCCTCCTGACACTACTGCCAGGAGACCGCCGTCAGATCGTTGACGAAGATCGGTGCATTCACCCAGAAGCCCGTCAGGCCCGGCTTGTACACGCCCAGACGCGGCAGGTTGTAGAGGTAGACGTTGACCGCATCGTCAGCCAGCAGGCGCTGCAGGTCCTGCAGCGCCTTGGTGCGCTCGGCCTTGTCCAGCGTCGAGTTGATCTTGGCGATCAGGTCTTTGGCCTTCTGGTTGTCATACTGATAGTAGTATTCCGGCTCCGCATACTTCACGAAGTCGTTCGGCTCGACATGACTGATCACCGTCAGGTCGAAATTCTTGTTCTTGAAGGTGCCGTCGAGCCACTGTGCCCATTCGACATTTTCGATCTTGGCATTGATGCCGACCTGACTCAGCATGGCCTGCACCACCTCGCCGATCGGCCGCGCATAGGGCGGCGGCGGCAGACGCAGCGTGACTTCCAGGTTGTTGACGCCAGCTTCCTTCAGCAGTGCCTTCGCCTTGGCCGGGTCATAGGGATACTGCTTGGTGAGATCGACATAAGCCGGATCATGCGGTGGGAAATGGCTGCCGATCCGTTTGCCGTAACCGGCCGCGGCAGCCTCGATCACTGCATCGCGGTCGATCGCCAGGGTCAGTGCCCGACGCACGCGCACGTCGTCAAACGGCTTGCGCTTGTTGTTAATGACCAGCATCGTCTCGCCTTCGGTCGAACCCGCGGTCACCTTGAAACGCTTGTCCTTTTCGAACTCGCGTACGTTCTCGCCGGTGATGCCGATCGGCACAGCATCGATGTCGCCGGCACGCATCGCGGCAACCAAAGCACCCTGATCGCTGATGAAGCGTATCTTCACCGACTTGATCTTCACGGCGCCTGCATTGCGGTAGGTGTCGTTCGCCGTCAGCGTGACCGAATCGCCCTTCACCCAGTTTTCCAGCTTGTAGGGACCGGTGCCAACAGGCTTGGTCGCATTGCTGTCGCTCGATTCCGCCGCCGTGATCACGGCAGTATTCTCGCCGAGATTGAACAGGAAAATCGGATCGGGATTCTTCAGCGCAATCGTCACGGTCTGCGCATCGGGAGTCGCGATCGAAGCGATGTTGGTGAACACCGCCTTGCGCTTGTTGGTGCTCTTCTCGCCGGCATATTTCTCGAACGAGAATTTCACGTCGGCGGAGTCAAAGGCCGTGCCGTCGTTGAACTTGACGCCCGGCTTCAGCTTGAAGGTGAAGCTCTTCATGTCGGGCGAGACGGTCCAGCTGTCGGCCAGGAGCGGCTGCACCTCGCCGTTTTCGGCGATCTTGGTCAGGCCCTCGAAGATATTGTAATGCACCACCTCGCCGATCGCGGCGGCCGGCGCAATGGTGGGATCAAGACCAGGCGGCTCCAGCGTCATCGCCATCACCAGCGAAGTCTTGCCTTGTGCGACGGCCTGGCCGCCGACAAGCGATGCCGCCGTCACACCCAGTGCGGCCGCGAATAGTTTCCAACCCTGCATGAGTCCCTCCTCAGAATTTTCCCGCCGCCGCCAGTACGTCGCGGGCAGATTGCAGTTGCCCCAACGGCTCGGCGGCCCAGACGCCGCGCGCCACCGCACGGGCAACGCAATCGGCGGCTATGCTGCCAACCCTGGCAATCAGCCAGGACCGGTCAGCGGCACCTGGTCCATCCTGCCACGTCGCTGTGGCCAGGGCAAAGAGCGTATCGCCATCAAACGGCGTATGGACCGGCCGCACGGCGCGCGCCAACCCGTCATGCGCCATGGCCAAAACGTGCCGCAAATTCGTTTTGTCGAGCGCGGCATTGGTCGCGATGACGCCGATACAGGTATGACTGCCCTCCGCGGGCCCGGCGATACGGGATTCGGTGGCCAGACCAAGATCGACGCCATCCGTAGCGAATGGCAATCCGCCAAACTCGCCATTCTGCTCAAAGGGCGCGGCCCAGAAACTGCGGTTGCCGGGCGTCAGCACACTGCCGACGGAATTCACTGCCACCATCGCAGCAACCACCAGGCCGTCCTGCTCTACCCAGGATGCGCTGCCCAGCCCGCCCTTGATCAGGCCAGCCATGGCGCCATAGCCAGCCCCGACATTGCCAAGCGGAAAGGCCGCGGCGGCGGCGTTGCAGGCCTGCAGCCCGAGCCGGCGATACGGCGGTTCGGCACCCCAGTTCTTGGCGCCGCCATTGTGCAGATCGAACAGGATGGCGGCCGGCACGATGGGCACAATATGGCCACGCACATCCACGCCGCGTTTGCGTTCGGCCAGCCACTGCATCACGCCGGACGCCGCATCCAGGCCAAAGGCGGAGCCACCCGACAGGCAGATCGCATCCACCGCCTGCGCCGTGGCTTCCGGACGCAGCAGATCGGTTTCACGGGTCCCGGAGCCGCCGCCCCGCACATCGACCGAACAGGCCGCGCGCCGCTCCGGCAGCACGACCGTGACGCCGGAGCGCAGGCCTTGATCGGCGACATGACCGACCAGAAGGCCGGGCACGTCAGTCAGGAGATTGAGCGGCCCGGCTTTTCCCATGGATTACAGATTCTCCGCTTTTGGCCCCTTGTTGAGCGGGTAGCCATAGACCTTGTCGAGCGGCATCGCGGCCGGATCGACTGCATGCACGGCCAGCTTGCCGCCCATGCAGGCGCCCTCGAAGCTGCCGACATTCAGCCCAGTGTAAATCCAGTCGCCAGCGATCACCAGATTGGCGAAACCTGAATCCCAGGCCTTGAGGCGATACTTGGTGCTGCCCGGCGGCGAGGTGACGTAGCGCTCGGTCGGATCGATATTCGGCTTCCAGAACTGCTGGCCCAGCCGCGCGACACCCAGCGTCTTGGCATCGTCATACGGGCATACCAACTGGCCGAAATCGAAACCGATCTGATCGCCTGGCGGGTTGACGGCATTGGTGGTTGATTTCGGCAGCAACGCCCCCATGCAGGCCTGCAGATACTGCTGCGCCTGCGCCTTCACGCGGGCTTTTTCACGCACGGGGTAGTCGTGGTCGCTGAACGGCGGCTGCGCGTCGTATTGCGGCGCCGCGCCCGAGAAATACAGCAGCGACTTCGGCGTGTGGTCGTCTGGCCAGTCCTCCACCGGGATCAGGTCGGTGAAGTCGGCCACGCCGTCGATCGGATTGACGAAGGTGGCGCCGATCAGGCGGTCGTAATTCTTGTACTCGAAGGGCAGGCCCATATCCTTGAGCGTGCGGTTCATCCAGATCTGCAGCGTCTGGGTCTGCACCGTTTTGATCTTGTCGACCATCGGCGGCCAGTTCGGATTGGCGGCCATCAGTTGCGGCGCCAGGATCGGCAATGCGCCGATGGAAATGGCGCAGATCACAGTATCCGCCTCGCGGCCGACCTTGAGGCGCTTCTCGGCCACCGGCTTCCACGGCGTCCAGTAGCTTTCGATATCCACCTTGGCGGCCTTCATCGCCTCGCCTTGGACCAGCTGATCGTAGAGCGGGCGATCCGGCCAGACCGGCAGCGTCTTGCCGCCATAGGCCTTGAGCGGCAGGTCGATCAGCGGTTCGTAACCTGCGGCCGGATCCTTCAGCGTGGCCTGGATGTCGAACACCACTTCATCCACGCCTTTGCCGTCCGGCGTGGCGGTGATCTCGCGTACCTTGTGGAACAGTTCGAATTTCACTCCAAGCCGCTTCAGCACCTGATACAACGGCGCCACCACGGTATCGCCTGTGCCGGCAGCGAAAAGCCAGCCAAACGAGCCGAGATAGGCGAATTCGCGCAAGGTCCAGTGCAGGTAGGCACCCGCCGCCATCGCCGGTGGCCGCGTCGTGTCGCCGTCGGGATACTGGTACGACAGGTTCGGGGTGTTGAGGCTGAGCGGCGACGAGATCATCAGCATCGAGCCGCCATGCCGGGCGAACCAGTCCGAGAAATTCTCGTCGTCGAGAAAATCGAAGCCCTTGTTGAGCACATCGTCGGCCAGGATGCCGCGCAGCATGGTCAGAAAATAGTCGATCGTGATGTAGAGATGGCGCAGCGGATCGTTGTTGACGACCAGGCCCTCTGCCGCCTTCTTGAAGACATCGAGGAACTGCTCGATGCCCTTTTGCAGCGGGCCTGCATCGCCGCGCGTCATCGCCTCCATATGGGCGCTCAAGCCCTTCAGCATGGCGCCGGCGGCCTTCAGCTGGATATTCTCCATCAGCGTCGACCCGGCCGGATGCTGATCGGCGAAATGGTTGAGGAATTTGACGATCGCGGTGATCCAGTGCTGCAACGTCGGCATCGACGTCGGGTCCCACGGCTCCAGCGAGTTGCGCGGCACGTTGATCGGCCAGTTCACCCAGCCATAGTTGCGGAATTCCCAGCACAGGATGCTATCGACCGGATAGAAAGCCTCCTGGAAGGTGGCCAGCGGCTGGCCGGCCGGGCGACCGAGCATGTCGTAGCATTCGGTCATCATCGACAGGGTGTTGTAGTACGAGCCGAGGAAGCCATGAATGCCATGCTCCTCGATGCGCTGCCCGAAATCCGGATTGCGGCCGGTAGCGCATTTGCCGCCCAGCCGCCAGCCGATCGAATAGACGGTGATATCGTACATATCAGCGGCACCGGGCCGCGAGGCGAGATAGAAAGCACTGGTCAGTGCGGCGACGCCGCCGCCCAGAATGGCAATCTTCTTTTTCCTGGTCTCCGACATCGCGCTGCAGTCCCCCTGTATATCGCTGCCCTCATACCGCGGCAGTCATGCGTCTATTGACGCGCACCAGAGGAGTTTGCTCAAGCCTTCAGGTAGATAAAATAGCGCTCCGGGGGTATCGGCACGGGCACCGGCTGCAACATCAGGTCGGGATGGGTCAGCTTCTGGTCGCTGAGCAGTAGCGCGCCTGTCGCCATCAGCGGCGGTAACCAGCCGCTCATCTGCACGACCTGGCGCGCATTGGCCTCCGGATCTCCCAGCCCCACATCGCTATGCACCATGGCGGCGCCGCCCGGATGACGCGCGGCGAATCCCGGCAGGCTGTCGCCGAATTCGCCAAGCATCAGGCGGTCGGCGGGCGGGATCGAAAGCGGATTGGCATTGACCGCGCGATCGAAGGCATAGATGCGCTCCGCGCCCAGCCCGGCACGCAGGTGGTCATAGGTACGGCCATTGCCGAGACCGATCTCCAGCACCGGGCCCTCACGATACTTCACCCAGTCGATGGCCCAGTTCAGCAGTTCGCGCTGCGCGGACAGGCGCGCAATAAAGCTGTCCAGCCGACTCATCAGTTCTTCAGCTTGGCGGAAAGTTCGCGCAGGTCGGCCGTGGTGCGGTCGAGGCGCTGGGCCAGCACGCGCATGATCTCAATGGCGATCTGCGGGAAGTCGGCGATCAGGCGGAAAAACAGATCTTTCTCGATCCGCAGCACCGTGGTTTCCTGCGTCGCCGTCACCGTCGCGGTCCGCGGCACGTCGCAGAGGATGGCGATTTCACCGACGAAATCGTTTTGTCGCAGATGCGCAACTTTCAGCGGCCCTGACGGCGTGTTGACCACCACATCGGCTTCGCCGCCGATGATGACGAAGGCTGCATCGCCCGGATCACCCTGATGAAACAGCACATCGCCCGGCTTGTAGGTGAGCCGCTGGCTGGTGAAGGCCAGCAGCTTCAATTTCGACGGCTCGATCTTGGCGAATAGGGGAATTCGCCGCAGCAACTCGACTTCTTCGATCAGGCTCATGATCCGCTCTCCATCGGCCGCACGATCAGGATGGGGCCAGCATTTTCTTGAAACGATCGCTCCGTTCACATAACTCCGCATAGGGGCCGGTATGAGTCACTCGTCCGTTCTCAACTACCACCACGATATCGAAGCTCTCGCAATCCGAGGCACGCTGTAGTGACCAGATCAGGCCAGCGCCCTTGCGCAATTCGGCAATCGACTTGACCACGGCGGCATGGCTGCGCGGGTCGAGCGCTGCCGTTGCCTCCGACAGCATGATCCAGTCGGGCCGCTTCACCAGCGCGCGTGCAATGGCGAGCTTCTGGCGCTGCGCTGCATTCAGCCGCGCGCCGGCGATGCCGACTTCGAACAGCAGGCCTACCGCGATGATCGGTTCGCGCAGCTTGAGTTGCTCGACCACATCGGCCATGACGCGGCCGATCTTTTCCTGCGCCTGCGCCTGACCATAGGCGACGCGGCCAAACAGGATATTGTCGACGACGCTGGAGGAAATGGTGAACTGCTCCGGATCGAAGAAGGCAATCGCGCCCTTGCGATCTTCAGGCAGGGTATCGGCAAAAATCTTGCGGGCCTTCAGCACGGCATCGCGTTCGGCATCAGTGAAATGCCCCAGGCGATGCCGCGCCAGCACCAGCTTGAAGGGCAGCGACATCAGGCGGACCCGATCCTCCTCGGGCAATTGCTCCAGCGTTTCCGGCTTGGTCCGCGTCAGCAGGTCTTTGTAATCCGGCAGGTCTTCCGAGGAGATGAAGCTGAACTGCTGGAAGAATTCATGCTCGGGCGGCAGGTCCGCGAACAGTTCGACCATCGTGCCGGCGACTTCGTAACCGATCTCCAGGAAGCGGCGGCGCAGGCCAACTTCATCCAGCACGCGCAGCACATGCGGGTCGCGCGCCAGATTGTCTTCCTGATATACGCCATTGCGCGCCGTACCGAACATCAGGTTCTCGGCAACCGTCGCGTTGTTGTTGTAGCGGACCGGATCCCAGCCCTCGACCAGATCGGCCAGGGAGCCGTTGGTCAGCTTCTCGCGGAAAGCCCGACGTGCCGCCAGTACGCGCTCCGCCACATCGGGCTTCAGCTTCGGGTCGACCGTGCCTCGCATGCCGAGCTGATAGACATCCTCGTCGAAACTGGCCGCCTTCAGCGCCGGAATGGTAACCATGATGAGCTCGTCCGGCCCGCTGGCGCCAGCTGCTTCATAGTCAGTCCAGTCGGCATCGGCATCGTAGGGCGAGTTACCCGAGGCATGCGCCTCGAGGATTTCTTTTTCAAACCGCGCCTGCAGCTCATCCTGCCGTTCGCGCGCGATCAGCGGACGATGCCGCAATCCCATGAACAGATTGTCGCCCAGCGAAGTGTTGAAGATGTAGCTGGAGGCGCTGACATAGGCCAGCCGGCGACCGGTGACGGCTTCAGGCAGCTCCATCAGGTTCTTTTCATTGATCGCGATGCGACCGCGCGTGGGGTCTTGCAACCGCGCCAGCAACTGCAGCAGTTCGTCGCGGCCGTTGTCGCCGACGATGGCAACGCGGGCCGGCCACGGCAACGAAAGGTTGAGATTGTCCAGGATCGGCTGCCCCTGGTCGTCATTCATCACCAGGCTGGAAACCGAAATCGGCCCGGCCAGTGAAACGGGCTGCTCCGGCTCAGCCCACTGATCCGCCGGGTCGCGCATCCCCTCCTGTACGAACTGGGTCACCACCTGCTCGTATTTCTGTTTCACGTCCTCGCGCTGCTGGTAATGGTTCAGCAGCTCCTTCCACGGCGACGCCATCTCTTTATGCGCATTCACCGCGGCCACCACGGTACCTACGTCCATCTGGCCGCGGATCGTCAGATAGCCACCGATGGCGTAGAAGAAGAACGGACCAAGCTGCTGAATGAAGTTGTTCAGGAACTTGATCATGAACTTGCGCTGATAGATTTCGACGCGAATCCAGTAGCTGATGCTCAGACGGCCGGTGAATTCGGCCAGCATGCGGTTCGACACGTCATGCGTATGCAGTTCGGTCACACCGCTGATGCTCTCGCCGATGCGATCCGACAGCCGACGCTGGTTCTTGATGCGCTCGCGGCCCAGCGCCCGCACTTTGGCCTGCATTTTCGGCACGAAATAGAACTGGATCGGGTAGAGCGCCACGGCCGCAAAAGCCATCAGCGGATTCTGGAGCAGCAGGAAGCCGAAGATCACCAGCAACATGCCGCCCTGGAAGATCGGCAAGGCAAAGCTTTCACCGATGAAGCCGCCAACCGGCTCGACCTCGGCGATCACCATCGGGATGATTTCGCCCTGGCTGGTCCGTCGGAAGGTGGGCAATGGGAAGCGCAGGATATGCGCATAAAGCTCATAGCGCATTCGGCGCAGCATCCGCTCGCCGGCGACGCCCTGGAAATAGTTGATTGCGTATTTGAAGCCCTGCTGCACCAGCACGAGGAACAGGAACACGCCGCAGAGCCAGAACAGATAGGTGGTTTGGTCCATCGGCCACAAGCCGAGGCCGTAAAGATCGACAGGGAAGGAAACATCCTTGCCCTGGATACCCTCGTTCACGATCGATTTTGGAATGCTGAGGTAGTAATAATACGGCACGAAAGACGCGACCGAGAGCAGGGTGATGATAACCTGCTGCCTCAGGCTGTATTTTATAATGAAGCCGTAGAGAGTCTTTTCCACGCTGCGCCCCTGGTCCCCTGGTTAGACCTTAGCCGAAGGAAATCGGCCAGCCAATCGCCAGCCCGGCCCGACTGTGCCCGGGATCACTATTTAAGTCAGGGGCTTGCCGGAACCAGGGCTTGGCCTGAGCGGGGCCCATATGCCATAGTCCGCCACAGTTTGAGTTCAAGTTTGCCCCGATTGCTCCCGCCAGGGGGGAAGCCAGCATGGTACCGCGTAGCGACGGCACTCGTGTGCTGATCTACAGCCACGACACATTCGGACTCGGCCATCTGCGCCGGTGCCGCACCATCGCGCATGCCCTGGTCGAACGCCATCCCGATATGTCCGTGCTGATCATGTCGGGCTCGCCGATCATCGGCAGCTTTGATTTCCGCAGCCGCGTCGACTTCGTGCGCGTGCCGGGCGTGATCAAACTGCGCGACGGCCAGTACACCTCGCTGAACCTGCCGATGGACATCGAGGAAACCCTGAAGATCAGGGCTGAGATCATCCAGCATACCGCCCGCGTCTTCGACCCCGATATCTTCATCGTGGACAAGGAGCCGCTGGGGCTGCGCGGCGAAGTGCTCCCGACCATGAAGATGCTGAAGGAACGCGGCACCCGTATTGTGCTCGGCCTGCGCGATGTGATGGACGAACCCAGCGCGCTGAAGCCGGAATGGGAACGCAAGAACGTCATGCCGGCGCTGAAGCACCTGTACGACCAGATCTGGGTCTACGGCCTGCCGCAATTCTGTGACCCTCTGGCCGGCATTACCCTGCCCGAGAAAGTCCGCCGCAAGGTGGTCTATACCGGTTATCTGCCGCGCACCTCGGGCGAGGCCCAGCCGGAGCATCAGCTGCCGGAAATCACCCAGCGGCCCTTCTTGCTGGTCACGCCGGGCGGTGGTGGCGATGGCGAAGGTCTGATCGACTGGGTGCTGCGCGCCTACGAGAGCAACGAAATCCTGCCCTATCCGGCGCTGATCGTGCTGGGCCCCTTCATGCAGAAGGAGCGGCGCGGCGAGTTCTTGGCCCGCGTCTCACGCCTGCCGCGCGTGGAAGCCATCACCTTCGATGCGCATATGGAGCATCTGGTGCAGAATGCGGTCGGCGTGCTCGCCATGGGCGGCTACAACACCTTCTGCGAAATCCTGTCGCTCGACAAACGCGCCATCATCGTGCCACGCAAGCGTCCGCGCATGGAGCAATTCATCCGTGCCAGCCGCGCGCAGGAACTCGGCCTGATCCGCATGCTGGAAGATGACGGCCAGTATGATCCCACCGTGATGGCGAATGCCCTGCGCAATCTGCCACGCCAGTCGCTGCCGTCGCAGATCGTCATTCCCGGCCTGCTTGAAGGCCTCGATAACGTCGATCGCCTGGTCCAGCCCTGGCTCCGCCCGCGCGCTGAACGGCCGGGCAATGTGGTGGAATTGCGGGGCTGACCCGCCGCCCCTTCCGCGTATGTCAGAGTCAGCCCAGTCACCCACTCCGTCACCTGTCGCTTTTGTCCTGAAGGGGTATCCGCGGCTGTCGGAAACCTTCATCGCGCAGGAAATCGCCGCACTGGAGGCGCGCGGGCTGGACATCCTGATCGTCTCGCTGCGCCATCCGACCGACCGCAAGCGTCACGCCCTGCACGACCAGATCCGCGCGCGGATTCTGTATCTGCCGGAATACCTGTATCAGGAGCCGCTGCGCGTGCTGCGCGGCTGGTGGTTCGCCCGCCACCTGCCCGGCTATCGCCGCGCACTGCAGGTCTGGTGGCAGGATTTCAAACGCGACCGCAGCAGTAACCGTATCCGCCGCTTCGGCCAGGCCATGGTGCTGGCGGCAGAGTTGCCCGCAGGCTATCGCCACCTGCACGCCCATTTTATTCATACGCCCGGTTCGGTGGCGCGCTATGCCGCACAGATCCTGCAATGCCCGTGGACGGCATCGGCGCATGCACGCGACATCTGGATCACGCCGGACTGGGAAAAGCGCGAGAAACTCGCCGACTGCCAGTGGGTCGTGACCTGCACCGCGCATAACCGCACGCATCTTGCCGCCCTGAGTGATTCCGAGCGGGTATCGCTGGTTTATCACGGCATCGATTTCTCGCGCTTCCCCGAGCCGCCGGTCTGGCGCGCCCGTCGCGATGGCCGCGACGCGCAGGACCCGGTGCGGCTGCTGTCTGTCGGCCGCGCCGTCGACAAGAAGGGCTACGACATCCTGCTGCGGGCGCTGGCGCGTCTGCCGGTCGACCTGCACTGGCATTTCACGCATATCGGCGGCGGGCCACTGCTCGCCAAGCTGAAGGCCCAGGCCGTCAGCCTCGGCATCGCGGATCGCATCTCCTGGCAGGGCTCGGCCACGCAGGAGGCCGTGATCGAGGCTTACCGCACGGCCGATGTGTTTGCTTTGGCCAGCCGCCGCGACCAGGATGGCGACATGGACGGCCTGCCGAATGTACTCATGGAGGCGCAAAGCCAGGCCCTGCCCTGCGTCGCCACCACGATCTCCGCCATTCCCGAACTGATCGTCGATGGCGAAACCGGCCTGCTGGTGCCGAGCGAGGATGTGGGCGAACTGGTCGTGGCGCTCAACCACGTGATCGTCGATCCGGCGCTGCGCGAGCGATTGGGCAAGGCTGCGTCGGCAAGAGTGCGGCAGGCATTCGAAATGACGAGCGGCATCGCGGAACTGGCGCGGCGCTTCGGCCTGGCGGCCTGAACGGAGCGCGGTGATGCGGATTGGCTTCTATGCACCGCTCAAGCCGCCCGATCATCCGGCCCCGTCCGGCGACCGCCGTGTCGCCCGCCTGTTCATGGCCGCCCTGCGCGGCCTCGGCCATGACGTGACGCTGCTGTCCGACCTGCGCAGCTACAACCGCGACGGCGATCCGGCACGCGAGGCTGCCACGGCAGATGCGGCTGCCGCCGAAGTCGAAATGCTGGCCGCCGCGTGGAAAAATGACCCGGTAGAAAAACCCGATCTTCTGTTCACCTATCACGTCTATCACAAGGCCGCTGACTATCTCGGTCCGGCGCTGAAGCAGCGTTTCGCCCTGCCCTACGTGATTGCCGAAGCCTCGGACTCACCACGCCGGTGCGATGGTACATGGGCGACTGGATATGCACAGGCCAAACGCGCGCTGATCGCCGCCGACCGGTTGCTGGCCATCACGCGGCACGACGTTCCGGGATTGGTTGGCTGCGTCGGCGCGGCGCGCGTGCAGTATTTTGCGCCCTTCATCGATCCCGTACCCTTCGCGTCGGCTGCGGCACAGCGAACACAGCACCGCGTCGATCTGGCCGCACGTTTCAGGCTGCCGATGGATCGCCCCTGGCTGCTCGCAGTGGGCATGATGCGCGACGGCGACAAGCTGGCCTCCTTCCGCCGACTGGCCGAAACCCTGCCGCTGCTGCGCGACAACAACTGGCATTGCAGTCTGGTTGGCGACGGCCCGGCGCGCGAAGCAGTGGCAAATGCTTTTGCCGCGTTGGGAGATTGCGTGACGTTGACCGGACAGATGGAGCCGGATCAGCTCGCCGCGCTGTATGCCGCGAGCGACCTCTATGTCTGGCCCGCCGTCAATGAGGCCTATGGCATGGCGTTGCTGGAGGCACAGGCCGCCGGATTGCCGGTGCTGTCGGTTCGCACACGCGGCGTTCCAGATATCGTCGAGCATGGTGTCACCGGCTGGCTGACACCGGATGACACACCCGCTGCCATGGCGAATGCCATCGGGCATTTGCTTGCTGATCAGGATCAAAGACTGCGCATGGCTACCGCAGCGCCATTGCGGGTGCAGAGAGAGCTTTCGATGGATGCCGCGCAAGCGAGGCTGACGACGCTGTTCGCCGAACTGGGGCTGCCGGCATGACCCGCAATCTGGTTCTGCTGCGCCATGGCGCCACCGACTGGAATGCCGCCGGGCGGCTGCAGGGCCGCGCCGACATCACGCTGTCCGACGCCGGCCGTGCCGCATTTGCAGGCTATTCTGTGCCATCCACCTATCTTGCCAGACAGTGGTATGTCAGCCCGCTGCGCCGGGCACAGGAGACCGCCGCGCTGCTGGGCCTGAAGCCCCGGATCGAACCGGCATTGATCGAAATGGATTGGGGGCAATACGAAGGCCGCACATTGCCAGAGCTACGCGACGCCTACGGCAATGCCTTCACGGCCAATGAAGACCGCGGCCTCGACCTGCAGCCGCCCGGTGGTGAAAGCCCGCGTCAGGTGCAGCAGCGGCTGCTGCCCTGGCTGCGCAGCCTGCCGGCGGATGCCGGCGCCGTTGCCCATAAAGGCGTCATTCGCGCCATCCTGGCCCTGGCTTTCGATTGGCCGATGCTGGGCCGTGCGCCGGTCAAGCTCGACTGGCATTGCCTGCAGGAATTTAGCATAACGGAAGACGGTCGCCCCACCCTGGTGGCGGCAAATATTCCGCTGGAGCGATAATGGGCGGCCCGCGCGTCCTGATCTGGGTACAGCATCTGCTTGGCGTCGGCCATCTGCATCGTGCCGCGTCGATCTGCCGTGCGCTGCTGCGCCAGGGCGCCACGCCACTGCTGGTCTCCGGCGGCCTGCCTGACCCGACCCTGCATGGCATCGACGGCATCGGCTTCGTCCAGCTGGCACCTGCGCGTGCGCGCGACGCCACCTTCAAGATCCTGCTCGATATCAATGGCGAGGTAGTGACCGAAGAGTGGAAATCGACCCGCAGCGCCATGCTGCGGGATGTGGTGCGCAACTTCGCCCCCGACATGGTGATCACCGAACTGTTTCCGTTCGGCCGCCGGCAGATGCGGTTCGAGATGATGCCGCTGCTGCAGATGCTGCGCGGCATGCCGAACCGTCCGCTGATCTTCTGCTCGGTGCGCGACATTCTGGTCGATCGCGGCAAGCCGCAGCACGATATCGACTCCATCACCTGGCTGCAGGAATATTTCGATGCGGCGCTGGTACATGGCGACCCCTCGGTAATCGCTTTCGAAAACACCTTCCCGATGGCGGAGAAAATCCGCCATATGCTGATTTATACCGGCTATATCGCCGAGCAACATGTCATCCCCTATACCGAAGCCGGCGTCGACGAAGTGTTGGTCTCTGCCGGCGGTGGCGCCGTAGGCATGAAGCTGTTCCAGGCCGCCATCGACGCCCGACCTATGACGGTGGCGCGCGACGCGACATGGCGCATCCTGGTGAGTCCGCTGGAAAATCCTCACAACATCACCACACTGCGCGAGATGGCGCCGCCGGGTGTGATCATCGAGCCGGTTCGTCCCGATTTTCCCGGTATGCTGCATCATTGCCTGCTGTCGATCAGCAAGGCTGGCTACAACACCATGATGGAGACACTAGGCGGCGGTTCACGCGCGGTCGTGGTACCGTTCGTCGGCGGCAATGAAACCGAACAGGCCTTGCGTGCTGCCCTGCTGTCCAGGCGGGGGCTGATGCACATGCTGCCAGAACCGGACATGACACCGCAGACGCTGGCCGCTGTCGTCGATCACGCACTGGCTTCGCCGAAGCCGGATCCCACTGCCATCCGCCTCGATGGCGCCGAGGAAACCGCGCGCCGCATTAGGGCCGAAATCGAAAAGCACCGCAGATGACGGTGGGTTGGCAGGCGCTGGAGGACGAACTCGACCGCTGGGCGTCCGAAGGACGCACCGCCTGCTTCTGGTGGCGCGATGACGATGCTGTCGCGGCGACACCGGCTCTGGATCGGCTGCTTGGTCTGCACCGATCGAGCGGCGCGCCCTTGGCGCTGGCCATCATCCCGGCGCAGGCCGAGTCCAGCCTGGCCGGGCGGCTCAAATCCGAGCCCGGAATTGCTGCGCTGCAGCATGGATATGCGCACCACAATCATGCCGGCCCACCGGAGAAAAAATCCGAGTTCCCGCACAAACGTTCGCTAAGCGAACGGCTGGCTGACCTGCGCACCGGCCATGATCGCCTTCGCAGCCTGTTTGCCCCGGGGCAGCTGCTGCCGGTCTTCGTCCCGCCCTGGAACCGCATGGCGCCGGATTGCCTGCCGGTCATGCCGGGCCTGGGCTATGCCGCGGTCTCGGCCTTCCAGCCCCGCGTCAGTTACTGGGCAGCCCCGGGCCTTGTGGCACTGAACACCCATATCGACCCGATCGACTGGCACGGCCACGACAATGCGGCAGCCGCCGAACGCAGTCTGGCCGTCAGCTGCGCGCATTTGCGCGCCATGCGCGCAGGCGAACAGCATCTGCAGCCGCTTGGATTGCTGACCCATCATCTTCGGCATGACGAGACGGTCTGGGCCTTTGCCGCCGCGTTTTTATCCCGCACCGCCGCGCATGCCGCAGTGCACTGGCTCGATGTGGGCGCGGCGCTGAAAATCGGTGCGCCCGGCGGTTCTGTGGCCCCCTCTGTCACGCCCGCGTCATGACCCGCCTGTATTACCCCCTCTCCCGGCTGTGGCCGGACTATCTGCGTGCCGGGATCGGGCTCGCCATCTGTCTGGGACTGGTGTTGTTCGTAGCCCCTCAATCTGTCATTTTTGCCCTGCTGGTCGGACTGAGCCTGCTCTTTGCTTGGCTTGGTGCGGTCACGATCTGGCGACAGCAGATCGAGATTGAACTCGACGCGTCCGGCGTCGTCCGGCGGGGATGGGGAAGAATGGTGGCGTTGTCATGGCCGACAGTTAAGGCCGTGACCCTGCGCTACTATTCGACACGTCGCGATCGCAGCGAAGGTTGGCTTCAGCTGGTGATCGAGGCGGAAGGGGGAACTTTGCGGGTCGACAGTAATTTGATTGGTTTTCCGTCCATCGTCGAACGGGCGTTTGCCGCGGCCGAGCAGAACGGCGTCGCCATCAGTGAAGTCTCTCGCCTGAACGCCAGCCGCATACACAGCGTTGAAGGAAACCAGCCGTGAGCGTTTCGGAGCTGAATCGCAACGTGCTCGAGGTCAGGGACCTGCAGGTGCATTTCGACCTGCCGGAGGGCCTGATCCGTGCCGTGAACGGCATCAGCTTCAGCATCCCGCAAGGCGGCACAGTCGCGCTGGTAGGTGAATCCGGCTCGGGCAAGTCGGTGGTCAGTCAGGCGATCATGGGCATACTGCCGCGTCCGGCGCGTATCGCCAGCGGCCAGATACTGTTCCATGATCCGCTGAAGCCCGGCGATGCGATCGATATCGCGACGCTCCCTCGAGGCGGCAGCGCCATGCGACAGCTTCAGGGCGGCCGCATCTCGATCATCTTCCAGGAGCCGATGACGTCGCTTAGCCCGCTGCACACTATCGGCGACCAGATTTCCGAGGCGCTGAAGCTGCATCGCAAGGCCGACGACAACCAGGCCCGCGAACTGACAGCCGAAATGCTGCGACTGGTCGGCTTCCCCGATCCGAAGCGCGCGTTGCGCACCTATGCTTTTGAGCTGTCCGGCGGCCTGCGCCAGCGCGCCATGATCGCCATGGCGCTGGTCTGCCGCCCTGCCCTGCTGATCGCCGACGAGCCGACTACCGCGCTCGATGTCACCATCCAGGCGCAGATCCTGAAGCTGCTGAAAGACCTGCAGTCCGAACTCGGCATGGCGATCCTGATGATCACGCATGATCTGGGCGTCGTGGCCAACATGGCCGACGAGATCGTGGTGATGTATCACGGCCAAGCCATGGAGCGTGGCGGCCTGCACGACATCTTCGGTAACCCGCAGCATCCTTATCTGAAAGCGCTGCTGCATGCCGTGCCGCGCTTCAATATGAAGCCGGGTGAAAGACTGGTGCCGCTGCGCGAGATCAAGGGTGAAGTGGGCAAGCTGCTGCGCAGCAACGCGCCCACTAAAGATCGATCTGGCGAAACACTGCTTGAAGTCGAGCATGTCAGCAAGAGCTTCTCCCTGCGCAAAGGCGGCATGTTCAGCCCGGCCAAAGGGCCCTCATCGGTGATTGCCGTCGACGATGTCAGCTTCACCGTGAAGCGTGGCGAATGCCTGGGGCTGGTCGGCGAGTCCGGCTGCGGCAAGACGACGGCCAGCAAGCTGATCCTGCGCGCCATCACGCCCGATAGCGGCAACATCCGCTTCAAGGGTGCCGACGTTCTGAAGCTGGAAGGTGACGACCTGTTCCGCTATCGCCGGCAGGTGCAGTTCATCTTCCAGGACCCGTTCTCGTCGCTCAATCCGCGCATGACGGTCTTTGATATCCTGTCCGAGCCGCTGGTGATCCATAAGATCGGCGACGCAGACGAACGTTTCGAGCGGGTCAAGGAGTTGATGACGCTGGTCGGACTTGATCCGCGCTTCCTGCGCCGCTACCCGCACTCTTTCTCGGGCGGGCAGCGTCAGCGCATCGGCATCGCCCGCGCACTTGCCCTGCAACCCGAACTGCTGATCTGCGATGAGCCGGTCTCCGCGCTGGATGTCTCGATCCAGGCGCAGATCCTCAATCTGCTGAAGGATCTGAAAGCCGAACTGGGCCTGACTTACATTTTCGTCTCGCACAACCTGGCCGTTGTGGATTATGTGGCCGACCGCATCGCGGTCATGTGCGCCGGCCGCCTGGTCGAACTGGCGCCGCGTGAGCAGCTGTTCAACAACCCGATCCACCCCTACACCAAGGCGCTGCTGTCCGCGGTCCCCAAGCCCGATCCGGACAGTCGCCTCGACCTGCGCCTGCTGATGGAGGACAAGGCCTCCAAACCGGCAGCCTGGCCGCGCCCCTTCACCATTGACGGCACCGCACGACCGCGCATGATCGACCTTGGCCAAGGCCATCTCGTGCGTGCCGATGCCAATGCCGATTTCCGGGACCTCGTCGCATGATGCCCTCGCTTCGCCCTGCCCTCGCGCTTCTTGCCGCGCTCGCCGCCTTCACCGCCATGGATGTGGCGGCGCAGACGCAATTGCCCGACCTGCAGGAAACACCGATGCTGTCGGCCGAAGTGAATGCGGGCAAGCTGCCGCCGGTGGCACAGCGTCTGCCGCAGCCGCCGCTGATCGTCACGCCACGCGAACCGGGCCGACATGGCGGCGATCTGCGCAGCCTGATCAGCCGGGCGCGCGAGACCCGCCTGCTCAACGTGATCGCCTATGCGCGCCTGATCATCTACGACGAGAAATACGAGTTCGTGCCCGACATCCTGGAGAAGTTCGAGGTCGAGGACGACCGGGTCTTCACCTTCCATCTCCGCAAGGGTCATCGCTGGTCCGACGGCGCGCCCTTCACGACTGAAGATTTCCGTTATTACTGGGAAGACGTCGCCAACAATAAAGACCTCAGCCCTGCCGGCCCGACGCAGGACCTTCTGGTCGATGGCGAGAAGCCGAAGGTGGAGATCATCAACGAAACCACCGTCCGCTACAGCTGGTCGAAGCGCAACCCATCCTTCCTGCCGCGCATCGCCGGCACGTCGGCCTTCAATCTCTATCGCCCCGCGCATTACCTGAAGCAGTTCCACGCGCGCTATGCCGACCCGCAGAAGCTGGCCGCTATGGTGACGGCCGAGAAGCGTGCCAACTGGGCCGCGCTGCACGGCCGCGTCGACAACATGGTCGAAGGTGACAATCCTGACTTGCCGCTGCTGGATGCCTGGACGATCACGACCAAGCCGCCAGCCGTGCGTTTCGTCGCCGTACGCAATCCCTACTATCACCGGATCGACAACAACGGCCGCCAGCTGCCGTATCTCGACCGCATCATCTTTACCCAGGCCGATGGCAAGCTGATCCCGGCCAAGGCGGGCGCCGGCGAGGCCGACCTGCAATTCCGCAGCGTGAATTTCAGCAACTTCACCTTCCTGAAGGAAAACGAGAAGCGCGCCGGCTACAAAACGCTGCTGTGGCGCACCGCCAAGGGCTCGCATATCGCGCTCTTCCCCAACCTGAACGCCAATGACCAGGTCTGGCGCAAGCTGATGCGTGATGCGCGCTTCCGGCATGCCCTGTCGCTGGGCATCGACCGCCAGGCGATCAATGAGTCGCTGTTCTTCGGTCTGGCAATTGAATCGAACAACACGGTGATGCCGGACAGCCCGCTGTTCAAACCGGAATACCAGACGACCAATGCGACATTCGATGCCGCCACCGCAAACAGGCTGCTTGACCAGATCGGCCTGACCAAGCGCGATGGCAACGGCGTTCGCCTGCTGCCGGATGGCCGGCCGGCCGAAATCATCGTCGAAACCGCCGGCGAAGACACCGAGCAGACCGACGTGCTGGAACTGATCGGCGAGAACTGGGCCAAGATCGGCATCAAGCTGTTCTCCAAGCCGAGCCAGCGCGACGTGGTGCGCAACCGCATTTTCTCCGGCGAAGCAGTCATGTCGGTGTGGTCCGGACTGGAAAACGGCCTGGTCACCGCCGACATGAAGCCGAACGAACTGGCGCCCACCTCGCAATTCGGCCTGCAATGGCCGAAATGGGGCCAGTGGCACGAGACCGGCCACCAGTCCGGCGAGCCGATCGACATGCCGGTGGTGCAGGAGCTGTTCGACCTCTATCACACCTGGCTCGAAACCGGCGACAAGGCGGAGCGCGCCCGCATCTGGCACCGCATGCTCGGCATCCACGCCGAGCAGACGCTGACCATCGGCATCGTGACCGGCGTGTTCCAGCCGATCGTGGCCAGCAAGAAACTCAACAACATTCCGAAGGAAGGCGTATTCAACTGGGATCCCGGCGCCTTCGTCGGGCTGTATCGCCCGGAAACCTTCTGGTTTGGCCAATAGGCAGAAGCATCTGACATGCTGACGTATCTTGCGCGCCGAACGCTGCTGATGATCCCGACATTGCTGATCATCAGCGTGTTGATCTTCCTGATCATCAAGCTGCCACCTGGCGATTACCTGTCGAACCAGATCGCCGAACTGCGCTCCCAGGGGGAAACCAGCGCCATGGAGCGCGCCGAATTCCTGCGCTCGCAATATGCGCTGGATCGCTCGATCATGGAACAGTACGGCATCTGGATGGGCTTCATTCCCGGCCCGAACGGCTTCTCAGGTATCCTGCAGGGCGACTGGGGCTGGTCGTTCGAATATAACCGCCCGGTCGGCGAACTGATCGGCGACCGCCTGCTGATGACGGCGTTCATCAACTTCTTCACCATCCTGTTCATCTATGCCGTGGCCTTCCCGATCGGCGTCTACTCTGCCACGCGGCAGTATTCCTGGGGTGACTACGGCTTCACGCTGTTTGGCTATATCGGCCTGGCAACGCCGAATTTCCTGCTCGCCCTGGTGATGCTCTACTACGCCAATATCTGGTTCGGCATCAGCATCGGCGGCCTGGTTGATCCCGAACTGATCGACGCGCCCTGGAACTGGGAAAAGATCAAGTCGATGATGGTGCATATGATCGTGCCGGTGGTCGTGATCGGCACCTCGGGCACGGCGGCGATGATCCGCCGGCTGCGCGCCAATCTGCTGGACGAATTGCAGAAGCAGTATGTCACCACGGCGCGCGCCAAGGGCCTGCCGCCGCTGCGCCTGCTGGTGAAATACCCGATCCGCATGGCGCTCAACCCCTTCATCTCGGATCTCGGCAACCTGCTGCCCTCCGTGGTCTCCGGTTCGGTGATCGTGTCGGTGGTGATGAGCCTGCCGACCGCCGGCCCGATGCTGCTGGGCGCGTTGCAATCGCTCGACCAGTATCTTGCCGGCTCGTTCCTGATGTTCCTGGCGCTGCTGACCGTGGTCGGCATGCTGGTCTCCGACATCCTGCTGGCGCTGCTCGATCCGCGCATCCGGCTCACCGGCGGACAGGCCAAGTAGCATGAGTGATACTCCCGTCCCCAAGCCGACCCGCCCGGAACACTGGGTCAATCCCACGCCGTTCGATCCCTATTCGATCGAAAAGATGACCGCCGGCCAGGAGAAGTATTACCGCGCCTCGCAGTGGCAGATGATGTGGTGGAAGTTCAAGCGCCACCGGCTCGGCCTGTGGAGCGGCATCATCCTGCTGCTGATCTATGCCTCCACGCTGTTTTCGGAATTCATCGCGCCCTACAACCTGCAGACCCGTAATCCGCGCGGCATCTATGCGCCGCCGCATGCGATTCACCTGTTCCACGAAGGTGAATTCGTCGGGCCATTCGTCTACGGCATGCGTTTCCGCATGAATACCGAAACGCTGAAGCGTGAATATGCCCCGGACCTGAGCAAGGTGCACAAGCTGCGCTACTTCTGCCAGGGCGACCAGTACGACTATATGGGCCTGGTGACGATGCGCTTTCACCTGGTCTGTCCGGCCGAAGGCGGCGATTTCTATCTGCTCGGCACCGACCGGCTGGGACGCGATATCTTTTCCCGTGTCGTCTACGGTACACGCATCTCGCTGACCGTCGGCCTGTTCGGCATCGCCATCAGCTTCATCATTGGCATCGTGCTGGGCGGCATCTCCGGATACTACGGCGGCTGGATCGACAATGTGATCCAGCGCCTGATCGAACTGATCCGAAGTCTGCCCGAACTGCCGCTCTGGATGGCGCTGTCAGCCGCACTGCCGGTCACCTGGTCGCCGATCCTGGTCTATTTCGGCATCACGATCATTCTCGGCCTGCTCGACTGGCCGGGCCTTGCCCGCGCGGTGCGATCAAAGCTGCTGGCATTGCGCGAAGAGGATTTCGCCACCGCCGCGCAGCTGATGGGCGCTTCGCCCAGCCGCATTATCGGCCGTCACCTGCTGCCAAGCTTCATGAGCCACCTGATCGCCTCGGCCACGCTGTCAATCCCGTCGATGATCCTGGGTGAAACTGCGCTGTCGTTCCTGGGCCTGGGCCTGCGGCCGCCGATCACCTCCTGGGGCGTGCTGCTCAACGAAGCGCAGAACATCAACGTGGTCGCGCTGTATCCCTGGCTGATGGCGCCGGCCATCCCGGTGATCGTGGTGGTGCTGGCCTTCAACTTCTTCGGCGACGGCCTGCGCGACGCGGCCGATCCCTATCGCTGAGCGCCCCGGGCGGACACGGCGCAAGCTGGTTACGGCGCCTTCGAGGCCTGTCCCATCCTATTCGGGGCCAGTTCCGTCCTGTTTGAGCCAGTTCCGTCCTGTTTGAGCCAGTTCCGTCCTGTTCGAGCCAGTTAAAGCCAGTTCTGTCCTGTTGGATCCCGGCTAAAGCCTTGGCGTTGTGTGCCAAGCTGTTGATTTTCTTATCAACGATGTCCAACAGCAGCGTGCGTTGGTCGCACAAGCATATCCGGCACAAGAACATATGTTCTTATAATAGGAATATTAGCATAACTTCGTGAGTTATCAAGGCCAAGGCCGAGCCCCTAAGCCGGCCGGACCAGCCACAGGCTGGCGGGCCAGGCACCGGCGGCCTGTGGCAGGTGACCGACGATGCCGCCCTGTACGGCAGCCGTCAGCCGCGTCCACGCATAATGGCTGGAGAAGACCGGCTGGAAACCGCCGGCGAGGAGGGGCCCGATCGCCTGCTGTTCGTTGTAGCCGCGCCAGGCCCAGTCGGCCGGATAATCGTCGGGCAGGAAGATATCGTGGATATGCACCAGCACGCCCTGCGGCAGCGCCGGCAGCACGCGATTGAACAGCCAGTCGACATCAGTGCCCGGCATCAGGATATGGCTGGAGTCGATGAACAGGATGTCGCCGGGTTCCAGCGCCGCGAAAATCGACGGATCGGCCGTCTGCAGGATCGCATTGTGAAAGCGTACGGCTAAGCCAGTGAGCGCCGCACGCGGCTGTGGATCGATGGCGGTGATCTCGGTGGCCAGCCCGGCGTCCTGCACGGCGCGAGCCAGGAAGCGCGTCGAATGGCCTGAACCGACCTCTACGATGCGCTTCGGCCCGTATCTCCGCACCAGCGTATAGGCCGCCACGGCATCCAGCGTCGGGAACCAGTCCTGATCGAATTGGGGCACCGGAGTCACGCCGCGCTGCCTGGCGATAGCCAGCAGGGCCTCGGCGTAATCTTCTGCACCGCGCAGCAGATCGAGGAAGACCGGCTCGGCAGTGGCAAAACGCTCAGCCAGCGCCGCATAGACCGGCTGCGCTGGCGCCACCCCATCGGCATAGCGATAAGGAATGAAAAAGCCTTGCCGACGCAGGCCGAACAACGTCTGCAGCCCCATGCGGAGCCGGCGCCAGTGTTTTGCGCCAGACATCAGGGCCGCAGCACGAGGCCTTCGCGGGCCACAACGGAGCCCGGACGCGCCTTCTCGACGTCGGCGGCGACCTTGTCCATGAAGGCGTCGTCGTGTTCCGGATCATGGTGGAAGACCACGAAGGTCTTCACGCCGGCCGCATCGCAGAGTTTCGCACCGGCCTGCCAGGTGGAATGGCCCCAGCCTTTACGACAGGCATATTCCTCGTCGGTATACATCGAGTCATAGATCACGATATCCGCGCCCTTGATGAGCTTGAGGATATTCTCGTCATGCCCTTCGGCCGGATGCTCGGTATCGGTCAGGTAGCAGATCGACTTGCCCTGGAATTCGACGCGATAGCCGGTGGCGAGATCGGGATGACTCAGCGGCCCGGTGTGCACCTCGATGCCCGGATGCGGCTCCAGCACGGCGCCCTGGTCGAAATCATGGAAGCTGAGATTGGCCTGGAAGATTTCGAGTGGCACCGGAAACAGCGGCGAGCACATCATTTGCTTCAGCACGCCCTTGATACCGCCGTTATCGGTAACATGGCCGGCATGGATGCGGAATGTGTTGCGCGGATCGAAGGCCGGGCAGAAATGCGGCAAGCCGCAGACATGGTCGTAATGGGTGTGGGTGAAGAAAACGTCGGCATCGACCGGCTGCTGCTGGTCAGCCAGCGCCACGCCGAGCGCGCGCACGCCGGTGCCGGTGTCGAAGATAAGCAGATGCGAGCCGCATCGTACCTCGATGGCCGAGGTGTTGCCGCCATAGCGCATCACTTCCGGCGAACCGACGGCAATGCTGCCGCGAACGCCCCAGAAGCGCACGTAAAAATCCTCAACCCCCACCGTGGCCTCCTTTTTCCCGTCAGCGTCGAGGGATGGAGCACCTTGTATGCCGACTGATCCTTGCCGGCTGGCTAGGTCTGTGCGGAAATCTTTCATGAAATAGATTAAGGGCGGACAGTCGGATGTCTCAAGCATTTCTTGCCGAAATCCAAGGTTCTTTGGCGGCCATCACATTTTGCCGGCCGGAAAAGCACAATGCCTTGGAAATCGGCGATCTGGAGGCCCTTGATTCCACCCTGATCGGCCTCGCGGGACGGTCCGATATCCGCACACTCGTCTTATCCGCGCAGGGCAAAAGCTTTTGCGCCGGTGTCGATTTCGGCGCCGTTGCCGGCCATGACTGGCGCGACAATCCGCTGGAGCGCGTCAGCGACCGGTTGGAGACTATGCCCTTCCCCACGCTCTGCGTCTTACAGGGCGGCGTCTATGGCGGCGGCACCGATCTGGCGCTGGCCTGCGATTTCCGCCTCGGAGCGCGCGGCATCCGCAGCTTCATTCCGCCAGCGAAACTGGGCATTCAATATCATCCGCATGGCCTGAAACGCGCTGTCACCAGGCTCGGACTCGGTCCGGCCAAACGCCTATTCCTCGCCACCGAAACCTTCGACGACGCGGAGATGCTGCGGACGGGCTTCCTCGACTGGCTGGTCGAGGCGGAGGCGCTGACCGAGCGTGCGCAGGCGCTGGCGGCAACGCTCAGCGCCCTGGCGCCGCAGGCGGTGCGCGGCATGAAGCAGAGCCTGAACGAGATTGCAGACAGTCTGTTCGACGAGCGCGCCGCCCGTGATCGTGCCGCGGCCAGTTTCCGCACCGAGGATTTTCTGGAAGGCCGCGCGGCGATGACGGAAAAACGGCCGCCGCAGTTCAAAGGAAACTGATTGGCGGCCCTTAGTTACCCTGTCGATATCAGCTATATCGTCGTAATCAGGGCTGCAGGCGGTAGCCACCCGGATCGGTGATCAGCAGCCGGGCAGCGCCGGGATCGCGCTCGATCTTCTGGCGCAAGCGATAGATATGCGTCTCCAGCGTATGGGTGGAAACGCCGGCATTGTAGCCCCACACCTCCGCCAGCAGGGTTTCGCGCGGCACCGGCTTGGTACCGGCGCGCAGCAGGTATTTCAGGATCGCGGTTTCCTTTTCGGTCAGCCGCACCTTCTTGCCCGCCTTCTCGTTGTCGAGCAGCACCTTGTTGGCCGGCCGGAAACTGTAGGGCCCGATGGTGAAGACGGCATCCTCGCTCTGCTCGAACTGACGCAGCTGGGCACGGATGCGCGCCATCAGCACGCCAAGCTTGAACGGCTTGGTGACATAGTCGTTGGCGCCGGCTTCCAGCCCCATGATGGTGTCGGCTTCGCCATCGGCGGCCGTCAGCATGATCACCGGGGCGCGCAGGCCCTGATTGCGCAATTCACGGCAGAGATCCCGGCCATCCATGTCAGGCAGGCCGACATCGAGCAGCACCAGATCGAAATGCTCGCCCGGCGCCGCCTGCAACGCCGCGGCGGCATCATTGACGCAAAGGGTGGAGAATTCGCGTGTGGTTTCCAGCTGTTCGGCCAGCAGCCCCTGCAGGGTCTTGTCGTCGTCAACCAGAAGAACGCGCTTCATCATCATCCCCCTTGGCGCAGCATATCGGTCATCACGGTTTGCAGGACCGCGCCAGACTGCGCCATCTGGTCAACAATATCGAAATGATGCCGCTCCGGTACCGTGATGGCGGTCACGTGTCCGCCATGCGATGCCCATTTGGTCACGAAATCGTGTTGCTGCTGCAGGAAAGCCGGCGTCTCGGCGCCGCCCACCGCGCAGACCAGCGGCGGCAGACCTGCGGTGCTGGCAGGCAGCAGCGCGATCGGCGAGTTGCGCGCCGCCTCGGCCTCATCCATGCCCAGCTTGTCGTTGAGATAGCATTGCCGGATCGGCTGCAGGTCATAGAGGCCCGAGATCGACAGCGCGCCCTTGATCAGGTCGGCCGGAGCAGCAGCATCCAGCGCCGGCCAATCGGTCAGCAGCGCCATGACCGACAGATGACCGCCCGCCGAATGCCCGCTGACATAGATGCGGTCGCGGTCGAAGCCATAGTCGGCGGCGTGCTGCCACAGCCACAGGATGCCGCGGCGGATCGAGGCCACGATCTGGTCCATGCGGGCATCGGGCCCGATCGGATAGTTCAGCAGCGCCACATTGGCCAGGCCGTCGCAGACAAAGCCATTGGCGATCTGCGACGCCTCGCCCTTGCTCATCGCCTGCCAGTAGCCGCCATGGATGAAAACCAGCAGCGGCCGGCCCGGTGCGGCCAATGCAAAGAGATCGAGGATCTCGCGCGGATGCGGGCCATAGGCCAGGTCGGCATGATGCGGCAACTCGGCGCGCGCGCGCGCGCTTTCAGTCGCCCAGCGCGCGATATCCTGCGGATGCGTCGGAACGGCAGCGCGGTTGTTATAGAGCTTGTCGAGAGTCGCGCGATCCATCGGACTCCCTCGCAACAGATGCCTTACTTGAAGGCGACCGAGACGATCTCGTAGCCTTTGGAGCCGCCTGGCGTGGAGACTTCGACATTTTCCCCGGCCGACTTGCCGACCAGCGCCCGCGCGAGCGGCGCAGTGATCGACAGCAGGCCGGCCTTGATGTCGGCCTCGTCCGCGCCAACGATCTGGTAGGTGCTCTCTTCGTCGGTGTCCTCGTCAGCCAGCACAACGGTGGCGCCGAACTTCACCTTGTCTCCCGACAGCTTGGAAACATCGATCACTTCGGCGCGGCTGAGCTTGTCCTCAACCTCAAGGATGCGCGTCTCGATCCAGCCCTGGCGTTCCTTGGCGGCGTGATATTCGGCATTCTCGGACAGGTCGCCGTGCTCGCGTGCTTCCGAGATCGCACGGATCACCGACGGTCGTTCGACCGACTTTAAATTCTTCAGCTCGGCCTCCAGACGCTGGTAGCCGGTCGCGGTCATCGGAATCTTCTGCATCATCGCCTTCCTGTCAGACCGTTAAAAGTAAGCCTGCAGGGGGGTGACCGCAAGGCTCCCTGCCCGCAGCGCCTCGATCGCCCGCACGGCCGCCCTGGCACCTGCCATGGTGGTGAAGTACGGGATTTTATTCATCAAAGCGGTGCGACGAAGGTCGAAACTGTCGCGGATCGATGCAGAACCTTCCGAGGTATTGAACACCAGCTGGATATCGCCGTTCTTCATGGCATCGACGATATGAGGCCGGCCTTCCATCACCTTGTTCACACGCCTGACGGCGATGCCGTGCTCCTCGAAAAAGCGCGCGGTGCCCGTCGTGGCGACGATCTCGAAGCCCATGGCCACCAGCCGGCGGGCTGAATCCACCAGTCCCGGCTTGTCGCCGTCGCGGACCGAGATGAAGACGCTGCCCGTGGCCGGCAGTATCGTGCCGGCGGCGAGCTGCGCTTTGGCAAAGGCGGTGCCAAAATCGTGGTCGATACCCATCACCTCGCCGGTCGACTTCATCTCGGGGCCGAGGATGATGTCGACGCCGGGGAAGCGGGCAAACGGGAAGACCGCTTCCTTGACGGCGATATGGTCGACTTCGTTTTCATGCAGGTTGAAGCTGGCGAGTTTCTCGCCGGCCATCACGCGCGAGGCGATCTTGGCCAGCGGCTGGCCGATCGCCTTGGCAACGAAAGGCACCGTGCGCGAGGCGCGCGGATTGACCTCAAGGATATAGACCACGCCATCCTTGACCGCATATTGCACGTTCATCAGGCCGACAACCTTCAGGGCACGCGCCAGCGCCTCGGTCTGCTGCTTGATGTCGGCGATGATTTCCGGCGCCAGGCTGTAGGGCGGCAAGGTGCAGGCGCTGTCGCCCGAGTGAATGCCGGCCTCTTCGATATGCTCCATCACGCCGGCGACGAACTGCGTCTCGGCATCGGCCAGGCAGTCAACATCGACTTCGATGGCATCCGACAGGTAGCTGTCGATCAGCACCGGCGACGAGCCCGAAACCTTCACGGCTTCGGTCATGTAGCGTTCCAGCTGCGCATTGCTGCGCACGATTTCCATGGCGCGGCCGCCCAGCACATAGGACGGCCGGATCACGACCGGATAGCCGATACGGGCCACCACCTTGCGCGCCTCGTCTTCCGACCGCGCGATGCCGTTTTCCGGCTGCTTCAGCTTGAGCTGCTGCAGCAACTGCTGGAACCGCTCGCGATCTTCGGCCAGGTCGATGGCATCCGGCGAGGTGCCGAGGATCGGCACCCTGGCGGCCTCGAGGCCGGCGGCGAGCTTCAGCGGTGTCTGGCCGCCGAACTGCACGATCACACCGAGCAGCGTGCCCTTCGACATTTCGACGCGCACGATTTCCAGCACGTCTTCCACGGTCAGCGGCTCGAAATACAGGCGATCCGAAGTGTCGTAATCGGTCGATACCGTCTCCGGATTGCAGTTGACCATGATGGTCTCGAAGCCGGCTTCCTTCAGCGCATAGGCCGCATGGACGCAGCAATAGTCGAATTCGATGCCTTGGCCGATCCGGTTCGGGCCGCCGCCGAGGATCATCACCTTGGTGCGGTCCTGCGGCTGGGCCTCGCATTCGGCTTCGGGGCCGAATTCATAGGTCGAATAGAAATACGGCGTGGTGCTGTCGAATTCGGCGGCGCAGGTATCGACGCGCTTGAACACCGGCACGACGCCGAGCTTGCGGCGCGCCGCCGACACGTCGGCTTCCGTGGCCCTGGTCAGTTCGGCCAGACGCGCATCCGAGAAGCCCATGCGCTTCAGCGCCTGCAGCTTGTCGGCATCCTTGGGCAGGCCGTCCTTGCGGACCTGCTCCTCGGTCTGCACGATTTCCTCGATCTGCTCGAGGAACCAGGGATCGTATTTGCAGGCGGCATGGATTTCCGCGCTGGTAAGGCCATGGCGGAAAGCCTGCGCGATCACCAGCAGGCGGTCCGGCGTCGGCCGCGCCAGCGCGGCAACGATGGCTTCCTTGCCGTCCGAATCCTCGGCATTGGCGATCTGCACTTCATTGAAACCGTTCAGGCCGGTTTCCATCGAGCGCAGCACCTTCTGGATGCTCTCCTGGAAGCTGCGGCCCATCGACATCGCCTCGCCGACCGACTTCATCGAGGTGTTCAGCAGGCGGTCGGTGCCGGGGAACTTCTCGAAGGTGAAGCGCGGCATCTTGGTGACGATATAGTCGATGGTCGGCTCGAACGACGCCGGCGTCACGCCGGTGATGTCGTTCATCAGCTCGTCGAGCGTGTAGCCGATCGCCAGCTTGGCGGCGACCTTGGCGATCGGGAAGCCGGTGGCCTTGGAGGCCAGCGCCGACGACCGCGACACGCGCGGATTCATCTCGATCACCACCATGCGGCCATCGGACGGATCGACGGCGAACTGCACGTTCGAACCGCCGGTCTCGACACCGATCTCGCGCAGCACCGCCATCGAGGCGTCGCGCATGATCTGGTATTCCTTGTCGGTCAGCGTCAGCGCCGGCGCGACGGTCACGCTGTCGCCGGTATGCACGCCCATCGGATCGATATTCTCGATCGAGCAGATGATGATGCAGTTGTCCTTGCGGTCGCGGACAACCTCCATCTCGTATTCTTTCCAGCCCAGCACCGATTCATCAATCAGCACTTCGGTGGTGGGCGAGGCATCGAGGCCGCGGGTCACGATCTCGTCGAATTCCTCGCGCGTATAGGCAATGCCGCCGCCGGTGCCGGCCAGCGTGAACGAGGGCCGGATGACGGCGGGCAGGCCGACGGTGGGGAGCAGCGCGCGCGCTTCGTCCAGCGTATGCGCGGTGCCCGAACGCGGCATGTCCAGCTTCAGGCGGTTCATCGCCTGGCGGAACTGCTCGCGGTCTTCCGCCATCTCGATGGCTTCGCGGGTGGCGCCGATCATCTTGACGCCAAATTTCTTCAGGACGCCCATCTCGTCCAGCTTCATCGCGGTGTTCAGCGCGGTCTGGCCGCCCATGGTGGGCAGCAGCGCGTCGGGGCGCTCCTTCTCGATCACCTTGGCGACGATCTCGGGCGTGATCGGCTCGATGTAGGTCGCATCCGCCAGGCCCGGATCGGTCATGATCGTGGCCGGGTTGGAGTTGATCAGGATGACGCGGTAGCCCTCTTCCTTCAGCGCCTTGCAGGCCTGCGTGCCCGAATAGTCGAATTCGCAGGCCTGGCCGATCACGATAGGACCGGCGCCGATGATCAGAATGCTCTTGATGTCAGTACGTTTGGGCATGGTTCACCTGGGAGCGAAGCGCAAGCAACGGATCAACCGCGCTTCTGCTCCATCAATTCTGCAAAGCGTTTGAACAGATAGTGGCTGTCCTGCGGGCCGGGCGAGGCCTCAGGATGGTGCTGCACCGAGAAGACCGGCTTGTCGGTCAGCTTGAGGCCTTCATTCGAGCCGTCGAACAGCGAGACATGCGTGCGCACCACATTCTTCGGCAGGCTTTCCTCGATCACGCAGAAACCGTGGTTCTGGCTGGTGATCTCGACCTTGCTGGTCTCGAGGTCCTTCACCGGATGATTGGCGCCGCGATGACCGCGCTCCATCTTGCCGGTCTTGCCGCCGAGCGCGAGCGCCAGCATCTGGTGGCCGAGGCAGATGCCGAAGACCGGCCTGCCGCTGTCGACCAGCGCCTTGATCGTCGGCACGGCATATGCGCCGGTCGCGGCCGGATCGCCGGGACCGTTGGACAGGAACACGCCATCGGGATTGTGGCGCATCACGTCGTCCGCCGTGGCATTGCCGGGCACGACGGTGACCTTCGCGCCGATATCGGCCAGGCAGCGCAGGATGTTGCGCTTGATGCCGTAGTCGATGGCGACGACGTGGAATTTCGGATTGGTCAGCTTGCCGTAGCCCTTGCCGAGCTGCCAGCGCGTCTCGTCCCAGGTGTAGGTCTGGCGGCAGGTCACCTCGGCGGCGAGGTCCATGCCTTCCAGGCCCGGCCAGGTCTTGGCCTTGGCATGCAGTGCCGCCAGATCGAACTTGCCGTCCCGGCGATGGGCGATCACGCCGTTCGGCGCGCCCCTGTCGCGGATGCGCCGCGTCAGCGCGCGGGTGTCGATGCCCGATATGCCGATCAGGCCGCGCAGCTTCAGCCAGTCGTTGAGGTGGCTGTTGCTGCGGAAATTCGACGGGCTGGTGATCGGCGCGCGCAGGATCAGGCCGCGGGCGGCGATGCCCTGGGTCTCGATATCTTCCGCGTTGGTGCCGACATTGCCGATATGGGGGAAGGTGAAGGTGATGATCTGGCCGGCATAGGAGGGATCGGTGAGGATTTCCTGGTAGCCGGTCATCGAGGTGTTGAAGCAGACCTCGCCGACCGTGTCACCCTCGGCGCCCACGCCATGACCCCAGAACACGCTGCCATCGGCCAGCACCACCACGCCGGTGTAGCCCGGTCCGGGCGGTGCGGCGTATTCGGGGGTGTCGGCCATGGGGGAACTCCATCACGCAGGCGGAAACAGGTCGGCAGGCAGGCAGGCAGCAGGCCGCAAAAAACCACCGGAGGCGGGCGCATCCGGCGGTACGACACAGCTATTCATCGATGATTGCGGCGGCGGCGAACGCCGCTTCAACCGAGGCCGGACCATATCAAAACGCCCGCCCCAGTCAACCCCGGCACAAAGGTTAAAAGCTCAATTAAATCAATAATTTATTCCTTTTGCACCTGCGAGGCGTCTGGGCTATGCTGCGCCCCTTTCAAAAACGACTCCGATTCCGTTACCGCTGGGGGACATGCGATGCTGCGCGAGACGCTCAATCAGGCGCTCAAGGATGCCATGAAGGCCAAGGATGCGCGCCGTCTGGCGACGCTGCGGCTGATCCTGGCTGCCCTGAAAGACCGCGACATTGCCGCGCGGACCTCGGGCGACGACCGCACCGGCATCCCCGACGAGGCCATCCTGGGCCTGCTGCAAACCATGGTGAAGCAGCGCCGCGAGTCGATCACGCTCTACGAACAGGGCAACCGCCCGGAGCTGGCGGCCCAGGAAAAGGAAGAAATCGCGGTGATTGAGAGCTATCTGCCCAAGCAGATGTCGGAGGCCGAGATCGAGGCCGCCGCCAGGGCCGCCATCGCCGAGGTGGGCGCCCAGGGCATCAAGGACATGGGCAAGGCCATGGCGATCCTCAAGGCCAAGTATACCGGCCAGATGGACTCCGCCAAGACGGCCGCTATCCTGAAGGGCCTGCTGAGCTGAGGACGGCCGAGTCGGCCCGAGTCGTCAGCTTTTCCGGGGTCAGGGAGTCCGATGGCGTTTCCCGATTCCTTTCTGGAAGAAATCCGCAACCGGGTACCGCTGTCCGGCGTGGTCGGCCGCTCCGTGCGGCTGATCAAGCGCGGTCGCGAATATACCGGCCTGTGCCCGTTCCATAACGAGAAGTCGCCATCGTTCACCGTTAACGACGACAAGGGTTTCTTCCACTGCTTTGGCTGCGGCGCCCATGGTGACGTGATCGGCTTTGCCATGCGCAATGGCGGCCTCGCCTTCCCCGAGGCCGTCGAGCAGCTGGCGGGTGAAGCAGGCCTGGAGGTGCCGCGCGTGCGGCCCGAGGATCGCGAGAAAGCCGATCAGGTCGCCACGCTGGGCAAGGCGATGGAAGAAGCCGCCAAGTGGTTTCAGGCACAGTTCCATGGCGATGTCGGCCGCGAGGGCCGCGCCTATATCCAGAAGCGCGGCCTGAAGCCCGACACCATCGAGCGTTTCCGCTTAGGCTATGCGCCGCAAAGCCGCACGGCATTGAAGGAAGCACTGCTGGCGCGGGGTCTGCCTGAGCCTCTGCTGATTGAATCCGGCCTGCTGATCAAGCCGGAAGATGGCGGACCGAGTTACGACCGCTTCCGTCATCGCGTGATGTTTCCCATCGGCGACCGCCGTGGCCGCATCATCGCTTTCGGTGGCCGTGCGCTCGATCCCGATGCGAAAGCGAAATACCTGAACTCGCCGGAGACGCCGCTCTTCCACAAGGGCCACAATCTCTACAATCACGCGATTGCCCGCGAAGCCGCCCGCGAGAGCGGCACCGTGATCGTGGTGGAAGGCTATATGGACGTGATCGCGCTGGCGCAGGCCGGCATCGACCATGCCGTGGCCCCGCTGGGTACTGCGCTGACCGAAGAGCAGATCGCGCTGCTTTGGCGGCTCTCGGCCGAGCCGATCCTGTGTTTCGACGGTGACAATGCCGGCATCCGGGCCGCCATGCGCGCCGCCGACCGCGCCCTGCCCCTGCTGGAGCCGGGAAAATCTTTCCGCTTCGCCCTCCTGCCCGGCGGCCAGGACCCGGACGACCTGGTGAAGGCCCAGGGCCGCCGCGGCATGGACGAGGTGCTGGCGGCTGCCCTGCCCATGGTCGACATCCTGTGGCGCAAGGAGACCGAAGGGCGGCAGCTGGATACCCCGGAGCGCCGGGCTGCCCTGGAGGCGGCCCTGATGGGGGGCGTGGCCAGCCAGATCAGGAATCCGGCCGTCCAGAGCCATTATCGGGACCATTTCCGCAGTCGCCTGCGCACGCTGTTTGCACCCCCGGCGCGGACCTGGACCCCGAACCGGCCCGGCTTCGCCGGCCGCCCGGCCTATACGGGACCGGGAGCCCGCCCGCCCGAAGGATATAAAGGCCCGGTGCCGAACGAACGCCTGGAAAGGACCGAAAAGGCACTTTTGGCCGCCGTAGTGGCCCATCCGTGGCTGCTGGAGGAGCATGGTGAGGCCTTTGCAGCGCTGGCCTACCCGCCGGGGCCGCTTGACAGCCTCAAGAGCCGGATTCTAGAAGAAGCCTCCCGCCATCCGGGTCTTGACGGCGAGGCCTTTGGTGCCCATTTGAGGCAGCGAGGACTCGGACCCGCGCTGGACCTCGTAAGTGGCGAGGCCGGAAGGATTTTGGAACCGTTTGCGCGCCCGGATACGGAACCGGACAAGGTCGAGCGAGGGTGGTGGCAGGCCGTGCAACGGTACCGGTTGGCGGAACTGGAACAGGAACTGGCGGCGGCTGAAGCCGATCTTGCCAGTAATACCAACCCCGAGGCATGGCAGCGTTTCGTCGCCCTCAAGGCAGAGGTCGGCTCGGCACGCAGTCTGGTTTCGGTATCAGATACGGATTGAGGCCGTCCTCTCAATAGGGCGGCTTCGCGTTTTTTTAGACAGGAAGAGTTAGGAACCGGCATGGCGAAACAGGCAGCGGCCCCTGACACGACGGAAGCCCCCGAAAAGGAGGAAGCCGTCGATACCCCCTTGATCGATGCATCGATGGCGGCCATCAAGCGCATGTTGGCGAAAGCCAAGGAGCGCGGCTACGTCACCTATGACGAGATCAACGCCGTCCTGCCGCCCGAGCATGTCTCGTCGGAGCAGATCGAAGACACCATGGCGATGCTCTCCGAGATGGGCATCACCATCGTGGAGTCTGAAGATCAGGACGATGCCGCGGCTGCGCCCGGCGAAAAGGAAGACGGCGAGGCCGAAGCCGAGTCTGATGGCGAAGGCAGCGTAGCCACTGCCCCCGCCAAGGCCGAGGTTGATCGCACCGACGATCCGGTGCGCATGTATCTGCGCGAAATGGGTTCGGTCGAGTTGCTGTCGCGCGAGGGCGAGATCGCCATCGCCAAGCGCATCGAAGCCGGTCGCGAGAAGATGATCGGCGCGATCTGCGAAAGCCCGCTGACCATCCAGGCCATCGTGAAATGGCGCGACGACCTGGTCGACGGCAAGATCCTGCTGCGCGATGTGGTCGATCTGGAAGCCACGCTGGGCGGTGGCGCCGAAGAAGCCGCCGGCCTGGCCGAGGGCGAGGAAGGTGAAGACGGCGAACCGAAGATTCCCGAGCCGAAGCTGCCGGTGAAGCTGGACCTCAAGCTCGACGCCAAGTCGGCCAAGGTTCTGGCCGAGGCGACTGGCGCGATCCCCAAGCTGGAAAAGAAGAAGCTTGACGCGCCCGGCGGCGAAGGTGAAATGGTCACCACGCCCGAAGAACTCGACGAGGAAGACGAAGCCAATCTGTCGCTCGCCGCGATGGAAGCCCAGCTCAAGCCGCAGGTGCTTGAGGCCTTCGACGCCATCGCCAAGCATTACAAGAAGCTGCAGAAGACTCAGGAAGAGCGGCTGCAGGCGGCCCTTGTGCATGCCGATATGGATGCCAAGAAGGACAAGACCTACGCCAAGCTGAAGCAGGAGATGGTGCACCTGATGGAATCAGTGCACCTGAACAACACCCGCATCGAGATGCTGGTGGAAAACATGTACGGCCTCAACAAGCGTCTGATGATGCTGGAAGGCCGTCTGCTGCGCTGCGCCGAGAGCTACAAGATTCCGCGCGACGAGTTCCTCAAGAACTACGACGGCCAGGAACTCGATCCGAAGTGGCTGGCCAAGGTCGGCAAACTGAAGTCGCACAAGGGCTGGGTCAAGTTCGGTGAGCTTGGCGCCCGCGAAGTGACTCCGATCCGCGAGCAGGTTGCCGCAATCGCCACCGAATTCGGCCTGCCGATTTCGGAATTCAAGCGCATCTACAAGCAGGTGCGTGAAGGCGAGCGCGAAGCCAGCGTGGCGAAGAAGGAAATGGTGGAGGCCAACCTGCGTCTCGTCATTTCCATTGCCAAGAAATACACCAACCGCGGCCTGCAGTTCCTCGATCTCATTCAGGAAGGCAATATCGGCCTGATGAAAGCGGTCGATAAGTTCGAATACCGCCGCGGTTACAAGTTCTCGACCTATGCCACCTGGTGGATCCGGCAGGCGATCACCCGTTCGATCGCCGACCAGGCCCGCACCATCCGTATTCCTGTGCATATGATCGAGACGATCAACAAGCTGGTGCGCACCAGCCGCCAGATGCTGCACGAGATCGGCCGCGAGCCGACCCCGGAAGAGCTGGCCGCCAAGCTGGGCATGCCGCTGGAGAAAGTGCGCAAGGTCCTGAAGATCGCCAAGGAGCCGATCAGCCTCGAGACGCCCATCGGCGACGAGGAAGACAGCCACCTGGGCGATTTCATCGAGGACAAGAACGCCGTCCTGCCGGTGGATGCCGCGATCAACTCCAACCTGCGCGAGACCACGACGCGTGTACTGGCCACGCTGACGCCGCGTGAAGAGCGCGTGCTGCGCATGCGCTTCGGCATCGGCATGAACACCGATCACACGCTGGAAGAAGTCGGCCAGCAGTTCTCGGTCACGCGCGAACGCATACGTCAGATCGAGGCAAAGGCTCTGCGCAAGTTGAAGCATCCGAGCCGGTCGCGTAAATTGCGCTCGTTCCTGGATACCTGAGCCGGATCCGGAACCACGGAACCAAAAGCCCCGGCCTCATCGCCGGGGCTTTTTCTTAAGCCGGGGGTTTTGTTGGGGGTTAGTGGGCCTGTAGCTCAACTGGTTAGAGCCGGCCGCTCATAACGGTCTGGTTGCAGGTTCAAGTCCTGCCGGGCCCACCAAACCACCAATCTCTGGCGAGTTGTCGGCGCAGCTTCGAGCACACGACATTTACCGCGCGGGGAGCCAGGGGCGGATTTTACATCCGTCAGCAGATTGTCGGACGAATATCAGATCGGCACTTCAAGCTTGTAAAAGCTGATGGCATTCGCTGCACAGACCTGCTGCCTTTCGGCCTGCGTCAAACCTGTCAGCGCGCGATCGCTTAACCTTGCCCAATCAGAATAGTCCCCTGCCAAGGTCATGACAGGCCAATCACTCCCCCAGATCAGCCGCGACGGCCCAAACAGATCCAGCAAAGCATCCATCGCTGGCAACAGATTTTGATCTTGCCAGCCCACGCCCGCCTCGGTCAGAAGACCGGACAGCTTGCAGTAAACCCGGCCATGCTGCGCGAGCTTGCGCATGTCATCGCGCCAGGCATTGAATGCAGCCGCATTGCCGCGCCATGCCTTCAGCTTCGGTTTGGCGCCATGATCGATCACGACCGGCAAATCCGGGTGGCGTCGCACCAGAGTCTCAAGCGCTGGCAGATGTTGCGGATGGACCAGCGCATCGAAGGTCAGCCCGTGCTGCACCATGGCGCGCAGCACCGGTTTAAAATCAGATCGCAGGATCCATTCCGGATCGGGGATGAATTCCAGCATCGGCCGCAGGCCACGCAGCTTGCCCTGCCCTGCCCGATATTCGACCTGTGCAACGGCATCAGCGGCGGTGAAGTCGATCCAGCCGACCACGCCGAGCACATTGGGTGTGCCGGCGGCAATCTCCAGCATGAAATCGGTTTCGCGCGCCGTGGCATCGGCCTGCACCAGCACGGTGCCGTCGACGCCGGCCGCTTTCAGCAGCGGCGCCAGATCAGCGGGCAGGAAATCGCGCCTGATCGCCGCATGCGGCGTCTGCATCCAGGCATAGTCGCTGCGGTCGAGCTGCCAGTAATGCTGATGCGCATCGATCCGCATGATTACGCCCTGCCGGTCGGCACCGGTGCCTCGGCCGGAAGCAGGCCTTCCTCATGCAGCTCCTGCCACAATGCCGGCGGAATGGTGCGGCTGAACAGATCGAGGTTGGCGGCCATCTCGGCTGCGGTGCGCGCGCCAGGTATCACCGACACCACTGCGGGATGGAAGGAGGGAAACTGCAGCGCGGCTGCTGCGAGCGGCACACCATGCCGGCGACAGACCGCATCCAACCGCGCAGCACGCGTCATGATCTCAGAGGATGCCGGCTGATAGTCGTAACGTGCGCCGGATACTGGGCCGGTGGCGAGAATACCGGAATTGAAGGCACCGCCGATCACCACGCCGACACCGCGCTTCGCACAGGATGGCAGGAAACTGACGAGTGCTGATTGATCAAGCAGCGAATAACGGCCGGCCAGAAGGAAGCAGTCCGGATCGGCATCGGCCAGCAGGCGACCACAGACCTGCCACTCGTTGACGCCCAGGCCAATGGCGCCGACCACGCCGTCGTCGCGCAGTCTGGCCAGCGCGCGATAGGCGCCGTTCATTGCCTCCGTGTAGCGTGCGCCCAACGCCTCGCCATGGCCGGCAGTATCCAGATCGTGGATGTAGACGATATCGATATGATCGAGACCCAGCCGCAGCAGGCTGGCCTCCAGTGAACGCAGCGTGCCGTCGTAGCTGTAGTCGCACTGGCGCGGGCCGCTTTCGAGCCCCACATAGGGTCCGTCGCGGCGCACGCCATCGCCCGGTCCGATCAGCCAGCCCACCTTGCTCGACAGCACAAATTCGTCACGCGGCCGGCGCGCCAGCGCGCGGCCCATGCGGCGTTCGCTCAATCCGCTGCCATACAGCGGCGCGGTGTCAAAATAGCGGATACCACCCTGCCAGGCCGCATCGACCACGTGGTCCGCCTCGGCTTCGTCTACGGCCTGATACAGGTTGCCGAGCGGCGCGCCGCCCAGGCCAAGTCCGGTCAGGGTGAGGTTGCCTCGGCCGAGAATCCGGCGTCGTGCGGCGCGGTTGATGGTATCGAGCATCTCAGGCGACATAACCAGGCGCATTCAGTGCGATCACGCCCTTGCGCAGGATCACATTGGCATACGGCCGGGCATCGGCGGTGGCCACAATCGCGAAAGCCTGAGTCGCCCGTTCGTAAAATGCATTGCGCTCGACCTGCTCGATCTTGCCATACGACGCCAGTGCCGCCGAAAGCTCAGCCAGCGCCAGTGCATCTTTATCCTGGGGGCGCGCCGCAGCCATCAGGCCCAGCGGTGCAGCCACGAATTCATCCAGTGGCAGCAGCGTAAGTACAGCTTTGGCCAGCCGCGTGGTGCTGTCGGCGGTCGTCTGCACCAGCCGGCGCGCCAGTTTCGCGGCAGGGAAATTCGCGTCGGCGATCACCAGTTCGTCGCCATGACCCATGCTGGCCAGCACATGCAGCAGATCCGGTGACAGCTGGGCAGAAATTCCGGTCAACATCTGTTGTCTGCTTTCATCATGGGAAAAGTCCCGGGCCGCCGGGAGCGGCCCGGGATGGAAGACAACTCAGTTCGCCTTCTTGATATTCCAGTAGACCGGGATCGCGGCCCTCGGGATATCGGTCAGGCTGGTCGAGACGCCGCGCACCAGATGCAGCTGACCCAGCGGCACATAGGGTACGACTTCGTTGGCGCGGAGCTGCAGCGCCTTGGCGATGTCCTGCCGTTTGGCCAGATCCGGCGTTACCGCGAATTCGCTGCGCATCTTTTCGATCTGCTCGTCGCAGGGCCAGCCGAACCACGAGGAATCGCAGTTCGAACGCAGGCCGAGATGGCCAAGCGGATCCATCATGTCGGCGCCGGTCGGCGCCGAAATGAACAGCGACCAGCCGCCCTCGCTTGTCGGCTTCTTGCTGGTGCGGCGCGCGGTCAGCGTGCCCCAATCCATCGCCTGCGGATCGACCTTGAGGCCGATGTCGCGCATCAGCTGTTCGGCCACCGAGGAGAAGGTATTGGTGATGCCGGCTTCGGTGCCATGCAGCACGACAACCGGCGTGCCGTCATAGCCCGACTCCTTCACCAGCTGGCGCGCCTTGGCCAGATCCTGCTTCACCCACCCCGCATCCGTGTAATACGGCGACGAGCACATGTAGAAGGACGGGCAGTCTTTGTAGAGCGCCGGGATGTCGACATAGGCACGCATGAAGACATTCTGGTCCACCATGTAACGAATGGCTTCGCGGATCTTCGGATTGTTGAACGGCGGCTGGATGCTGTTCATGCGGAATACCACCTGCACGCCGAGCGAATCCTGCGGCGCCACCTTCACCTTCCGGTTCTTCGACAGGAGGGTGAGCATATCCGGCGGCACTTCCTCGAAGATGTCGATCTCGCCGGCCTGCAACGCGTTCAGCGCAGTCTGCGCATCCGGCATGTAGAGCCATTCGACGCGATCGACATTGGCCTGCTTGGCGCCGGCCATGCCCGAAGGCGCATCGCTGCGCGGCTTGTAATCCGGGTTCTTCACATAAACTACCTTCGAACCCGGCACCCATTCATCCTTTTTCATGATGAAGGGACCGGAACCGACCGGATCGGTCAGCGATTCCGTTGCCGGAAGTTTGGCAATGCGTTCCGGCATGATGAAGGGCACGCCCGAGCTGGGCTTGCCCAGCGCGTCCAGCACCAGGCCCCATTTCTGCTTCAGCACCAGCTTGGTGGTCTTGGCATCCACCGCTTCCAGGCTGGCGGTGTTGGCGAACAGCTGCTGGCCCAGGCCATCGCGCTGGCCCCAGCGCTTCAGTGAAGCGACCACGTCGGCTGAGGTCACCGGCTGCTTGTCGTGGAAAACCAGGCCGTCACGCAGGGTGAAGGTCCAGGTCAGGCCATCGGCGCTGGTGTCGTACTTTTCCAGCATCTGCGGCTTGATCTGCAGCTTGTCGTCCATGGCGAACAGCGTGTCGTAAATCATGTAGCCATGATTACGTGCCATGTAATCCGAATTGGTGACCGGATCGATGCCCTTCAGATCGCCGAAGGGACGAATTCGCAGTACATTGCTCTGCGCAGCGGCAATACCAGTCTGCAGCAGCAGCGCTGCGATGGCAGTAACCGCCAGAAGTTTCAAGCTCTTTGTCCTACGCATGGTTTCCTCCGTTGTTTTTTTGATGACTCGTTACGCAGTCTCGATGTGGTGACAGGCGACAAAATGCTGTGGAACGATCTCGCGCGCGGCTGGCGCCACTTCGGCGCAGAGATCGGTGGCTTTCGGGCAACGCGTGCGGAAACGGCAGCCACTGGGCAGGGCACTGGCGCTGGGCACTTCGCCCTGCAGCAGGCTGCGGCGTTTGCGGCGGGCCGGATCGGGCGACGGCACGGCATCCAACAGAGCGCGCGAATAAGGATGTGCGGCGGCACTGAAAAAACGCTGGCGTGGCGCAACTTCGACAATGGCGCCGAGATACATCACCGCCACTGTAGTGCTGACATACTCGACGACGCCAAGATCGTGGCTGATGAAGAGATAGGAGAGACCTAGATCACGCTGCAGGTCGGCCAGCAGGTTGAGAATCTGCGCCTGCACCGAGACATCGAGTGCCGAGACCGGTTCGTCGGCAACCACCACGGAGGGATTGAGCGCAAGGGCGCGGGCAATGCCGAGTCGCTGGCGCTGGCCGCCGGAGAACTGGTGCGGATAACGGTCGCGCTGGTGATGCGCCAGGCCGACACGGTCGAACAGTGCATCGACTTTCGCACTGCGGGCCATGGCAGTGCCATGATCGTAATTGACCAGCGGTTCGCCGACGATATCGGCGGCACTGAGCCGGGGATTGAGCGAGGCGAACGGGTCCTGGAACACCATCTGGATTCGCTGGCGTGCCTGACGCAACGTCTCGCCCTGCATGCCGGCCAGATCCTGGCCATCCAGCAGCACGGTGCCGGCCGTCGGCTCGATCAGACGCAGGATCAGCTTGGCGATAGTGGATTTGCCGCAGCCACTTTCGCCAACCAGCGCCAGCGTTTCTCCGCGTGGCACGGCGAAAGACACGCCATCCACGGCGTGCACGGCGCCCTGCCCGCCCCGACCGAACAGGCCACGGCGGAAGGGGTAATGTTTCACCAGATCACGGACTTCAAGCGCCGGTGCCACCATCATGCACCTACCTTCAACAGAAGGGGCTCCGCCGCATGCCAGCAGGCGACGGCGTGGCCGCCGCCAGAATCCTGTAACGCCGGCACCGCCGCGCAGGCGTCATCGGCCAGCGAACAGCGTGGCGCGAAGGCACAGCCGGGCGGCATGTCGAAGGGCGACGGCACCGTGCCCTTGATTTCCTGCAGCCGCGCAACCGGCTGGCCGCTGCGGTGCAGCGCCATATGCGGGACCGATTCCATCAGGCCGCGTGTATAGGGATGGCGCGGATTGGCAAAAAGCTCGGCCGCGGTCGCCTGTTCGGCGGCGCGGCCGGCATAGAGCACGACCACGCGATCGGCCACTTCGGCCACCACGCCCAGATCATGTGTGATCATGATGACGGCCGTGCCGGTCTCGGCACGGATTTCATCCAGCAGCGCAAGAATCTGCGCCTGAATGGTCACGTCGAGTGCGGTGGTCGGTTCGTCGGCAATGAGAAGCTGCGGACTGCAGGCCAGTGCCATAGCGATCATCACGCGCTGGCGCATGCCGCCGGACAGCTGGTGTGGATACTGGCCCAGGCGCCGCCTGGCATCCGGGATTCGCACGCGCTCCAGCAGGCGGATGGTCTTCTCGTCGGCCTCATGGCGGGTCAGGCCCTGATGCAGCCGCAGCACCTCGCCGATCTGCCGCCCGATGGTCAGTACCGGGTTAAGCGAGGTCATCGGCTCCTGGAAGATCATGGCAATACGGTTGCCGCGAATCTGGCGCATGGCAGGCTCGTCCAGCGTGGCCAGATCGGTGCCGTCGAACAGGATGCGGCCAGCGGCGATGCGTCCGATCCGCCTGGGCAACAGGCGCAGCAGGGCAAGCGCCGTGATGCTCTTGCCGCAGCCGCTTTCACCCACCAGCGCCAGCGTTTCACCGTGATTGACGGTGAAGGACAGGTTGCGCAGGACCTGCATCGTGCCATGCGGCAATGACAGGCTGACGCTGAGATTTTCAACACTGAGAATAGGCGCACTGTTCACAGGGGGACTCATTTCTGCCTCCCCGCCAGGCGCGGATCTATGGCATCGCGCAGGGCATCGCCAACCACATTCACCGTCAGCACCAGAACGGCGAGCAATATCCCCGGAAATGCCGCCATCCAGGGCGCGCGCTGCAGATACTGGCGGCCCTCGGCCATCATGTTGCCCCAGCTGGCCACTTCGGGCGGCGTGCCGGCACCGAGGAAGGACAGCACGGCTTCGAGGATCATGGCCGAGGCAAAGACATAGGTGGCCTGTACCAGCACCGGCGCCATCGTGTTGGGCAATACATGCCGCTCCAGCAGACGCGGCAGTTTCGTGCCATTGGTGATGGCGGCATCGATATAGGGCTGCTCGCGGATGCTGAGCACGGCGCTCCGCACCAGGCGCGCCATGCGCGGGATTTCCGGAATGCTGATGGCGATCACCACATTCTGCAGGCTGGAGCCGAACAGCGACATCAGCGCGATGGCCAGCAACACGCCGGGAATTGCCATGATGCCGTCCATCACGCGCATCACGATGCTGTCCAGCTTGCGCAGGAAACCCGAGATCAGCCCGATGGTGACGCCGGCGAAAGTCACCACCGTTGCCACCAGGATACCGACCGCGAGCGAGACCCGCGTACCGTTCAGGCTGCGCGACAGGATCGAGCGGCCGAGGTGATCGGTGCCGAACCAGAATTCCTCGCCCGGTGGACGCAGGCGGTAGATCGGGTTGATCGCCTTGGGATTCGGCAACAGATACGGCGCCAGCAGGGCAACCGAGATGGCGACCAGCACCACAACCAGCCCGAACAGGATGGTCGGGTGGCGTCGCAGGAAGCCGGCGAAGGCTGCGCCACGCCGAAGCGCAAGCGCTAGCCAGCCGGGAGACAACTCAACAGTCTGATCCGACAGGGCCATGGTGCTACAGCCGGATGCGCGGGTCGAACAGCATGTAGCTGAGATCGACCAGAAGGTTAACGACAACATAGACCGCTGCGAACAGCAGGATCAGTCCCTGCACCACCGGATAGTCGCGCCGCATGATGGCATCGGCGGTCAGGCGTCCGAGGCCCGGGATGTTGAACACCGTTTCGGTCACCACCACGCCACCGAGCAGGGCGGCAATGCCGACACCGACGACGGTGACGATGGGGACTGCGGCATTTTTCAGCGCATGGCCAACCAGCACCGGCTGCGGCGCCAGCCCCTTGGCATGGGCGGTACGGACATAATCCTCGGCCAGCACTTCCAGCATGCTGGCGCGGGTGACGCGGGCGAGCAGCGCGGCATAAAGCAGCGCCAGGGTGATCGCCGGCAGGGTCAGGCTGCGCAGGCTGTCGAACAGGCCCTGCGCCAGCGGCACGTATCCTTGCGTCGGGAACCACTCCAGCCCGAGTGCGAAGACATAGACCAGCAGGAAGCCGATGACGAAGACTGGCGTGGAGAAGCCCAGCACGGCAAAGCCCATGACCGCCCGGTCGATCCAGCTGCCGGCGCGATAGGCCGCCAGCACGCCAAGCGGCAGGGCAAAGGCGATGGAGAGCACGACGGTATAAAGGGTCAGCACCAAGGTCGGCTCGATGCGCTGGGCGATCAGGCTGGTGACCGGCAGTCGCGAGAAAATCGAGGTGCCGAGGTCGCCCTGGGCGAGGCGGCCGAACCAGGAGAAGAGCTGCTCCAGCATCGGCCGGTTGAGGCCAAGCTGCTGCCGGATCGCCTCCACCTGCTGGGTGGTCGCATAATCACCGGCGATCACCACGGCGGGGTCGCCGGGCGTCAGCTGAAGCAGGAAGAAGACGAAAACCGCGACCAGCCCAAGCACCGGGATGGTGGCCAGAATCCGCCGCGCGACATACCCGACCAAAAAATTGCCCTCTGCGTCCCGGAGGTGCCGCCCCTCGGCCAGCCACTCCATTCTCCCATGTAAAACGTTTCAAAGATCAATGCCAGAAGAATGCCTGGCTCGCAAGATATCAAAAAGCATCAAATTACATTCCATGTCCCGCACCTGCGAAGGGTTTACGCGCTTGCAGCAATGCAGCTGTCCTTGATTGGAACGGCGCTCTCTGGCATATCTGGATGAGATTTTTAAACGTTTTAAGTACAGGACAGATGGTCACTATCCGCGATGTCGCCCAACTTGCCGGGGTATCCGTTGCCACGGTGTCGAATACCGTCAACGACCCAAATCGGGTGAGCGATGCGCTACGCGAACGCGTGCTCAAGGCTATTGAAACGCTGAACTACGCCCCCCGGGCCGCCGCCCGCAGCCTGCGTAAACAGTCAAGCGGACTGCTCGGGCTGATCGTCGCCGATATCACCAATCCCTTCTTCACAGAACTGGTACAGGCCGTGGAAGCCATCGCCAGCCAGCACGGTTATTCGGTGCTGCTGTGCAACAGCGACGAAGACGCTGTCCGCGAGGAAAAACATCTGCAGGTGCTGCGGTCGCAGTGGGTCGACGGCATCATCCTCGCTACCACCGGCGAGGCCTCGCTCAGCCGCACCAGCCTGCTGTCGCAAAGCCGCGTCCCCGTGGTGCTGGTCGACCGCGCCTTCGATGGTCTCGGCCTGGACGCCGTGGTGCTGAACAACCGTCTTGCCGCCCATCAGGCCACGCAGCATCTCATCCATCGCGGTCATACCCGCATAGGCCTTCTGTCCGGCCCGACCAGCGTCACCACCGGCGCGGACCGTCTGGCCGGCTATCGCGAAGCGCTGCTGGCCAGCCAGCTGCATTTCGAACCGGGCCTCGTGCGTGAAGCCGGCTTCCGCGAGCAGCAGGCGTATGACGCGACCGTCGAGTTGATGCGTCTGCCGCAGCCGCCGACCGCGGTCTTTGCCGCCAACAACCTGATGGCCATCGGCATGATGCGGGCCCTCAGCGACCTCGGCCTGCGTTGTCCCGACGATGTCTCGGTGATCAGCATCGACGACTTTGCCTGGGCCAACGTGTTTCGCCCCAGACTGACCACCATCGCCCAGCCGGTGCGCGAGATGGGTGAAATGGCAGTAAAACTGCTGACGGACCGGATCGGTGGCAAGCGGACCGGCACCGGCAAGACTCATTTCCTGGAATCGCGGCTGGTGGTGCGCGAATCCTGCGCCGCACCCATGGATGCTCCACTGCCCATCCCCGCCACTTCCTCGCCGTAACAGCATGACTGATCTGATCAGACAGTCTGCCCGGCAGGTGCATGACCTGCTGACCCGCCGCGAGATCACGCCGGCCGATCTGGTCGAGGTTGCGATTTCGCGTATCACCGAGGTCGATGGCGCCGTGAATGCCGTGCCGATCCGCTGCTTCGACCGCGCCCGCCAACAGGCGAAGAATCCTCAGCTGCCGGCGTCGAAGCTCGGCGGTATCCCGTTCGTCATCAAGGACAACGCCGCAGTGGGCGATGTGCGCTGGACTGGCGGCACGCCGATCTTTGCCGACCGCATGGCGACCGAGTCTGATCGCACCATCGCGCTGATCGAGCGCAACGGCGGGATTCCACTTGGCAAAGCGAACCTGTCCGAACTTGGTGGCGCCAATACCACCAATGCCGTGCTGGGTACCACGTGCAATCCCTGGAATACCGCGCTGACCTGCGGCGGCTCCTCGGGCGGTTCGGCCGTGGCGCTCGCCACCGGGCAAGTCTGGCTCGCGCATGGCAACGATGTCGCCGGCAGTCTGCGCATTCCGGCCAGCTTCTGTGGCGTGGCTGGCTTGCGCCCCACGCCCGGTCGTGTGCCCCGCCGCAGCATCCTCAATCCTTTCGACACGATCTTTGTCGACGGGCCGATGGCACGCGATATCGGTGATCTCGCCTTCTTCTTCGATGCCATGACCGGCTTCGATTCCGCCGATCCACTCTCCGCACCCTCCCCTGATGCGCCTTTCCTGCCGATGGCGCTGACGCCGGACCGGCCGCTGCGCGCGGCCTGGTCAGCCGATCTCGGCTGCCTGCCGGTCGATGACGAGGTACGTGCTCTGGGCGAGGCTTTTGTCACGGCACTGCAGAAAGACGGCACGCGGATCGAAGCGGCCTGCCCGGATTTCGCCGGCGCGCTGCCGGCATTGCTGACTCTCCGTGGCGTCAACTACGTGACAAACTGGGAGCCCGTCCTGGAACAGCATCGTCACCGGTTCACGCCCGAAGTCATGGGCGATATCGAGCATGGCTTACGCCAGACACCGTCCAGCATCGGGGCAGCTGAACGCTATCGCGCCGAGATGTATCGTCGCGTGATCGGCTTCCTGAACGAATATGAGGTGCTGATCACACCGTCGACGCCGATCCTGCCCTTCCCGGTCGAAACCATGTGGCCGCAAGAGATCGCCGGCGTGCGGCAGGAGACCTACATCGACTGGATCGCCATCACAGCGATCACCTCGCTCCTGGCCTGTCCGGTCATGGCCATGCCGGTCGGTTTTTCGCGCGGCGGCCTGCCCTTTGGCGTGCAGATCATCGGACGACCGCGTTCGGAGGCCAGGCTGTTTCAGATTGGCGCTGCCATTGAACGCCTGTTTGGCTTGAAGCCGACGATAATTTCGCCAAAACAGGCGGAGATCGGCTGAACTGGGCCGTCTGCTGCCGTTCCTGATCGCGACGATCAGAGACCGAGCGAGTCGTAAGGATAGAAGCGCGCCGTCTCGCCCGGTTCCAGCCGCAGCAGGTCTTCCGGCAGTTCGATCAGTCCGTCGGTGCGCGTCAGCGACGTGAGCACGCCGGCGCCATCAACAGCGTATTTCTCTGCGCGCCAGCCGCCCTTCCCATCCTCCTGCAGCGAAACCCGCACCCATTCGCGACGGTCGGCTTTCTTTTTGTAGGAAAAACCCGCCGTCACCGGGAAGCTGCGCGGCTGTCTGGGCGATGCCCCATTCAGAAGCTGAAGCAGCGGACGGGCGAAGAAGCAGAAGGTGAGCATCGCCGCCACCGGATTGCCCGGCAGGCCGAAGAAGGGCACGCCACCGATCAGGCCCAGCGCGACCGGTCGTCCCGGCTTGATCGCCAGACGCCAGAAATCCAGCCGGCCCTGCATCTCGATGGCAGCTTTTACATGGTCCTCGTCGCCGGTGGAGACACCGCCCGAGGTGATCACCGCATCATGGTCGCGCGCCGCATCGGCAAAGACTTTGGCAAGATGATCGCGGCGATCCGGCTGGATACCAAGATCGCTGACCCTGCAGCCCGCAGAGGCAAGCAAGGCAGCGAGCAGCGGCCGGTTGGCATCGTAAATGCCGCCATCGGGCAGTGTGCTGCCCGGCTCGTGGACTTCGTCGCCGGTGGAGATCAGCGCCACGCGCAGCGGCCGGCGAATGCTGAGCATGGCATGGCCGCCGGCAGCCGCCAGTGCGAGATCCGGTGCCGCCAGGATACACCCAGCCGATAGCACGGTCTCGCCGGCCTGAAGGTCTTCCCCGGCCAGCCTGCGATTGGCGCCGCGCTTGATGCCCGGTTTGACGATCACGGCATCGCCGTCGCGCGTGCAGTCTTCCTGCATCATCACGGTGTCGGGATCGCCGTTTTCACCACGCGGCATAACGGCACCGGTGAGTACGCGCACGGCGGTGCCACGTGGCTGCAATGATGGATAAGGATGCCCGGCGGCAGCGCGGCCGATCACCGGCAGCCGCGTGTCGCCATCCTTAGACAGCTCATCATGATAGACGGCGTAGCCATCGACAGCGGAATTGTCGCTCGGTGGCACGGCCACCTTCGCCACCAGCGGCTCGGCCAGGATGCGGCCATGACACAGCGCCAGCGGCAGGGTTTCAACAGGTGCAATCGGGATCAGGCGTTTCGAAAGCTCTGCCAGCGCGGCATCCAGCCGCAGCAACGCGCCGCCATGCGCGAAACAGTCGTCACTCAGCTGCGCCACGGCGCGCCTCATCCTTGTCGTCTGCCAGCCAGGCCATGATGAAATCAGCCACCTGCTGTGGCCGGTTGGCATCCAGCATCGGAACCTTCAGTCCGGGCACAGAAGTATCGCTGGCCACGGCAATCACGCTCGGATCGTCCGGCTGCAGCATCGGCTTGCCGACCGACGCGCGCCAGACCTCGATCTTGGCATGAGCGGATTTTTTGAATCCTTCCACCAGCACCAGATCGACCGGGCTGAGACGGGTCAGCAGTTCTTCCAGCGTCGGCTCGGCGGCGCCGCGATGCTCGTGCATGATCGCATAACGTTTCACCGAGCTGATCAGCACTTCCGCCGCACCGGCCTCGCGATGGCGATAAGAATCCTTGCCGGGCTTGTCGACATCGAACTCGTGATGCGCGTGTTTTATGGTCGAGACCTTCACCCCGCGCGCCACCAGCAGCGGGATCAGCTCAGCCAGCAGGGTGGTCTTGCCTGCCCCGCTCCAGCCGGAAATGCCCAGGACTTTCATGACGGCTTTTTACCAGCGGCCTTCAGTTCCGCCATTGCCCGCTCCGCTAGATAATCGTCGGTGGTACGCACCTCGGGGCGCGGCGCACCGGCATAGGGGTCGATCTTGTTTTCGCTCTGCGCAATCACGCGGCAATCGGCGCACATGCGCATACGGTCGGCAATGCCGCCGCTCTCGCCATACATCCAATGCTTGCCTTCGAGTTTGGCGATCACCTTTTCGATGGAAGACTTGGTGCCGAACGGCTTGGCGCAGCGAATGCAGTGGAAGGGTTCTTCCTCTTTCACCACACGCTGCTGCGCCGATGCGGCGGTGAAATTCACCCGCGGCTCCAGCGCGATCACCTTCTCCGGACAGGTATTTTTGCACAACCCGCACTGCACGCAGGCGTCCTCGGTGAACATGAGACGCGGCCGCTCAGGATCATCACTCAACGCGCCGGTCGGGCAGGACGAAACGCAGGCCAGGCAGAGGGTGCAGTTCTCAGCATCCACCAGCAGATTTCCGAATGGCGCACCCGGCGCCAGCGCCACGGTATCGACCGGCTGTGGCGCCATGGCATGCAGATGACGGAACGCCAGCCGCGACAAGTCGCGGTTGCGCCCCATCGGCAGATGGCTTGACCCGCTCGGCCCCTCGCGTCGCGGCAGATTGCTGAGCGCTGCGCCAAGCTGATCCGGGTCATCAGTCTCGATCAGCCCGACCCGGCCGCCTTCGTAGCCGAGGCCAACCAGCACGCTTTCGGCCAGCGCCATCTGCTGACCCACCCCCGCGATATCGTCACTGCGTTTGGCCGGCACCAGCATCCGCAGATCAGCGGCGCCGTAAGCGAAAGCCGAAGCGAAGAACGCCACGTTGCATTCGCCGAGCGCATTCACGGCAAAGGGCAGCACGCGGGCCGGCAGACCATCGCCAAAGCGCGCCAGCGCATCGATCAGCGGCGCGCCGTGTTTGGCATCATGCAGCAGAACCACGGCCTGGCGGCCACCGGCCTCGCGATAGGCCAGCAGCAGGGCGCGCAGCTGCTCGGTCAGGCTGGCCGGCGGCGGCAGGCGATATTCCGCCGCGCCAGTGGGGCAGACCGCACCGCAATTGCCGCAACCGCCGCAGATAAAGGGATCGAAGGCAACCTTGTCGCCCGCTGGCGTGATCGCACCGGTGGGGCAGACATCCAGGCAGCGCGTGCAGCCGGTCTTTTTCGACCGCGAATGCGCGCAGATCTCAGCATGATAGGCCACGTAGATCGGCTTCTCGAAACTGCCGGTCAGGTCGCTGGCCTCGAACAGGGCTCTCTGCACGGCGGCCGGATCTTTCGGATCGGGCCGGAAATAGCCATCGCGCTTTTCATGCGCCGGGAACAGCGGGGTGCCGCCGGTCAGGTCGATGATGATGTCGCAGGTGGAACTTGCGCCGTTGCGCGGTGCGCCGAACGCCAGATGCCGGCGCGAGGACGGCAGCGGCAGCGCGTAATTGTCGACCACCAGCTCAAAGGCACCGAGATGCCCGCGTGCCCCAGCAATGTGCCCCTGCACGATCGGCAGATCCATGATCGCCGGCGCAGCCACATCCTTTGGCCGGTCGAGCATAATGGTGACATCAAGCCGGTCACTGAGCTGGCGCGCGGCGGCGATCGCCACCTCGTCGCGGCCGTAGATCAACGCGACGCCTTCGGATTTCATCGTCACGGTCGGCAGCGCCGGCACCGGCACGGCCGCGGCAGCAATCAGCGCGGCGATTTTCGGTGTGGCGCTTGCTGCCTCCGACGACCAACCGGCGGTTTCCCGGATGTTGACATAGGTCACCGGCGTGGCGCTCTGCAGGGCTTCGCGCTGTTCATCGAAGAGCGGGCTCTCTTGCGTACAAGCGACGGTCAGCGGCTCGCCAGCCTTCAGCGCCGTGTGGAATCGCCCGATCTCGGCGCGGCAGAGCTGATTGGAAATCTCAGCGGCGTCGCCCGTGCCACAGACCTTGGCCAGCGCCTTGCCATCCAGCGGCATGGTGCCTTCGCAGTTGCACACCAGCAGGCGTTTTCCGTCGAACCGCATAACCCGTTTTCCACCCGACAATCTGGTATTCTACGCTTCTCAACTATAGTGTTGAGGAGACAGGAAAACCAGCCGGAGGTCCGGGTTGCGCATCGTGATTTGGCTGCTGATTCCGGCCGTTTTCGCACTCTTCATGTTCATGACCGATACGGCGCTGGCGCAAGCTGCGAATGCCGGGCAACTGGAACCACCGAGCCTGGAGCGCGGCAAGGAGCTCTGGGGCAAATGCCGCGCCTGCCACACGCTGGAAGCCCAGGGCCGCAATCTCGTCGGCCCGCGTCTGCATGGCGTGTTCGGCAAGAAGGCCGGCAGCGTACCCGACTATCGCTATTCCGAGGTGATGAAAAACTCGAAGGTGGTCTGGACCGATCAGACCATGGACGCCTATCTGGCCGCCACGCAGGACTTCATGCCGGGCAACAAGATGTATGGCGGACTGGCCATCGCGCAGGACCGGGTCGACCTGATCGCCTGGCTGAAGCAGGCCGCCGCCAAATAGCCACGCCGCTTCCATTTTGCTTGGAAAATCCTGTATAATTCAGGTCTATCAAGACCTTGGAGATGCCCCCATGAAAGCCTTCGTCGCCGGCCTGGTTGCCGCTCTCATCATTGCCATCGGTGCGGCCTTTATCCTGCAGACCGTCAACAAGCCGGCTGACGTCGCCTTCAGCACGGGCGGCGCGCGCGTTACGCACGAGCATCAAAACTAAGTTTCGGAGTCTGTCAGAACCGGCGCAGCTTTGCTGCGCCGTTCAACTTTTGGGGGCCGGAATTTGTGCGCCGGTTTCCAGCGACCAGACTTTGATCACCATGTCGTAGCCGCCCGAGACGGCACGTTTGCCGTCGGGCGTGAAGGCCACTGACCAGACCGGCTTTTCATGGCCGGCAAACTGTTTCAGCTGGCGACCATCCTTCAGGTCCCACAATCGCATCAGCCGGTCGCCGCCGCCCGAAAGCGCAAAGCGGCCGTCCTTCGAGATGGCAATCGAGGTGATGAACGCAGCGTGCCCCGGCAGACTGCCGATCTCGCGCTGCTCAAGCAAATCCCAGCGTTTGATCTGGCCATCCGTGCTGCCAGTCAACGCCGTCTTGCCGTCTGGCGTCACGGCTACTGCATTCACACTGGCGCGATGCCCCGTGAGCGAGAACAGCTCCTTGCCACTCGCCACCGACCACAGCCGCACGGTCTGGTCATAGCCGACTGAGACCAGCTGCGTGTCCTCCAGGGCGAAGGCAACCTGCATCACATTCGCTTGGTGACCTTCGAATGTATGCTCGACGGCGTTGGTCGAGAGATTCCAGAGTTTGATCGTGCGGTCCCAGCTGGCGGTGGCAAGTTTGCGACCATCACGACTGAGCGCCATGCCGGCGATGTTGTTGACGTGACCGGTGAGGCGCGCGGTTTCCTTGCCGCTGTTCAGATCCCAGCGAATCACGGTGTGATCCCAGCTGGCCGACAGCGCGGATTTTCCATCGGGCAGGAAGGCAACCGCATTGACGCTGGCGGTATGGCCGTCGAAGACCTTCAGTTCGCTCTGCTTCGCCAGGTCCCACAGCCGCACGGTATAATCCCAGCTGGCGGAGAGCAGGCGCCTGCCATCGGCAGAGACCGCGACGGCGTTGACCATGGCGCCATGGCCAAGCATCTCGGCACGCACCGGCACGGCATGGCCGGCCAGCCCCAGGATCAAAGCCGTCACGGCTGCCAATCGCTGCATGTTCATCCGTCTATCATGCCGGCGGGCGGCTGCATTGCAAGCAACCAACGAAAAAAGGGCGGGGGAAATCCCCGCCCTTTCGCTTTACCCAGACTTGGCAGGCCTAGTCGTCGCCCGCGCCGCGCGTCGTCACATCTCTGGCCCACAGGCTGTGATGTTCCTTGGCCCAATTGGTATCGACCTGACCGGTGCCCATCGCATCGAAGGCGCCTTCCATGCCGATGGTGCCGATATAGATATGCCCCAGGATCACCGCCACCATCACGATGCCGGCAATCGCATGCACCAGCTGCGCCAGCTGCATGCCGGCGATGTCGGTGACATAGAAGGGGAACATCAGGATATAGCCGCTGACCGCCAGTGCGAGCGAACCGATCACCACCGACCAAAAGATCAGCTTCTGACCTGCGTTGAACTTGCCGGCCGGCGGATGCACGCCCTTCTTGAAGATGCCGCCACCCTGCTTGATCCATTCCACATCGATGGCATTCGGGATGTTGTGGGCAATCCACATCACCGCCATCAGGAAGACACCGAGCACGAACGGGAAGCTGAGAAAATTATGCGACAGCTTGCCGAAGGCGCTGAAGGCCGTGAAGGCTTCGGGGCCGATCACGGGCAGCAGCAGGGTCTTGCCGAAGGAAATGTTGAGACCGCTGATACCGAGGATGACGAAGCAGATCGCCGTCAGCCAGTGCGCGAAGCGCTCGACACCCTTGAAACGCTCGATGGTGCGGCCCGACATGCCATGCTCGACCTTGATGCGGCCGCGGATCGCCAGGAAAGCGGCGAGCGCCACCACCGTCAGGACCAGCAGCCAGCCGCCGACGGACTTGACCGGGCCTTCCAGCGTCTGGCGCCATTCACGGCCCTGCGGCTGGATCAGCACACCGGACTTGGCATCGGGGATCGAGACGCGGCCGGCGACCGGCGCGCCCTTGAGCTGCTGCAGCAAAGCGGCTTCGTCAGCCTGCTGCGTTGCCTGCTGGGCAGCAGCCGGCGCGATGCTGCCGACACTGAGCAGGACACCGAGAGCCAGCGCGGCCCAGATGTTACGCATGTTGAAAAGATTCATGGTGTTTCTCCTTCCAACCGCGATCAGGCCGCAGAGCCCTTGTAGGCTGTTGCCCAGCCCCAGGCACCCGAACCATAACCACGACGGCTGACGCGCTCCTTGTAGATCTGCGCGATCACGTCGCCATCGCCGGCCAGCAGCGCCTTGGTCGAGCACATCTCGGCACAGAGCGGCAGCTTGCCTTCGGCCAGACGGTTGGCACCGTACTTGGCGTATTCTTCCTTGCTGTTATCGGCTTCCGGGCCGCCAGCGCAGAAGGTGCACTTGTCCATCTTGCCGCGGCTGCCGAAGTTGCCGACCTGCGGATACTGCGGCGCGCCGAACGGGCAGGCATAGAAGCAGTAACCGCAGCCGATGCACAGGTCCTTGGAGTGCAGGACCACGCCTTCATCGGTCTTGTAGAAGCAGTCGACCGGGCAGACGGCCATGCAGGGCGCATCCTCGCAATGCATGCAGGCCATCGAGATCGACCGTTCACCCTTCTGGCCGTCATTCAGCGTGACGACGCGGCGGCGGTTGATGCCCCAGGGCACTTCGTTTTCGTTCTTGCAGGCCGTGACGCAGGCGTTGCATTCGATGCAGCGCTCGGAGTCGCAGAGGAATTTCATGCGAGCCATGATGATATCTCCTTACGCGCTCGGCCCGGCCGCTTCGATGCGGCAAAGCGTGGCCTTGTTCTCATGCATGTGGGTGACCGGGTCGTAGCCGTAGGTGGTCACGCCGTTTACGGACTCGCCCAGCACGATCGGATCGGCGCCCGGCGGATAGTTCTTGCGCTGGTCCACACCCTGCCAGAAGCCGGAGAAGTGGAAGGGCATGAAGGCCACGCCCTTGCCGACGCGCGGCGTCACCATCGCCTTGACCTTCGCCTTGGCGTTGTTCTCGGGACCGTAGACCCAGACGTTCTGGCCTTCCTTGATGCCAAGTCGGGCCGCGTCTTCCGGATTGATCTCGACGAACATGTCCTGCTGCAACTCGGCCAGCCACTTGTTCGAGCGGGTTTCTTCGCCGCCGCCCTCGTATTCGACCAGTCGGCCGGAGGTGAGGATGATCGGGAAGTCCTTGCTGACATCCTTGTCCTGGATGCTCTTGCCCAGATGCGGCAGACGATAGTCGCGCCGGTCGGCCATGGCCGGATACTTGGCAACCAGATCGCGCCGCGAGCTGTAGATCGGCTCACGATGCACCGGGATCGGATCGGGCAGGCCGAAGGCATTGGCGCGCGCCTTGGCGTTGCCCATGGCCTGCACACCATGCGCCATCGTCACGCGGATGATGCCGCAGCTGTAGTCGATCGCCCAGCCAACTGCATCCGGATTGTTGCCGCCGATCTTCTCGATCGTGGCGCGTTCCGTGTCGGTCAGTTCCTTGTCCCAGCCCATCTTCTTGAGCAGGCCGTAGGTGAATTCGGGATGACCGTCCTGGATCTCCGAGTCCTTCGGATAGGAACCGTCAGCCAGCAGCGACACACCGTTGCGCTCGACGCCGAAGCGGGCACGGAAGGCGCCGCCGCCGTCCTTCACCGGCAGGTTGGTGTTGTAGAGCACATGGGTGCCCGGATGCTTCATCTCAGGCGTGCCCCAGCACGGCCAGGGCAGGCCGTAGAACTCGCCCTTGAGCGGGCCCTTGGTGGCGCGCAACGTGACGACATCGAAGTCGTCCTGATGTGCCATATGCTCCTTCAGGCGCTCGGGCGACTGGCCCGAATAGCCGATGGAGACGGTGCCGAGGTTGAACTCGCGGGTGATGTCCTCGACATTCGGCTCGTCGCCTTCGTCGATCTTGATCTTCTTGAACATCTCCTGCTCGAAGCCGAGCTTCTTGGCCAACTTGTACAGGATCCAGTGGTCGGGCTTCGATTCGAAGACCGGCTTGACGATCTGCTCGCCCCACTGCAGCGACCGGTTCGACGCCGTGCGCGAACCGCGGGTCTCGAGCTGGGTGCAGGCCGGCAGCAGATAGGTGCCGTTCTTGCGGTCAGGCAGCGCGGCGGCCGTGGTCGGGTGCGGATCGACCACCACCATCAGCTCGACCTTTTCCATGCCGGTGCGCATCTCTGGCATGCGCGGCACGGTGTTGCCGCCATGGCCCCAGAAGAACATCGCCTTCACGTTGTCCTGCTGCTCCAGGTCCTTCTTGTCGACCAGGACGGCATCGAACCAGCGGGTCGACGGAATACCCTTGGTCTCCATCATTTTCTTGTCCTGGAAGCGACCGAGCATCCAGTTGTAGTCGACATCCCAGACGCGGCACCAATGCTTCCAGGCGCCCTCGACCAGGCCGTAATAGGCTGGCAGGGTGGTGACGTCGAGGCCAAGGTCGGTGCAGCCCTGCACGTTACAGTGGCCGCGGAAGATGTTGGCGCCGCCGCCTTCGATGCCGATGTTGCCGAGCGCAAGCTGCAGGATCGACAGCGCACGCACGTTGGCGGTACCGACGGTGTGCTGGGTGACGCCCATGCACCAGATCAGCGTGCCGGGACGGTTCTTGGCGAAGGTCTCGGCAACGCGCTTCATCTGCGCACCGGGCACGCCGGTGACGCGCTCGACCTCTTCCGGATTCCACTTGGCAACTTCGGCGCGGATGTCGTCCATGCCGTAAACGCGCTGACGGATATATTCCTTGTCTTCCCAGCCATTCTCGAAGATGTGCCAGAGCAGGCCGTAGATGGTGGGAATATCGGTGCCCGGGCGGATGCGCACATATTCGGTGGCATGCGCGGCCGTGCGGGTGAAGCGCGGATCGATCACGATCAGCGGCGCCTTGTTCTGCTCCTTGCCGCGCAGCACGTGCTGCAGCGACACCGGATGCGCCTCGGCGGGATTGCCGCCCATGATGATCATCGACTTCGAATTATGGATGTCGTTGTACGAATTCGTCATCGCGCCGTAGCCCCAGGTGTTGGCTACACCGGCAACGGTGGTCGAGTGGCAGATACGCGCCTGGTGGTCGATGTTGTTGGTGCCCCAGAAAGCCGCGAACTTGCGGAACAGGTAACCGCCTTCGTTGGAGAACTTGGCCGAACCGAGCCAGTAGACCGATTCCGGACCAGACTTCTGGCGGATATCGATCAGCTTGTCGCCGATCTCGTTGATCGCGGTATCCCAGCTGATGCGGGTCCATTTCCCGTCGACCAGCTTCATCGGGTATTTCAGGCGGCGGTCGCCATGGGTCAGTTCACGGATCGAGGCGCCCTTGGCGCAGTGGGTGCCGAGATTGATCGGGCTTTCCCAGCTCGGCTCCTGGCCGACCCAGACACCATTCTCGACTTCGGCGGTGACGGTGCAGCCGACCGAGCAATGCGTGCAGATATTCTTCTTCTTGACGAGATTGGCGCTGGCGGAGGGCATCGCCTTGGCCTGCTTCACCATCGCGGGGGTCAGCGCGGATATCGCAGCCAGACCGCCGGCCGCCAGGCCAGACGCTTTCAGGAAACCACGGCGATCCATGGTCTGCAGCGTGGCGCCGGCGAGGATGCCGGACAGTTTCCCGCCGGCCTTCTGGGGCGCGGCACCGGTGGTGGAACTCTTCTTGATCAACATGGGGCTCTCCGTAATGGAGTTTAGTTCTTAAGGGCTGATCGCTCTGGGACGAGGCGGGCTCAGCGCCGGTTGCTGTCGTAGTAGCGCTTCACGTGCTCGGTTTCCTTGTAGCGCTGCTTCTTGCGGGTCTCGGCATTCTCGGGCGCGGCAGCAGCCTGCTCCGGCACGATTGCGACGGCTGCCACGGCAGCAGCGGCAGCGCCGGTGCCGGCGGCGCGCAGGAAGCCGCGACGGTCGAGCGTCTCTTTCTTCTCGGCTGTCTTCTCTGGGGTCTTGTCCTTGCTCATGGCAGGTCCTCCATTCCAATTCGGTGCAGGCCGCTCACGCGGCCATGGCAAATGCCTGGTTTTCGACAGTCATGAACAGCCGGCCGGCGACGCCGAGCGGCCGATAGAGTTTGGCGCCGGACGCCTGTTCGAGATCGGCAAAGAAACGCTCGGCCCAGGGCGCGAGATGCTGGCGGAACAGACGCTCCTGCGTCTTCAGTTCGGCCGGACCACGTCCCTCGCCGCCACGGATCAGCAGCGCCATCAATTCGCACAGCGCGCCCATATGATCCTCGGGTTCGCTGACATGATCGGCGCGGGCATAACCCAGCCGCTCCATATCGACGCGCAGCTTGGCCAGCGGGCGCTCGTAAAGGAAGCCTGTGCGGTAGAAGGAAGCATAGGGCACCAACTCGCCACGCGGCAGGCCGATGAACAGCATGTCGTATTCGTCCTGCGCACGCTCGAGCGACGTGTTGCGCGCGCCGTCTGCCAGCTCGGCCAGCGCGGCACCAATCGGCGTCGTATCACCTTTCAGCTGGGCCAGCGCAGTCAGCAGCGCGGTATCGGGGCGGCGCGCGAGGCTGCGGCCCAGCAAGGCATAGATCTGGGCGCGCCAGATTTCTTCCTCGGCGATTTCGGGCAGGGCATCGGGTGCCTGGGCATCGGGATAGAGGTCAGGGCGCAGATCGTGGCGCGTCACCTGGCTGCCGGTGGCGGTCTCGATGGCCAGGACATATTCGCCGGGCACGCGGTCAGCCTTCTTGAGCCAGTGCCAGACATTGGCCTGTTTGACGCCAAGCAGCCGGGCGAGCTGAGTCTGCCCGCCCACGACGTCTATTGCTCTTTCGAGTGCACTGCCCACGAATCCCTCCCACCGGCTGTTAACTTACAAACTTGTTTGTTGGCCGCCAACCGAAATCCGCGTAACTCGCTGATTTTTCAGGGATTTTGCTGCAGCTGCGAAATTTTGCGAGCGACTCTCAGTCGCAGAATTTTATCAGGATTTTATGCCGCAAAATGAGCACCGCGATTGCACTGCAACCACATGTATTGCTTCGATGGTTCGGGCAGGTGCGTATGGTTCCGCCGCTATACCGGCATTCCGCCCGCTGCCCGCAGACATGCCGCGACTCTTCACAGTCGAGAGTGAAGGCTGCCTTAGCTCGGCAGTGCGCCGCCATGACGGCGGCGTGGCGCGGGCGCCGCCGGCGCATCCGCAACAGGTTCAGCTCTGGCTGGTTCGCCCTGAATCTCGGCGACCGGCTGCTCTTCAGGTGCAGGCAAAGCCTGCTGCGGGTCCTGCGGTTGCTGACCCGGGTCTATCTCGGACTGCTGCGGAGCATCTTCCGGTTTCGGCTCTTGGCTGAAGCCGGAGAAGATGTGCTTCGCCATCTTCGCGACATCGTCGGTCGGCAGCAATTCGCCGTAGCCCGGTGCGGTGAAGTCCCAGTTGTATTCGACCAGCGCCTTGTAATTCACCACGCTGGGCTCGGTCACCCACAACTTGCGCAGCGCCGCGGTACGCAACGCGGTCGGCACGCCTTTTTTCAGGAAGACGCTGAAATCGCTCTCGGCAGTCAGGCTGTCGATGGGGGGCAGCGTGGCGGGATCGAACTCGGCTTCGGCTTCCGGTGCAACAGCAGGCTCAGCCGAGTCTGATGCTGGCGGCTGGACGCGTTCCTGCTCGCGCACTTCCGCCTTGCGGCGCGACCAGCGCGACAGGAAACCGCTGCCCTCGCCTTCGGTCGCCAGATCGTCAGGCTTGTCGCGACCGGCGGTCATTCATCCTCCGGCATCTGGCGCAGCGGATCGGATTCATACAGCCGCGTGCGACGTGCCAGTGCTTCCGGATTGGCGCGATCGCGCTTGCGCTTGTAATGCTCCTTGGTCGGCGGATGACGCCGGACATAATCCTGCATCCAGTCCAGGATTTGACCCGGCATCGGCACGAAATCGACGATGTCGTCGCCGGTGTCGTTATGGGCATGCGCCTCACCCGGATCGACGGAAGCGCCATGTAGGGCAATGCCCTGCTCGGTATCGCTGTTGCGCAGGAAGACCCAGACGGCCGGCTGCGCGCTTTCGATATTATAGGCGTAGGTCTCGCTTTCATGGCGATACAGAGCCAACTCGGCCGGGCCGGCATAGAACTGCACCCAGCCCTCACCCTCGCCCAGCTTGGTCCATGGCGGCACTTCGGGCGCGCCGGGCAGCACCTGCACCGGACGCCAGCTGAACTCCTTCCAGGGATTGTCCAGCTTGCGGCGTTCGAGGATGACCCCGACGGTACGGATTTCTGTTTCTGGCGGCAGGGTATCGGCCATCAGCGGTGTTCCGGTTCAGCTTCCAGCATTCAGCGGCAGATTGACGATCAGGTTCTGCGGCTTCAGCCGCAGCTTACCATGATGATCCATGGCGACGCCGAGATAAACCGGCCGGCCGGCCACACGCGGCAACATCAGTGATGGATCGCGGAATTCCAGGCGAAACAGCGCCAGCACCTGCCGCATGTGATCCTCATCGACCGATTTGCCCTCGTACAGCGCATTCATGATCGCCGTGGAGGTCGTATCCAGCCCGATATGCCAGACCCAGCGTTCGTCGCGGATGGTCTGCACCGGCGACACCTGCACGGCCGCACCGGTCAGCCGTTCGACCCAGGCCTCGATCACGCGGGCGAAGGCATCCTGGCCGGGTCGCGTGAAACCGAAATCCAGCACGAAATCGTGCTTGTCGCTGCGTGCCCAGTAGTCCGGCGCGTTTTCCTTGGTGAGGATATCCATATCGACGTTGCGCAACGCCGTGCCGGACTCGGCGACCAGCGCACCCAGCGAGCCGAATCCCTTGCCGGCCGACAGCATCTCGACGGTTTCGTCGTCGGCCAGCAGCATGCGGCTGTCCTGGATCGTTACTTTCTGCACGCGAAAGAACAGTTCGGCCGCACGCGCCTGGAAGGCATTGTCGCGTCCATCCAGCAAATCGCGCAGTATCGCGGCTGCCAGATGGTCAAGGAACATGGCCGGCACGGCCGGCGCACCGTGCCTGAGCAGGCCAACATAGGCAGTTTCAAGGCTGCCGCTTTTCACCAGGTGATCACGGAAGCGCAGGAAGATCGCATAGTTCTCCTGCGCATCGGCATCGGCCAGTGCAGCCAGTTCGCCCGCCCCGACCGTGCGCAGCGGATCGCCCAGAAGGCCCGCATGCAGCGCGCGTTCGGCAGCGCAGGCCTCATCGGGCGGCGACATTTCGGGACGGCTGAGATAGGCGCGGATGAAATCGCCGCTGACACCAAGCCTGCCGTCAGGGCCGCGATCCAGCAGGTCGTAGCCGCTGCTGATCCAGAAGGCTTCAGGCATCGGGGGTGATCTCCCAAATCTTGGCATGCGGCTTTTCGCCGGGTGGCGACACGATGCGGAACTGCTCGCGGATCGCATCGCCTTCGATGAAGCGGCTTAAGCTGAGCAGCGTGTTGATGGGATGCTCGCAGAGCGACGCGGCATAGTCGATCTCTTCCTTGGCAGCCGCCTTGGCAGTAGCGAAATCCGGCGCGCCGAATTCCTGCTGCAGGTGGCGTGCGAGAGCTTCGATCACGACCTCGTAGTCTTCACGTTCGATGGAGGCAACCGTCACCAGTGTCGACCAGCCAAAACTGTCCAGCCCGAGGAAGCCGTTGGCGAAGGCCTGGCGTTCCTGCCGGTTCAGCTGTTCCGGATCGGCATCGGCGAACACAAACGTGCCCGGCACGGCCCATTCGCCCGGATCGGCCGCTTCGGCGAAGACGCGGGTGTCGGATTCGTCAAAGCGTATGGTGCGCAGCAGTTTCATCAGACAACTCTCGTCACTTCCGGCAGGCTCCAGGTCGGTCGCCGCAGCCGTTCGCGCAACGGATAGACCGTTTTCGCGCCACCAGTCTCGAGCCAAGCATCGCCATTGGCCTCGATCTTCAGCGCCTTGTCGTCCAGATCATGCAGCGCGGCGCGGCGCAGCGGCTCGAAACCCTCTTCCTGCCAGCGGTCAAGCCAATGCAGCAGATGCCGGGCGAAAGATTCCACCAGCCGCGGCACGGTGATCTCCCCGCAGCCCTCTTCCTGCAGGTTGGTATAGGCCAGTTCCAGACCCGGATCGTCGTCGTCCTCATCACCGACCATCTGGACGGCAATGCCGATCACCAGCCAGTCGGGCACATCGCTCATGCCTTCCTTCTCGACCAGCGGGCCGTGTTCGACACGCACGCCGCCAACGCAGGCGGCATTGACCAGCAAGCGATCCGGCCAGCCGATGCTGGCCGGCGTTTCCGCCGGCGCAAGTGCTGCAAAACCGTCATGCAGGCCGAGCAGCGCGGCATAGGCCAGCGTCAGCGACGGCTGAATCGGATCGAGCGGCCGCAGCACCAGGGCAGCCTCGCAGCGATCGCCGCGTTCCACCATCAGCATGAAGCCGTCTTCGGCACCCGACTGCGCCGCCTGGCAGGCAGTGGCGAAAGCATCCGAGGCACAGAGCTTCAGGCTATAGCCGGGTGGCAGATCGGGCCATTCGGCGGGATTCATGCGACATCTCCAAACTTCGCCAGCAGGTCTTCCGCAGCGGCCAGGTCTTCCGGCGCATTGGCGTTGAAAAACGGATCGACCGGCTGCGCGGCGAACTCCACCTGCACCAGTTTATGCCGCGCCGTCCAGCGGTCCACCTTGCGGATATCTTCCTCCACCACGGCGCGGCGCAGATCGTCATACAGCCGCACGGGCCAGAGGCCCACCACCGGATAGGCCTGTCCTGCCGACACCGCGCAGGCGAGATCGGCCTGCGCCTCTGCTCGCGCCGCCGCCATACGGGCGACCAGATCGCGCGGCAGGAAGGGGCCATCGCCCGGCACGGTGACTATATCGGTGACATCGGGACGGTTGGCGCGCGCCCAGGAAAGACCCGCCAGCACGCCGGCGAGCGGCCCGACGAAACCTTCGACGGCATCGCCCGTCACCGGCAGATTCCATTCGGCAAAACGCGTCACATCGCCATTGGCATTAAGGATCACGCCCTCGACCTGCGGCGTCAGCCGATCGAGGATATGCTGCAGGATCGGCTTGCCGCCGAGCTGCTGCAGCCCCTTGTCGCCGCCACCCATGCGGCGCGCAAGCCCACCGGCCAGCACTACACCGAGAATCGTCTCACTCATTCTGCGGCAGCCTCGTCGTCGCTGCCGCCCTTGCGCTGGCTGCGTTTGTCTTCATCGCCAACCGTCGAGGGATCGGCATCGAAACGCAACCGCTCGGCGCCGCTCAACGCGACGAAACGCTTGCCCTTGGCGCGGCCGATCAGGGTCATACCGATCTGGCGCGCCAGCTGCACGCCCCAGGCGGTGAAGCCCGAGCGACTGATCAGGATGGCAATGCCCATCTGCGCCGTCTTGATCACCATCTCCGAGGTCAGGCGCCCGGTGGTGTACATGAGCTTCCCGGTCGCCGGAATGCCGTGCACGCGCATATAGCCGGCGATCTTGTCGATCGCGTTATGCCGGCCAACATCTTCCATATAGATCAGCGGCCGCTCGCCCTCGCACAGCACGCAGCCATGGATTGCACCAGCTTCGAGATACAGCGACGGCGTCAGGTTGATCTGCTTCGACAGGCTGTAGATCCACGAGGTCTTCAGCTCGGCCTGCGGATCGAGCGCCACGCTTTCTACCGCATCCATCATGTTACCGAACACCGTGCCCTGGGCGCAGCCCGAGGTCTGGGTCTTTTTCTTCAGCCGCTCTTCGTAATCGGTGCGCCGCGCGGTGCGCACCACGATGGTTTCGATCTCGGCATCGAAATCGATACCGGTCACTTCGTCCTCAGGCAGCAGCATGCGCTGGTTGACCAGGTAGCCCAGCGCCAGATAGTCGGGATAGTCGCCGATCGTCATCATGGTGACGATTTCCTGCCCGTTGAGGAACAGGGTGAGCGGACGCTCGACGGGCACCCTGGTATCGACAGCACGGCCGTCCTGGTCGATCCCCTGCACGGCTTCGGTGAGCGCAGGATCGAGCGGATTCGGCTGGACAAGATAGTCGGATGGCAGCGGCTTCATGCACCCTATATAGGACAGAACTCGGCCCGTGGCGACGTGCTGCCGCCGCACCCGTTTGCGCCCCCCCGATTCCGGCGGCGCTTTGCAGAGATATGGCCTCTTGCTGGCAGGAAGAGGCGATTTATGCTCAAGTCGATATCAGGTTATGCTGCCGTCATGGACGGCATAACGCTTTGATTTCTTTTAGGCGCCGGCGTCACTCTCTGAGCCGTCGGCAACCAAGGTGCGATGAAGACCATCCTGATCATCGGCATTGGTGCCGGCAACCCCGAGCACATCACCATTCAGGCGGTGAATGCGCTGAACCGGGTCGATGTCTTTTTTATTATGGACAAAGGTGAAGCGAAAGGCTCGATGATCGACCTGCGGCGGGACATCTGCGCGCGCTTCATTACTGCCAACCGCAAATACCGCTTCGCCACGGCGCAGAGCCCGCAATGGGATCGCCACAGCGGTGAATATAACGCCGTGATCGGCGGCCTGAACAGTGACAAGCAGGCGGTGTTCGAACAGATGATCGCCGGTGAGATGCAGGACGGCGAAACCGCCGGCGTGCTGGTCTGGGGCGATCCTTCGCTCTACGACAGCACCATCCGCATCATGACGGATATCGCAGCCGCAGGACGGCAGGCCATCACGTATGACGTGATCCCCGGTATCAGCAGTCTGCATGCCCTCACCGCGCAGCATCGCACCACACTGAACACGGTGGGACAGCCGGTTGAGATCACCACCGGCCGCCGCCTGACCGAGGGTGGCTTCCCGCCCCGCACCGACAGCGTCTTTGTCATGCTGGATGGCGACGAGACCTACCGGCATTTTGCCGAGGACGACAGCCTCGACATCTACTGGGGCGCCTATGTCGGCACGCCGGATGAGATCCTGATCGCAGGCCGGCTGAAAGATGTCGCCGGGCAGATCGCACAGGCCAGAGCGGCGGCAAAGAAAACGCACGGCTGGATCATGGACAGCTACCTGCTGCGTCGCAGGCGCCAGAAGGATTAAGCGGCGAAGACCTGCGCGCGGTAAAGCTTCAGGGCGACTTTCACGCCGATGGCCAGCGGCTCTTCGTTCTGCTCTTCGCGCGTGCGCGTCAGCTCGACGATCCTTCCATCCGGCAGTTCAGCTTCGAGGCGCACGAAAGCGCCCACCGTTGAGACGAAACGGATCGACGCCTCGCCGTTTTCATCGGGCATCACCGCGAGGTCATGCGGCCGGACATAGATCCGGGCCGGGCCGTTCGGCACCTCGACGCGCTCCAGCGCCGTGGTGTCGATGCCAGGCAACAGCACCGAACCGGCCGCCACATGGCCGTCCAGCGCATTGTTGTCGCCGAGGAAGCCGCTGACGAAGGGCGTGGCCGGATTGTCATAGAGCTGGGCCGGCGTATCGATCTGTTCGATACGGCCCTTGTTCATCACCACGACGCGGTCGGCCAATTCAAGCGCCTCTTCCTGGTCATGCGTGACGAAGACCGAGGTCATGCCGAGTTGTTCGTGCAGGCGGCGCAGCCAGCGGCGCAATTCCTTGCGCACCTTGGCATCCAGCGCGCCGAAAGGTTCGTCCAGCAGCAGCACGCTGGGCTCGATGGCCAGTGCGCGTGCCAGGGCGACGCGCTGGCGCTGACCACCGGACAGCTGCGCCGGCATACGATCAGCCAGCCAGTCGATCTGCACCAGCTGCAACAGGCGGTTGACGCGTTCGCGGATCACCGGCTCGGGCAGCCGCTGCTGACGCGGACGCACGCGCAGGCCGAAGGCCACATTCTCGAACACCGTCATATGGCGGAACAGCGCGTAATGCTGGAAAACGAAACCGACCTGGCGGTCGCCCACCGAACGGTCGTTGGCGGTGACGCCGTTGAATTTGATGTCACCACTGTCGGCCCAGTCCAGTCCGGCGATGATGCGCAGCAAGGTGGTCTTGCCCGAACCGGACGGACCCAGCAGGGCGACAAGCTCGCCCGTTTTGATCGTCAGATCGACATTGCGCAGGGCGTAGAAATCGCCAAAGACGCGGGTGAGGTTGTTCACATCTATACGCATATGTCGGTATCCGTAATCATTCGCCGGCCGGTGCGGACTCTGGCGCGCGCTCGCGGCTCAGCTTCCATTCCAGCAGTGTTTTCAAGGCAAGGGTGATGATGGCGAGCATCGCCAGCAGCGACGCCACCGCGAAGGCTGCAACGAAGTTGTATTCGTTATAGAGAATTTCGACATGCAGCGGCATCGTATTGGTCAGGCCGCGCACATGGCCCGACACCACCGACACGGCCCCGAACTCGCCCATCGCACGGGCATTGCACAGCAGCACGCCATACAGCAGCGCCCATTTCACGTTGGGCAGTGTGACATACCAGAAGGTCTGCAGGCCCGAGGCATTGAGCGTGAAGGCCGCCTCCTCTTCCAGCGTGCCTTGCTCCTGCATGATCGGGATCAGTTCGCGCGCCACGAATGGGAATGTGACGAAGATGGTGGCCAGCACGATGCCCGGCACGGCGAAGATGATCTGCAGGTCGTTGTCGCGCAGCCATGGCCCGAACCAGCCCTGCAGGCCGAACATCAGCACAAAGACCAGGCCGGAGATCACCGGCGATACCGAGAACGGCAAATCAATCAGGGTGATCAGGAAGCTCTTGCCGCGGAATTCAAACTTGGTGATGGCCCAGGAGGCCACCAGGCCGAAGACCAGGTTGAGCGGCACCGATATGGCTGCCGTGATCAGCGTCAGCTGGATGGCCGAGACCGCATCCGGTTCGGTCAGCGCCTCGATATAGGCTTCCCAGCCACGGGCGAAGGCCTGCAGAAAGACCAGCAGCAGCGGCAGCACGATGAACAGGCCGAGGAAGGCCAGCGCAATGGTGATCAGAGCCGCGCGGCCAGTCCTGCGTCGCGCGCTGATGATTTCCCGGCGCTGGTTGGCGGCGATCGAAAAGAGCGTGCTCATCGCTATCTCCGCCGCTCACGTCGTTCCGCCCAGCGCTGCAGGATATTGATGCAGAGCAGGAGGAGGAAGGCGGCCAGCAGCATCGTCACGGCGATCGCCGTGGCCTGGGCGTAGGCGAATTCTTCCAGCTTGATCACGATCAGCAACGGCGCAATCTCGGATTTCAGCGGCAGGTTACCGGCGATGAAGATGACCGAACCGTATTCGCCAAGCGCACGGGCAAAGGCCAGTGCCATGCCGGTGAGCGTGGCGGGCATGATGCTGGGCCAGATCACTTTCGAGAAAACCTGCCACGGATTGGCGCCGAGGCTTTCGGCTGCGTCTTCCGACTCGCGCTCAAAGTCCTCCAGCACCGGCTGCACCGTGCGTACCACGAAAGGCAGGCCGATGAAAATCAGTGCGACCACGATGCCGGCCGGTGTGAACGCGACCTTGATGCCGAACGGCGCCAGCAATGCACCCAGCCAGCCATTCTCGGCCCAGAGCGTGGTCAGCGCGATGCCGGCAATGGCGGTCGGCAGCGCGAAGGGAATATCGACCAGCGCATCAACGATACGCCGGCCGGGAAACCGATACCGCACCAGCACCCATGCAACGATCAGGCCGAAGACCGTGTTGATACCGGCGGCAATCGCTGCAGTGCTGAAGCTGATCTTCAGCGCCTGCAGGACTCTGGGTGTCGAGATCGCCGTCCAGAATGCATCCCAGCCCAGCGTCGCCGATTTCAGGAACAGGCTGGACAGCGGGATCAGCACGATCAGGCTGAGCCAGAAAATCGTCAAGCCCAGCGTGAGCCCGAAACCGGGGATCACACTGGGCTGAGCGCGGAATGGTATACGCGATATGCTTTGTGTCACTTCAATCCGTCATTCATCGTATGCCATCCAAATCCGTCGATAGGTCGGCTCAGTTGCTCGGCTTGTAGATCTGGTCGAACACGCCGCCGTCGCCGAAATGCGCCTTCTGCGCCTTGGTCCAGCCACCGAACTGCTCGTCGATCGTGAACAACTTCACGTTCGGGAAGATCTCGGCATACTTCCGGGCCACTTCTGGATCGCGCGGGCGATAGTAATGCCTGGCAGCGATCTCCTGCCCTTCCTTGCCATACAGGCCCTTCAGATAGGCTTCGGCCACCTGGCGAGTGCCCTTGCGGTCCACCACCTTGTCGACGACGGCCACCGGCGGCTCGGCCAGGATCGAAATGCTCGGCACCACGATCTCGAACTTGTCCTTGCCGAGTTCGTTGATCGCGAGGAAGGCTTCGTTTTCCCAGCTCAGGAACACATCGCCCAGATTGCGCTGGGTGAAGGTGATCAGCGAGCCGCGCGCGCCGGTATCCAGCACCGGTACGTTCTTGAACAGCTGCTCGACGAATTTGCGGCCATCGTCGGCCTTGCCGTTCTTGCGTTCCGCATAGCCCCAGGCCGCCAGGTAATTCCAGCGCGCACCGCCCGAGGTCTTCGGGTTCGGCGTGATCACCGAAACACCGGGCTTCACGACATCGTCCCAGTCTTTGATACCCTTGGGATTGCCCTTGCGCACCAGGAACACAATGGTCGAGGTATAGGGCGAGGCGTTATCGGGCAGGCGCTTCAGGTAGTCCTGCACGATCAGGCCGCGCTCCGCGATCTCGTCGATGTCATAGGCCAGCGCCAGCGTGACCACATCGGCCTCCAGGCCATCGATCACCGAGCGTGCCTGCTTGCCCGAGCCGCCATGGCTCTGGCGCACGGTCAGCTTGCCGCCGGATTGCGCTTCCCACAGCTTGGCGAAGGCCTTGTTGTAGTCGTTATAGAGTTCGCGCGTCGGATCATACGAGACGTTGAGCAGCGTGACATTTTTGCCCTGCGCAAAGGCAGCGCCCGCTGCGAGCGGAACAGCCAATGCCGCAACTGCGACAGCCAGCACTGCGCGGCGGCCGATGGCATTTCGAGACAGGAATTTCAGCATGGCACCCTCTTTCGTGGATTTGGTCATGCTCAATCTTGTCATTGGTTCCACAAACGACAATTGAAAGGAATTTGCCGCATCCGTAAACCGCGCTGTTCCGGCTGCAGTATACAACATTCTCAGCGCACCGCCGCCACATGCGGCAGGTTTTCGTTTCCGGCCTTGTTAGTCTCGTTGGAGGCTTCGCTGCGTAACCAGGCGGCAAATGCCGCTACCTTGGGCAGTGACAGCAGGCGATGCGGCGCCACGATATAGTAGGCGAAATCCACCGGCTGCGGAGCTTCGAACAGCTTCACCAGCCGCCCTTCACGCAGATCGTTTTCCACCAGCGTCGCCTTTGCCAGCGCCACGCCGCTGCCCTGGATCGCCGCATCCAGCACCAGGCTGGACTGCGTGAACCGTGGACCGCGCGCCACATCCACGCTCGTCGCACCGCGGGCGCGCAACCAGGCTTGCCAGCTTGGGCAGGTCGGATCGCTGTCGGGACTGTCGTCATGCAGCAAGGTAGTGGTCGAGAGATCCTTGGGCTGCTGCAACCGCTTTTCCTTCAGCAACACCGGGCTGCAGACCGGGATCACGGCTTCGGACAGCAGATGCTCCACGGCGAGATCGGGGTAGCTGCCTTTGCCATAGCGGACGGCGATATCAACATTGTCGCTGGTGAAGTTGCTGAGCTGCGTGGTGGCCGCCACGCGCACGTCGATATTGGGATGCAGTTTCTGGAAGCGATCCAGCCGCGGCATCAGCCATTTCACCGCAAAGGATGGCGCCACACTCACGGTCAGCACGCTGGCCTGGTTCAGGCCTTCGAGTTGCCCCACGGCTTCGCTCATCATCTCGAAGCCACCACGGATGCCCGGCAGGAATGTCTGGCCGGCATCGGTCAGTGCGATGCTACGGCCGGCGCGGCGGAACAGCGGCACACCCAGATGCGCCTCGAGTGTCCGGATCTGGTGGCTGACCGCCGCCGGCGTCACGCAGAGCTCGTCGGCCGCCTGCACGAGGCTGAGATGGCGCGCCACGACCTCGAAGGTGCGCAGCGCCACCAGCGGCGGCAAACGGCGCCTGGAAGGCCGGCCGGCAGCAATCCCGTCTGGGGCGAATGTCATAACCTGAACTTGGCGCATGTTCCGATCCGAACGTCGCAAGGCGCCAAAGATAGCAAATCAGTAGTCTAAGTGTATATCATAATGATATACATATAATTTTAGTTATTATATTTTCCCGATATTCCGGCCTTCCAAAACCCGGATGTGCCGATCCGCAAAAGACATTCAATCGACAGCGGGGCCGAATCCGCCGACTTTGTCGACGCGCGTCGATATCGCGCCGCCTGCATCACGCCCGTCAGATCCGGAGGATGCCATGACCAAGCCCCCTGTTACGGACCGGCTCCGCGCCGAACATATGAACGGTTGTTGCGATAACCACAGTGACCTGTCGCTGCCGCGCCCCATTTCATGCCTGGGCGAACCTGACGACATCGCAAACGACAACACGCAGCGCTGTCGCCGCTCCGGTGTCGCGATCGACCCGATGTTTCTGAACTAGGCTGCCCGACGGCTCTGATAGACACAGAGATTGGCGTAGGCGAGTGATAGCAGTGGCATGGCAATACCGGCCTGCTGCGCCCGCCTGAGCAGGTCGCCGACAATCTGGTCGGCTTCCACGGCTGCGCCCTTCTGCAGGTCGCGATACATCGACGAGGTATGCGTCGAGCCGACCTTGGTCAGCGCCTCACGCGTGCTGGCTACGAAGCTCTCGCTCGGGGCCTTGCCGACCGCGCGGACGGCACCAACCACTTCATCGACGATGGCGGCAGAGAAGTCGCCTCCGCCCGGCGCGGCCGCCACTTCGCCCACCGTGCCGCGCATCAGGCAGCAAATGCCGCCCAGCGCCGCCAGCAGAGTCCACTTCTCCCACATCTCGCGTTCGATCTCCGACGTCAGCTTGGCGTCGAAGCCGGCATTTTTCAGCGCGGCATCCAGTGCGGTGATGCGCGACGACGTGCTGCCATCCATCTCGCCATAGGCCAGATCGTGGAACTTGCCCATCTGGATCACACGGCCGGCGTCATCCAGTTGCGCCGGGATGCGGCATAGCCCGCCAACCAGCGTCTGCGCACCGAAGCGCGCCCGGATTGCCTCGACATGCCGCATGCCGTTCAACACCGGCAGGATCATGGTCTGCGGGCCGATGGCGGGCGCCAGATCTTCCAGCGCGGCCTCAAGCGAATAGGCTTTCACCGTCAGGATCACAGCGTCATAGGGGCCCCTGATCTGCCCCGCGGTCACCAGCTTCGGTGTGCAGGTGAAATCGCCATAGGGGCTGACGATCTGCAGGCCATTCTCCTGCAGCTGCGCCGCGCGGCCGGGCCGCACCAGAAAGGTGACATCGCGGCCGGCCTGGGCCAGACGACCGCCATAATAGCCGCCGGTCGAGCCGGCACCGACAACCAACAGACGCATATTTCCCCCACATCCTTGTCACTGACACTCACCTACCGCATTGGCAGAGCGGATCAAGTGTCGCAGGGCGACCATCCGGCTAGGGACCGGCCCACCAGCCGATCAGGCTGCCCACTGCGCGCCCGGCCCACGAGGGTACACCGCTCGCGCTGCCCCACCAGCCTCTTGCGCCGGACAGCCAGAACAGCAGCGCGCAGAGCCAGAAACCGCCCGCAGCGACAGCGGCGTAAAGCGCGTAACGCAGATAGACGTCGCGCAGCGTCACCGTGATGATGCGCTGCGCCACTTCCGGACTGAGGTCGATCCGGCGGTCAAGCAGGATCCATACCTCGGTTTTCTTGTACGACGCACGCGTTACGTGCCCCGCCTTGAGCAGGAGCACACAGGCAGTGATCATGGTGAGGATGGCGCCGGACTTGAGCGACTGGAACGGCTCCGAGATCAGCCCGATCATCACGCACCAGATTGCCAGGGCCGCGAAGAAGCAGCCGCGTCCGACCGACTGAACCGCCAATGCCCGCACCCTTTGCTCGACGGGCTCGGCCATGGCGACTCCCGTCAGAGCAGTCCGGGCAGCGTCAGCAGGATAGCTGCGCCCAGCCAGATGAACATGGAGGTCTGATCAGTCTCTTCGCGGCCGGTCAGACGTTCGAAAATACCCGCCGGCACTGCCGACAGCATCAAAGTGGTGACCGAGACGATCAGAGAGGTGCCATAGAGCAGCACGATGCGGGTTGGCGGAACAAATTCCGGCAGCCAGACCGGCGCCATGATGAAGACCAGCGGCACCATGGGCGAGATGAACCCGTTGAGCAGCGTTACGCCCAGGATACCAACAAAGATGGTTTGCGGAGTCATGAGGCGGCCTGCACGAGGCTGGGCGCCATGCCGTTGGCGGCAAAGATGAAGTGCGCAACATAGCGCAGGGCGAATGCCCAGAAGGCCGTGACCAGCGGCACAAACCGCAGGCCGATGAAACGCGGCGTGATCCAGTCGGTCAGCCAGACCGCCCAGTTGGTCAGCAGACGAAAGAACTTGAAAATGTAATTCGGATGATCCGGCGGCAGGAAACCCGTCATCAGGAAGCGGCCGATGCAGGTCCAGCCGATCAGTGCAAGGCCGTAGCTGACTGCCCAGTACGGCAGGTAACTCCAGAAGAAATCAGGCTGGGCGGTCATTGGAATCCAAGAAAAAAGCTGACTACGGAGAGCACCCTACAAAAGAAAACGGCGGGGGCCAATGGCCCCCGCCGCTCTTACCGTTAAGCCACGACTTAGTGACTGATGGCGTCCGAGGCATTCGCCAGCTTCACGTCACCCTTCGGCACGCGGATGCTGTCGATGAAGTCCTGCATCTCCTTCGACGGGGCCGCGGTCATCAGACTGACGACATAGGTCACGATGAAGGCCGCCGGAATACCGAACAGGCCACAGGAGATGTTCTTGACCCCGAACCACAGCGGCATGCCATAGAACTGGGTCATCACCAGGTAGTACACGCAGACGCCGTAACCCGCGATCATACCGGCAACGGCGCCGGTATTGCTGGTCCGCTTCCACCAGATACCCATCACCAGCGCCGGGAACAGGCCCGAAGCAGCGATCGAGAAGGCCCAGGCCACCATCGCAAGGATGGTCGAAGGCTTCGTCGATGCCACATAGGCCGAGGCGATAGCCACGATGATCAGCAGCACACGGCTGATGATCAGGCGCTTCTTCGTCGCGGCATGCGGGTCGATCATGCGGTAGTAGACGTCGTGGCTGAGGGCGTTGGCGATGGCGAGCAGCAGGCCATCGGCCGTGCTGAGCGCTGCCGCCAGACCGCCGGCCGCAACCAGGCCCGCGATGACATAAGGCAGACCGGCGATTTCCGGCGTGGCGAGCACGATGGCATCCGCCGCGATACGGAACTCGCTCAGTTGCAGGATGCCGTCCGCGTTACCCTTCACGCCCTTGCAGAGGGCGAAAATGGTGTCCGCGTTGGCCGCATCGCAGGCGCCGACCAGACCGATCGCCCCCCACGACTGCACCCAGCTCGGCAGGGCCGTGATCTGCTGGCCGATCACGTTCTGGTACACTTCCAGCTTGGCGAAGGCAGCATAGGACGGCGCGGTGAAGTAGAGCAGGAAGATGAAGAGCAGGCTCCATGCCACCGACTTGCGGGCATCACGCACGCTGGGCGTGGTGAAGTAGCGCATCAGGATGTGCGGCAAAGCGGCCGTACCCACCATCAAGCACAGGATCAGCGCGAAGAAGTTCATGCCGTCCGTGAAGTTCATCACGCCCTTGGCGTCGGCAAAGGCGGAGGTGTGTACCTTCACCACCCCCAGGGCCGGCTCCAGCGCCGCGATCTTCTCCAGCGCCTGACCATACATCAGCTGCGGGATCGGAACGCCCGTCACCTTGGCCGACATGATCACAACCGGGATCAGGTAGGCGATGATCAGGATGATGTACTGCGCCACCTGGGTCCAGGTGACCGCGCGCATACCGCCCAGCATCGAGCAGACCAGGATGCCCGCCAGACCGACGAAGACCGCCAGTTCGAAGGAGATACCCAGGAAGCGCGAGGCGATGATGCCGACGCCGAAGATCTGCGCCGTCACGTAGGTGAACGAAGCCGAGATCAGCACGATGACGCCGGCAAACCGGGCAAGGTTGCCGCCGTAACGGGCGCCGAGGAAGTCGGGCACCGTGTACTGGCCGAACTTGCGCAGGTACGGCGCCAGCAGGATCGACACCAGCAGGTAACCGCCGGTCCAGCCGAGCACGAAGGCGAGACCGTCGTAGCCGAGCAGGTAGAGCGAACCGGCCATGCCGATGAACGACGCTGCCGACATCCAGTCGGAACCGGTGGCCATGCCGTTGTAGAAGGCAGGCACCTTGCGGCCGGCGACATAGTATTCGCCCATTTCCGCCGTGCGCGAGATCACGCCGATCAGCGCGTAGACACCGATGGTCAGGAACACGAACAGGTAGCCGATGACCTGGTTGGAGACGCCCATCTGTTCAAGGATGGCGAGGAAAATCACGAAAGCGGCAAAGCCGCCCGTGTAAATTCCGTAAATCTTGCCGAGGTTGTTAATAAAACCCCCGCCGCTTTCACTATTGTTTGCCATGGTGGCGTTCCCCCTCTTTATTCGTCTTCGGCGACGCCGAACTCTTCATCGATGCTGTTCTGTTTCGAAGCGAACCAGAAGAGCGATACGACGAAGGCGATCAGCGAACCCTGAGCGGCCATGTAGAAGCCGAGCGGAAAACCGATGATGCGGATATTGTTCAGCTGCGGTGCGAAGAAATGCACCACGAAACCGAAGAAGAACCAGATGCCCAGCATCGTCCACATGAGGCTGGATGTTCTGGCCCAATAGGCCTTAGCCTTTTCCGGAGTTAGGTCTGACATGAAGCGCTCCTGCCCCTTGTTGTTTATGATATCGTTACGTCCGGCGACGCGGTTTTTACGCACGAACCGGCTTCAGGCAGTATACGGGCGGCGTTTTCTGGGGACCCATTAGACCAAAGGCTAAATCCTTATAAGGGTTTGTTTACGCGGATTATGCATCAGGGGGGCGTTTTGCTGCATCGCATCAAAGAGTATTTCTTTCCACCTTCGGTTTCGACTCGCAGTGATCTGCGGGCCTTCGTTGCCGGGGAAGCCAGCTATCTGACCCAGAAGACCGTGATCGGCTATTGCCGGGTCAAGACCATGCTGGACTACGAGAAGTTGCTGACTGAACCCGCTTTCCGGGAGGCCCAGGAGAATTGCCGCTGGGAAGCCTATGCCAGCACGCTGAGCGATATCGTCATCATGGTCGAGGGCTGGCTGCGACCGGAGAATGCCGGGACGCGCCGGCGCGTGGCCGATTCGCTGGCTACCCTCTACGTCACCATCCTGACCGAAGAGTTGCCGGCGCATCGCCAGACCTGGGCCGACCGTATTGAAGCTTTCAATATTCGCTTCTCCCAGACGCGGGAGGCCGAGCCGCAGGCGCCGGAAAAGCTCATCACCGGGTCAGCGGCGCTGATTCACGAACTGGTGCCGATTGCCGACCGGCTGAAGCGCAACGACCGCGAGGTGATTACCGGCGATCTGAGCCTGCATATCCTGGCGGCGCATGCCTCGATGCTGAAACGCTTCCGCCGCGACGCGCTGGTGGCGGCGCTGACGCAGTGAGGCCGGCATGCGGCGGTCGCTGATCGGCAGCGTCAGCCATATCCTGGCCCGGCTGCGCAGCGCCGCACCGTCGCCACCGGCCTTCACCCTGGCCGACGACGAACCGCTCGCTACGTTGCCGGCCCTGCTGTTCGATACCGAAACGACCGGTCTGGATGTGATGCGCGACCGCATCATCTCCATGGCCGGCCTGCCCTATCACGGCGGCGGCGCCGACGACGCACCGGCGCTCGACCTGCTGCTGCATCCCGGTATCCGTATCCCGAAAGCCTCCACCGCGATCCATGGCATCGACGATCGCATGGTGGCCACGGCACCTGCGCTGGCCCTGTTGTGGGGCAGCATCCAGCATGCGTGGCAGGGCCGTGTGCTGGTGGGCCACAATATCGGCTTTGACATCGCCCTCCTGCAGCATGAGGCATCGCGCTATCGCCTGCCCTTCCATGCGCCGGCCGGTGCACTCGATATTGGCCTGCTCTATGCCGGGCTGAAGCCGCGCGTCGCGCATATCACGCTGGAGCGCATCGCCGAGGACTTCGCCGTGTCGCTGGAAGGCCGCCATTCCGCCACCGGCGACGCCGAAGCCGCGGCTGGCATCTGGCAGCGGATGCTGCCGGCGCTCGGGCGGATCGGCATCGCTACGCTGGGTGATGCGCGACGGCTGATGCAGCGCCAGCGCGATCTGCTGCATGGCCAGGACCGCGCCGGCTGGGCACTCGACTTGTTGCTGCCGCGCTGACGCCATGATCACACCAGGACCCGCCCTGCCCGATCTTGAACCCTATCGCCGCCGCGTCAGCGCGGTGATGCGAAAACCCGTGAATGACATCGCCGACAACGCCACGCTGGCCGAAATCGCCCGCCATATGAGCGACAGCGCTCATGGCGGGCTGCTGGTGCGCGACCGCTTCGACCGGCATGTCGGCATCCTGACCGAGCGCGATGTCACCCGCGCGCTCGGTCGCGACGGCGCCGCCGCCCTGCAATTGACCGCCGCCGACCTGATGACCCGCAGCATTGTCGCCATCCACGAAGGTGCTTTCCTGTTCCGCGCCATCGGCCGCATGCGTCGGCTGAACCTGCGCTACCTGCCGGTGACCGACAATGCCGGCCGCTTCACCGGCATGCTGACCGCCCGCACGCTGCTGCGGCTGCGCGCGCAGGACTCGCAGATGATTGCCGACGAACTGGACATCGCGCAGACGGCCGACGAGCTTGGCCATGCCCGCGCCGCCCTGCCGCAGCTTGCCGCCACCCTGCTGGCGGAAGCTCCGGATGCGCCTGCTGTAGCCGCCGTGATCTCCGGCATCTATGCCGATATCACGGCGCGCGCCGCCGCCATCGTCGAAGCGGAATTCGACAGGGCCGGAGATCCGGCCCCCGCACCCTGGTGCATGCTGATCCTCGGTTCCGGCGGGCGCGGCGAAAGCCTGCTCAAACCCGACCAGGACAATGCCATCATTCATGCCGGCAGCAGCGAGGACGATGGCTGGTATGCCCGCATCGCCGAACGCATCAATGCCCTGCTGGATGCTGCGGGCGTGCCCTTCTGCAAGGGCGGCGTGATGGCGAAGAACACCGCCTGGCGCGGCGCGCAGGGTCAATGGCGCGGTCGCGTCACCGAATGGATCGGCCGTCATACGCCCGAAGCGCTGCTCAATGTCGATATTTTTTACGACCTGCAACCGGTCTATGGCGCACTGCGCCTGGGCGAAGCCCTGCGTTTCGAGGCGCTGGCCGCGGCACGCAGTTCGCCGGTCTTCCTGCGCCTGCTGGCCGAACAGACCGCGCAGTTACAACCTGCGCTGAATTTCTTCGGCCGGTTGAAGACCGACGATGATGGCCGCGTCGACCTCAAACGCGGCGGCCTGCTGCCGCTGGTCAGTGCCGCGCGCCTGATGGCGCTCAAACTCGGCACACCCGCCACCGGCACGGCCGAGCGCCTGCGCGCCGTCGGCGCGGCCGGGCTGATCGGCGAAAGCGACATCACCGGGCTGACCACAGCCCATGCCCTGTTGCTGGAAATCATCCTGCGTCAGCAGATTGCCGATCTGAAGGCCAGCCGCGAGCCAGGCAGCCGCATCGATCCGGCCAGCCTGACCCACCTGCAGCGCGACCGGCTGAAGGCAGCGCTGAGGCATGTCGCCCTGCTGCCCGACATGGTGCAGGACGTGCTGACGGCTTCAGCCGGCAAAGATGCCTGACGGGATTGTCTCACATCAATGAATTTGCCATCGGATATGCCATCCTCCAGCACCCGACAAGCTGGATATCCTTATGAGCACCTGGGAAATCGTGAACCGCCACGTCGAAGCCGTTTTGGCTGAGGCATTAACGACAGGCATACCGCCAGAAACGGTTGCCAGCACGCTGATTACGGAGGCGATACGTATTCTGAAAACCCGTCGGCCGGTAAACGACATTCGTGCCGAACTACAATTCGCGATCGAGAATCTTGTGGACCGCGACTATGAATTCATGCGGCCCTGAGTGGCCGGATCTTCAACCCTTGCGCCGACCTGATTCCACCTGCACCACGCGCATGAACAAGGTGCGCGGCGGCATCTGGTCGAGGCCAACCTCGCCCACCGGGTGAACGGCTGCCATCGTGCCGGCGGCGCCCGTGGCGAAATTGTCGTCGAACATGGCGTCGATGCTGCGTTCGATGCCCCGGAAGGGATTGAGACTGCGGCTGAAGGGAGTGAATTCGTCCTTGGCCATGGGAGGGCTCCGGCAGACAGAACTGGCTGTCGGACGAACGCGGCAAACCCGCCGGCGTTCCGTTGCGCTGTAAAATAATCAGCCGGGCTCACCCCGCGTCGAGTCGGGCTACCAGCTTCTTCGGCGCGATCAGGCGGTAGCTGCGACGCACCAGTTCGGCCACGTCCTTCCAGTCAGCCTTGCGATCCAGCCACATGCCGACCCAGCCCTTGTGACCCAGATAGGGCGGCACGAAGAAACGGTCGGGATCGGCCTGCACCAGCAGTTCCTGGCTGCCCTCCTGCGCCTTGCACCAGACCGCGTCGCGTTCGTCGATGGCGCTCTGCAGGGCGAAGATCTTGCCGCGGATCCGATAGGTCGGGATGTCCCAGGTTTCGCGCTCCTCGGACTCGGGCAGCGCCAGGCAGATGGCGCGCAGCCGGTCGGTCGGTCCACGCGGCTTCAGCTTGCGGACGTCGTTCTTCTTCGGCACCTGGTATTTCTTCGCCATCAGAATAGCATCCCCTGCCGGTCATCCAGCGGTGGTGCGCGGAACAGGTCCTTGCGCAGACGCAGACGCCGCTCGTTAAAGCCGATGCGTTTGATCGCCTTGCCGAAACGCTGCGCGATCAGGTCGGCATAGGCGCCCTCGCCACGCATGCGTCCGCCGAAATCGGCCACGTAATCCTTTCCGCCGCGCGACTCCTGCACCAGCTTCATCACCTTGGAGGCGCGATCAGGATAATGCTCCTGCAGCCATTCGCGCCACAGCTCCTTCAGCTCGTACGGCAGGCGCAGCAAGACCCAGCCGGCTTCGCGCGCACCCGCCTGCCATGCGGCTTCCAGCAGGTTTTCCAGCTCCATGTCGTTGATCGCCGGAATCATCGGCGCCGTCATCACGCCGGCCGGAATGCCGGCCTCGTTGAGCAGGCGAATGGCTTCCAGACGCTTGGGCGGCGTCGAGGCCCGGGGCTCCATTTTTCGCGCAAGCTGCCGGTCCAGCGTGGTGAGCGACAGGTACACCTTCACCAGATCCAGTTTGGCCATTTCGGACAGGATGTCGATATCCCGCGTGACTAAATGGTTCTTGGTGACGATGCCGAGCGGATGGCGGGTTTCCAGCAGCACCTGCAGGATCGAGCGCGTGATCTTCTGGTCGCGCTCCACCGGCTGATACGGATCGGTGTTGGTGCCCATCGACATGGTGGCGACGCGATAACCGCTTTTCGCCAGTTCCTTGCGCAGCAGGGCTGCGGCATCGGGTTTGATCACGATCTGCGTTTCGAAATCCAGCCCGGGTGAATAGCCGAGATAGGCATGGCTCGGACGTGCGAAACAGTAGATGCAGCCATGCTCGCAGCCGCGATAGGGATTGATCGAACGATCGAAGGGAATGTCGGGCGACTTGTTCCAGGCGATGATGCTGCGGCTGCTGTCGAGATGCAGCGTGGTGCGCAGCGGATCGGCGGTTTCCAGATTGTCCCAGCCGTCATCCTCGCGTTGCCGGGTTTCAGTGTCGTAACGGCTGCGCACGGCAGACACCGCCCCGCGCCCGCGCCGGGCGTCGGGATGCGCATGGTCAGCCGCCGTGGAAACCGCTCGATCCGTGAATTTCGCCATGGCCACAACAATAGCGCGACCATGAGAACATTTCAAGAACCAGGGTGAGCGGTGTTTTTAAAAGCGGAACATCGAACCGACGCGGCCGCCGCCCGAGCCGCCATTTTCACTGCCGCTGCCATTCAGCGAGGCGTTGCTGTTGGCGCAGCCGCCCATAACCAGCAAAACAGCGCAAATCATCAAGGATCTGGTAACAGTCATTGTTTCAATTCTCCCCGAGTGATGACCGAAGTATACGTTCGGCGGCTCGGATGGTCAAAGTTCGACGTTGTAGCGGACGAAAGGAGCGCGCTTGGCGACCCGCTCATAGAGCCGTCGAGCTGTGCCGTTGAACTCCTCGGTCTGCCAGTAGAGCACGGCGGCACCCTTCGCCCTCGAGGCCTCGGTGACGGCCGCGATCAGGCGGCGGCCGATGCGTTTGCCACGCGCCTCCGGCACCACGAACAGGTCCTGCAGATAGACATTGCCGCCCATATTCCAGGTGGAAGCGTGCAGCAGGTATTGCACCAGGCCCAGCGCACGCTCGCCTTCCCAGGCCATCAGCCCCTCGATTGCATCTTTCGGATCGTTTAGGCGCGCCCAGGTGAAATCGGTGACGGCCCCGGGCACGGACTTTTCGTAGAAGGCGAGATAGCCGAGCCAGAGCGGCTCCCATTGCGCGCGTTCAGAGGCGGCAACCGGACGAATAACGATATCGGACATGGAGGCGGGATTCCTTCGGATCAACTGTAATCCGATTACCCCGGTGCCGGCCCCAGGGTAAGCACCAGTTCCGGCAAATCCGATGGAGCCAGTTCTACAGGATGGCTTACTGGCCGCCGCCGCGCCGCTCATGTTCGCGCAGACGCGGAAACAGCTCGACGAAATTGCACGGCTTGTGCCGGTAGTCGAGCTGGTCTTTCAGGATCATGTCCCAGGCATCGCGGCAGGCGCCGGGCGAGCCGGGCAGCGCAAAAAGATACGTCCCACGCGTGACGCCGGCGGTGGCGCGCGACTGGATCGTGGAGGTGCCGATCTTCTGGTAACTGAGCATGCGGAACAGCTCGCCAAAGCCGGGGATGCTTTTCTCGTAGATGCCCTCGAAGGCTTCCGGCGTCACGTCGCGACCGGTGACGCCGGTGCCACCGGTGGCCAGGATCACATCCACCGTTTCGTCGTCGATCCAGTCGTTGAGCTGGCCCTGGATCTCTTCGACGTCGTCTTTCACGATGGCGCGCGCCGCCAGCTGATGCCCGGCCTCGGTCAGCCGCTCGGCCAGCGTATTGCCGGATTTGTCGTCGTCGAAGCTGCGCGTGTCCGATACGGTCAGCACGGCGATGCGCACCGGCACGAACAGGCGCTTACCCTCGGTATCGATGAAGGATTGGAGATCGGTCATGGCGGCTCCCGGGACTGAGACGCATTTAAGTTAGGATGAGGGGCGCCGCACGGCTAGGCGTTCAGTTCTTTTTATCCGCGCGCTGGTCGCCCCGATCCAGCCCGCGATAGAGCGGCCATTCGCCGGTCATGGCGGCCGCCAGAGAATTATCGCTCTGGCCAATACGCGAACGGTAGATCCAGTAATTGGTCAGCACGCGCTGCACGAAAATCCGCGTCTCACTAAGCGGAATCGTCTCGATGAACAGGAACGGATCGTTCGCCGCCACATCGGGATTGGCGCGGATCCATTTCTGCAGGTTGCCGGGGCCGCCGTTATAGGCAGCGGCCAGGTGGAACAGGTTGCCGCGGATCATCGGCATTTCCAGCAGATGCTGCAGATAGCGCTGGCCCAGCTCGATATTGTATTCCGGCGCGAACAGCTTATGCCGGCCCTTCTTGTGCCGCAGGCTGCTGTCACCCGCCACCGCACCCGCCGTGCGCGGCATCAGCTGCATCAAGCCGGTCGCGCCGGCCGTGCTCATGGCACGCGCGTTGAAAGCACTTTCCTGCCGCATGAAGGCGAAGACCAGCGCGCGGTCCACGCTGAAACCGCCTTCCGGTTCCCAGGGCGGCAGCGGATACAGCGCGTGATCGTGGCTCTCGCCCTTCACGTTGTACCAGGCGATGGCGATACGCATGGTGGAGGCCGGCGCCTGCATGCGGCTGACGAGGCCGAGCAGCGCCGAGGCCAGATCATCGCTCGCCTGGGCGAACAGCCGCGTCACCTCGCGGTCGGCCGGCACAGCCTCGCCTACCTCCGACAGCGCCAGCGCGCGGCGGATGGCGGGAATGTCTTTCAGTCGGCGGATTTCATCGGCCGACAACGGCGGCGGCGTCCAGGCAAAGGGCTGGTCGGTGCCAAGCTGCGACAGGCTGAGCTGGCCATAGAACGTGCGTTCTTCCTTGGCGCCGACTTCGAGCAGGCGGATCGCCTCTGACGGCTGGCGCAGGCGCAGCATCACGCGTGCGCCCCACCAGGCCCCGGCCGAACGGTCCCAAGCCGTCGCGTTCTTGGAGAAAGCGAGATTCTCGAAATGATGTGCCGCGTTGTCGTAGCGGCCGAGACGCCAGGCTGCCAGACCGGCGATCCAGTCGGTATCAGCCACACGGGCACGCGAACGCTGGGCTGCGGGCGCCGCCAGCACCAGCGCCTTTTCGTCGTTGCCTTCCAGCACATGCAGCCAGGCCAGCCGTTTGCGCCACTCATCGTATTCGGACGCACTCACCTTGCTGCGGATATCGGGCCTGTTCAGAAACGCTTCAGCCTCGCCGAGCCGCTCACGCTTCAGCAGCGCGGCGTACTGACCGGCGGCCTGGCTGATCTCGCGCGCATAGGCGGGATCGCGGTCACGCGGCTGCGTCCGGCGGCGCGTGGTGGCGACAAGGCCGGGATCGCCGTCATAGTCACCCACTTCAACGCCGATCGGCGCCGGCGGCGCCTTGTCCTTGCGCGGCTTCTTGCGCATTGCGATGCCGTAGACCTCCTCGGCGCCCGGATGGTCGCGATACTGCTTCAGCCAGGCGAGCAGTTCGGGATACGAACTGTTGTAGGCGGTGGGATGCAGATAGCGCTGCTGCAGCACATGGCCGAGTAGCAGCTTGTCGGAAAGCTTCGCGATCTCGCGATCGGCTTTCGCCCAGTCCTGATCGGCCTGATATTCAAAGATGCGTTCGTAGCGGGCGATATCGTCGGCGCGCAGCACAGATGGCAGATCGGTCTGCGCCGCAGCCGGAACCGCCGCAGCCAACAGAAGCCCCGCAAAGAGGACGAGCCCCCGCAGATGCCTATTCTTCCCCGCCCCGTTTTTCATCGCTGCCTCGCATAGCGCAGATGCGCTGCAGGCACAACTAAACTTGCCGCAACCGAGAGTCGCGATTGTGGTTTTTCAAGGACTTAGACGCGAGGTAATTTCCACACCATCAGCGCCGATACCACGCAGCCGGCGGTGCAGATCAGGATCGGCCAGGTGTAGCTGCCGGTCGTATCGAAAACCCAGCCGGCCAGCGTGGGCCCCAGCAGCGTGCCGAAGGCCACTGATGTGTAGAGCACGCCGAGCACGGCCGACATCGCGCGCAGACCGAAGAGATCCGCAGTGAAGGCCGGCACCAAAGCGACGAAGCCGCCATAGAACAGGCCGAAGACCAGCGCGAAAATGGCGAGCGCGGTAAAGCCCTGCGCCACGCTCCAGTAGGCCAGCGCCGCGCCGTTCAGCAGCATAATCAGCGCCAGGCTGCGGTCGCGACCGATGCGGTCGGCGAGACCGCCGAGCACGAAGCGACCGAGCGTGCTGCCGACGCCGATCAGGCCGACCAGCCAGACGCCTTCGATGCGGCTCAGGCCCTGATCGGTGGCATAGGGTGCGAGATGCACGAAGGGCACGAAGGTGCCAATGCAGTTGAGCGCGCAGGCAAGGTATAGAAGCCAGAACACCCGATGCCGCAACACCTGACCAAGCTCAAGCCCGGCAGGCGCGGTCGGTGCCGTGTTGACCGGAGCAGCAGCGCCATCGGGCTGCAATCCCATGCTGGCCGGCGAGGCCCGCAGCAGCAGCGTGGCCAGAACGCCCAGCACCAGCGTGGCGAAACCGAAAGCGATGTAAGCGCCGCGCCAGCCAAACACTTCGATGGCATAAGCGGCCGCCGGCGGTGCAGCCATGGTGCCGATGCCGATACCCGCCACCGCCCAGCCCGAGGCCTGGCCGCGCTTGGCGACGAACCAGCGCTGCACCGTGCCGATCGCCGGCACATAGGCGAAACCGACGCCAATGCCAATGCCGACGCCGTAGAAGATGATGATCGCCGTCAGGCTGTCGGCGAAGCTGGTGGCGAACATGCCGGCAGCGACACAGGCCAGACCGAAACCGACAACGGGCTGTGGTCCGATGCGATCGGCCAGCCGGCCGCTGATCGCGCCCAGTGCGAAATACAGGAAGCCGGCGGCAGAGAATACCAGCGAGACCGTGCCGCGCGTCGCGCCGAATTCACGGCTGAGCGGTTCGAAAAAGGCCGGGAAGCTGTAGGCCGCGCCGAAGCAGGTGAACATCGTCAGGAAGGCAGCCGCCACCACTACCCAGCCGTAAAAAAATTTCGCGGGCATCAGACGCCCAGTTCGTCCAGCTTGGCAGCAAGCTCCAGCATGTCGCGCCAGGCTTCGCGCTTCACACCCGGCTGGCGCAGCAGATAGGCGGGATGCAGCATCGGCATGGCAGGGACAGTGACATCGCCGCGCGTATAGTCATGCCAGCGGCCGCGCACGCGGGTGATGCCCTGCGTGGTGCCGAGCAGTGTGGCGGTCGAGAACTTGCCGGTGCAGACCAGCACCTTCGGCTGCACCAGCTCGATCAGCCGCTCGATGAACGGGCGGCAGGCGACAATCTCTTCGGTCGAGGGATCGCGATTGCCCGGCGGCCGCCAGAACAGCATGTTGGAAATGTAGACATTGCTCTCGTCACGGCCGATGGCCTTGAGCATCTTGTCGAGCAACTGTCCGCTCTCGCCCACGAATGGCAGCCCCTGCGCATCCTCGTCACGGCCCGGCGCCTCGCCCACGATCATCAGTCTGGCCTGCGGGTTGCCGCGCGCGATCACCGTGTTGGTGGCGGTGGCTTTCAGCCCGCAGCCTTCGAAGGCGCGGATGGCGGCTTCGAGTTCCGCAATGCTGTCGCAGGCACGGGCCGCGCTGGTGGCGGCGGTTTCGGCGGCCTGGGCTGTCAGGCTGACCGGCTGTGGCGCGCGGGCGGCCAGGGCGGCCTGCACGCCGCTCCCCAGCGTCACCTGTGGAGGGGATGGCTGCGCGGCTGCCCCCAGAGCTGCCGCTACGGCAGCCGGAACTGCTACGGCTGGCTGCTGTTTGGCTACAGGTTTGGGCGGTGGCGCAACGGTCCGGTCGACCGGCTGCTCGCCAATGGCCTCATCCACCCCCGCCTCGGTATAGAACAAGGCGATGTCGAGCAGAGAGGGAGGAAAATCAGAGGTTTCCGTGGCGTTCATAAGGGCTGTTGCGGGTCCCGCCGATTGGCTTGCCCCCTATAGTCTGGTAAGCAGGCAGGGAGCGTCAAGCTGACCGGCCCTGACGTTCCCAAATAAAAAAACCAGCAATATCTGAGGTGCCCCGTGTCGGAACGCGAATCGATGGAATATGACGTGGTGATCGTCGGTGCAGGCCCGTCCGGCCTGTCCGCCGCGATCCGCCTGAAGCAGCTTGCTGCCGAGCAAAACCACGAGATTTCTGTTTGCGTGATCGAAAAAGGCTCCGAGATCGGGGCCCACATCCTGTCTGGTGCGGTGATCGACCCGATCGCCCTGAACGAACTGATCCCGGACTGGAAGGCCAAGGGCGCGCCGCTGAACACGCCGGTGACCGATGACCGTTTCATGATCCTGACCGAAGCGAATCATATCCCGGTCCCGAATTTCATGCTGCCGCCGCTGATGAACAATCACGGCAACTACATCGTCTCGCTCGGAAATGTCTGCCGCTGGCTCGCTGCCCAAGCCGAAGAACTGGGCGTGGAGATCTTCCCCGGCTTCGCCGCCGCCGAAGTGCTGTATGGCGAAAAGGGTGAAGTCGTCGGTGTTGCCACCGGCGACATGGGCATCGGTCGCAACGGCGAAAAGAAATCCGGCTATACGCCCGGCGTCGAACTGCGCGGCAAGTACACGCTGATCGGTGAAGGCGTGCGCGGTTCGCTAGCCAAGGAACTGCAGAAGAAGTTCAACCTGCGCGACGGCGTCAGCCCGCAGAAGTTCGGCATCGGCATCAAGGAACTGTGGCAGATCGATCCGGCCAAGCATAAGCCCGGTCTCGTCGTCCATACGCAGGGCTGGCCGCTCGACAGCGCCACCGGTGGCGGCAGCTTCATGTATCACCTGGAAGACAACCAGGTGGCGGTCGGCTTCGTGATCCATCTGAGCTACGAGAATCCCTATCTCTCGCCCTTCGACGAATTCCAGCGCTTCAAGACGCATCCGTCCGTGCGCGATTTCTTCGAGGGCGGCAAACGCATCTCCTATGGCGCGCGCGCCATCAACGAAGGTGGCCTGCAGTCGATTCCGAAGCTGACTTTCCCGGGCGGCGCGCTGATCGGCTGCTCGGCCGGTTTCGTCAACCTGCCGCGCATCAAGGGCAGCCACAATGCGATGAAGACCGGCATGCTGGCCGCTGAAGCTGCGTTCGAGGCCCTGAAGGGCGGCGCCACCGGCGGCGACGAACTGGCGGCTTACCCCGAAGCTTTCAAGGCCTCATGGTCGTTCAAGGACCTGTGGAAGGTGCGCAACGTCAAGCCGTCGCTGAAACACGGCATGTGGATCGGCACGCTGCTGGGCGGCATCCATATGTGGCTGAACGATCTTGGCCTGGGCTTCCTGGTGCCCTGGACCACACCGCATGCCAAGGCCGATCACGAGACCTTGAAGCTGGCCAGGGACTGTCAGCCTATCGCCTACCCCAAGCCGGATGGCAAGATCAGCTTCGACAAGCTGTCTTCGGTGTTCCTGTCGAACACCAACCATGAGGAAGACCAGCCGATCCATCTGCAGCTCAGAGACCCGTCGATTCCGATCGCCAAGAACTTGCCGATGTATGACGAGCCCGCGCAGCGCTATTGCCCGGCCGGCGTGTATGAGGTGCTGCGCGACGACAGCGGCAACAATCCGCGCTTCCAGATCAATGCCCAGAACTGCGTCCACTGCAAAACCTGTGATATCAAGGACCCGGCGCAGAACATCAACTGGACCGTGCCGGAGGGGGGCGGCGGTCCGAATTATCCCAACATGTGAGACAGATGCACGATAGAGCCTCCCGCCGTCACGTTTCCCGTTCGCTGCGCGCGCTTCTGCTGGCCGTCGGCCTGCTGCCGCTCGTCGCCTGCAGCAGCAATCCGAGCATGATGTCGGGCGCGTCGTCGCGCGGCAATTACCGGCTCGACAGCCCCTATGGCAACTTCCTCGCCGCGCGTCATGCCCGGCAGATGAACGACAACACGGCAGCGGCCAACTACTACATGCGGGCGCTGCGCGAGGACCCCCAGAGCTCCCTGCTCACCCAGGGCGCCTTCATCGCCCTGCTGGCCGACGGCCGCGTCGGCGAAGCGGTCGTGCTGGTGCCCGGGCTGCGGCAGCTCAACCCGTCTGAATACCTGCCGCGCATGACGCAGGCCTCGGCGCTTATGCTGGCGCGTGATTACGATGCCGTGCTGAACCTGGTGGCCGAAGGGCCGAATGGCGGCATTCACGCCGCCTTCAATCCGCTGTTCTCGGCCTTTGCCCATGCCGGCAAGGGCGAAGCCGATCAGGCAATGGCCAGTCTGCAGCGGCTGGAACGTCATCCGCTGATGAGCGGTGTCTATCTGCATCTTCGGCCGATCCTGCTCGATATCCTGAATCAGGCCGGGCCGACCGAGGCCGCCTATCGCGAAGTGACCGAAGGCCGCGAACGCGCCGGCACGCGTCAGGTGGACGGTTTCGCCCGTTTCCTCGAACGTCAGGGCCGCCCGGCCGAGGCGCGCCGCCTGCTGGAAGAGCAACTGGCGGTGAACCCGGACAACCCGGTGCTGCTCGCCGGTCTGCGCCGCCTCGACACGCGACGCAGCATGCCGAGCGAGCCGCTGGTCGGCAATGCGGTTGAAGGCCTGGCCGAAGCGCTGTTCGCCTCGGCCACCGCACTAGGCCGCAGCGACGGCGGCGATCTCGCCGAACTTCATCTCCAGCTGGCGCTGTTCCTGCGTCCGGATCTCGACGATGCGCGCATGCTGCTCGGCGACATCTATGAAAGCCGCGAGCGCTACGACCAGGCGCTGGTGATGTATTCGCGCGTCTCGACCGGCTCGCCATATGCCGAAAGCGCGCAGCTGCGTCAGGCCTGGTGCATCAACGAATTGGGCCGCCACGATGAAGCCGTGCGCATCCTGCGCCGCATGGCGAGCGCCGTGCCCGAAAGCCCGCGCGCCCTGCTCACCCTGGCCGACATGTATCGCCAGATGGAGAAATGGACCGACGCGGCGAAGGAATACACCAACGCGCTGTCGCGCATTCCGCGCGTGGAGCAGCGGCACTGGACCATCCTGTTCGGCCGCGGCGTGTCGTTCGAGCGCTCAAAGCAGTGGGACAAGGCCGAGGCCGACATGCTGAAGGCGCTGGAACTGCAGCCCGAACAGCCGCTGGTGCTGAACTATCTCGGCTATTCCTGGATCGACATGCACCGCAATATCGATCAGGCGACCAAGATGATCGAACGCGCCGTGCAACTGCGGCCCAACGATGGCGCCATCGTCGATTCGCTCGGCTGGGCGCTCTATCGCCTCGGCCGCTACGACGAAGCCGTCATCCAGCTGGAGCGCGCGGTCGAACTGAAGGGTGGCGATCCGGTGATCACCGATCATCTGGGCGATGCCTACTGGCGCGTCGGCCGGCAGGAAGAAGCCAAGTTCCAGTGGCGCCGCGCGCTCGGCCTCAAGCCGGAGCAGGACCTCGTCCTGCAGGTGCAGCGCAAGCTGGACAATGGCCTTGCCCCGGTCGCGGCGAAATAGCTCGCCACGATAGGGGCCGATGATGAGCTCAGCGGGCCTGAGCCGGCTGGCACCGGCCAAGATCAACCTGTTCCTGCATGTCACCGGCCGGCGGCCCGCACAGGGTCCGCAGGCTGGCTATCATGAACTCGAAAGCCTGGTGGTTTTCGCGCAGGACGCTGAGGCCTGCGACCGCATTGCCGTCGCGCCGGCCGAGACACTGAGCCTGACGATTGAAGGCGCTCAGGCCGCGGCCCTGACTGAGACCAGCGACGACAATCTGGTGCTGTGCGCAGCAAGGCAGTTGCAGGCGATGAACGGCAGGAATGCGGCCATCACGCTGACCAAGACGCTGCCGGTTGCCTCTGGCATCGGCGGCGGGTCGGCGGATGCCGCCGCCACGCTGCATGCACTGCGCGCGCTGTGGCAGATCGAGGTGGATGACGACACGCTGGGCCGCATGGCCGCGCAGCTCGGCGCAGATGTGCCGGTCTGCCTGTTCGGCCGCGCCGCGATGATGACGGGGATCGGCGAGCAGATCGTGGCGCAGCCAGCCCTGCCGCCGATCTGGCTGGTGCTGGTCAATCCCGGCGTCGCGCTTTCGACCCGTGATGTTTTTACTGCGCTGGCCGGACAGTTCAGCCCGGCGATGCCGCTGGAGCGCCGACCGAACAGCGCCGCCGATCTCGCCATCCTGCTGCGTGCGCGTCGCAACGACCTTGAAGCGCCGGCTCGCTTTCTCGCCCCCGAGATCGATCCGGTGCTGGCCGCGCTGAAGGCACAGAACGGCTGCCTGCTGGCGCGGCTGTCCGGTTCCGGCGCCACCTGCTTCGGTCTTTTTGCTGCAAAGCGCGATGCCGAATTCGCGGCGCGCAACCTGTCGCGCGCCTGTCCGAAATGGTGGACCGTGGCGACGGCGGCAGGCTGAAAAACCAACAGATTCCCAACAGATTTAGAGACTTGGCGGGGCCTAAAATCCCGGCTCAGGCGATGGGCAAAGGCTGGATATTTCCCATCGCCTTGCCTATTGTCCGCCCGCGTCGCGTTCCGCTCTCCAGGAACGTCTGCTGGGGCGTAGCCAAGCGGTAAGGCAGCGGTTTTTGGTACCGCCATTCGGAGGTTCGATCCCTCCCGCCCCAGCCATTCTCTTGCCTGAGCTACTCCCGTCGCGACGGCCACAGCCGGCGTGGGTCGATGCCGGCGGGCCAGCGCAGCATCAGCACCAGCCCCATGCCGAGCCACGGCCAGATGAACCAGAAATAGCGCGGACTGGTGATCAGGTTGACGATCATCAGGAAAGCCGCGATCACGGCGAACCGCCAGGCAAAGCGCCGCCACTTGATGAAAGCCGCCTCGGCATCGTCGGTCGCCGCAGGCTGCTGCGGCATCTGGTGCTTCGGCGCTGTACCGACCTGAACGCCGCCGAGCAGCACGCGATAGGCCGACACCGGCTCGGCGCTATTCTTGATCTCGCGATCGCCGAGGAAATCGAAACCGATATCCAGCTTCTTGCGCACCTGCTCGAACACCGCGCCCGAGATGCATATGCCGCCGGCCTCGGCGAGCGATTCCAGCCGCGCGGCGATATTCACGCCCTCGCCGTAGATATCGGTGCCTTCGATGATGACATCGCCAAGATTGATGCCGATGCGGAACTGCATCGGCGGCGCCAGTGGTTCCTCGGCATTGCGGGCGGCCAGCCGACGCTGGGTCTCGACGGCGCAGAACACCGCTTCGACCGGCGAACCGAACTCGGCCACCAGTCCGTCGCCCCAGGTATTGATGAGACGGCCGTGATGCCGGCCGATCAGATCGACCATGATGTCGCGATACTGCTTCAGCCGCGTGACGGTGCCGACCTCATCGCGCTCGACCAGGGCGGAGTAGCCCTGCACATCGGCACAGAAAACGGTGGTCAGCTTGCGGCGGATATCGGCGGTCTGGTCGGTCATGAGGACATCTGAGGATGGATCAATCCAGCTTACAGGCCGCAGCCTGCGGGATAAAGGCCAGTCAAGCCAATCTGTAACCGGCCTTACAAACCGGAACAGTTCCGGACCCTGCCTATTCTGCGTAAATCATCTTCACGCTCATGCCCCCATCAACGATCAGGTTCTGCCCGGTGACGAAACCGGCCTCGGCCAGATAGAGGCAGGCCTCGGCAATATCCTCAGGGGTCCCGACGCGGCCGACCGCATGCTGCTCGCGATCAGCCTTGGAATGCCTGGGCTGTTCCGCCCGGGCGCTGTATTGCCAGTCGCGTGTCTCGATCCAGCCCGGGCTGACGCTGTTCACCCGGATACGCTGACTGGCCAGGCTCATCGCCATGCCATGGGTCAGCGCCACGATACCGCCCTTCGACGCCGTGTAGCCTTCGGTATCCGGTTCCGACATGAAGGCGCGCGTGGAGGCGACGTTGACGATGGCGCCATGGATCTCGCGTCTGGCCATTTCGCGCGCCACCAGTTGCGAACAGATGAAAGTGCCGCGCAGATTGGTCGCGATCACGGCATCGAAATCTTCCAGCGGCAGGTCGAGGAACGGCTTCCGGATCATGAAACCGGCATTGTTGACCAGCACGGTGGGACAACCGAGGTCGCGGATGGTCTGCGCCAGCCAGGCCTCCACCGCGGCGGGATCGGCCACATTGGTGACGGCGAAGCTCGCCTTCGCCCGCTGTTCGTTCAGAATGCCCAGCAGTTCCTCGCCGGCGTCGGCAGCGGGATCGGCCAGCGACACGGCATAGCCATGGGCGGCGAAATGCAGGGCGATACCACGCCCGATGCCCTGTGCCCCGCCGGTGATTGCCACCACTTTCATTGCCGTGCCCTCCACTCCGGCATCAACGCCGGGCCAGCAAGTTTGGTTGCCGGCCCGACAAAATGCAAACCGGCGGCGATATCGCTATCGCCGCCGGTTCAGGTCTGGAAATGGCCAGGTCTGGAAAGGGACTGTTGCTTATTTGGCCAGGGAACAGTTGCCCTCAGCCAGCGGACGGAAAGCCTTGTCGGCCGGCACCGTCGCCGCGACTTTGAGGAAATCCCAGTCGCCCTTCGACTCTGCCGGCTTCTTGGCTTCCAGCAGATACATCGGGTGCAGCTTGCGGCCATCGACGCGGATCGTGCCCTTGCCGAACAGCGGATCATCAGTCGGCAGTGCCTTCATCGCCGCCACCACGGCGCGGCCATCGGTCGCCTCGCCCACCTTGTCGACCGCTTTGAAGTAATGCATCAGGGCGGCATAGACGCCCGCATGCATGTCGTTCGGCATCATCTTCTTGGAATGCCGCGCCTGGAAGCGCTTCGACCAATCGCGCGTACCATCGTTCAGGTCCCAGTAGAACGGCGCCACCGACTGAAGGCCCTGCACGGCCTTCAGGCCAAGCGCCGGCACATTGGTCACGCCGAAGATCAGCCCGACTATCTTCTGCTTTTCCGCCATGCCGAATTCGGCGGCCTGCTTGAGCGAGTTGGTAAGGTCGCCGCCAGCATTGGCGAAGGCGACGACATCAGCGCCCGACGACTGTGCCTGCAGCAGGAAGGAACTGAAATCGGACGCGCCGATCGGATGGCGCACAGCGCCGATAATGGTGCCGCCCAGCGTCTTGATCTCGTCGCTGGCCTGCTTTTCCAGGTCATGGCCGAAGGCATAATCGGCGGTGATGAAATACCACTTCTTGCCGCCCTGCTCGTAAGCGGCGCGGGCCGCCGAATGGCCGTAGGACCAGGTGTCGTAGGTCCAGTGCACGAAATTGGGCGAGCAGCGTTCGCCGGTCAGCACCACGCTGCCGGCACCCGAGCCGAGCACGGCCTTGTTCTTGTCGCGGGCGATTTCGTTCACCGCAAGCGCGACGGCCGAATTCGGCAGGTCGACGATCACATCCACCTTGTCGACGTCATACCACTGGCGCGCAACGTTGGCGCCGATATCCGGTTTGTTCTGATGATCAGCGAAGATGATCTCGACCTTGCGCTTCGAGGTCTTCATGTAGTCCTCGGCCGCCATCTGGGCAGCCAGCAGCGAGCCCGGCCCCTGGAAATCGGCATAGACGCTCGACATGTCGTTGAGCACGCCGACTTTCACCGGCTTCGGATCGGCAGCGAAAGCAGGTGACAGAATGACACCGCCGGCAACGGCCAGCAGTGCAGCACGAATAATGGTGCGCATCGCGGTTTCCTCCAGTTTTTTGTTATGGAGGAGTATTGTTTGTTTTACAAACGATCGTCAATTGCTATTTGGGCCGACCAGACGTTTTTGACGTCGTTCTTTCGTCTACACCTGCCCCTTCGTTTACGGCAGATGCAGCAACACCGGCAGCCAGCCCTCCGCCTGCGCCCATTCCACCGCCTCCAGCACGGGAATCGCCAGCAGAAAGCCCAATGCATCGCGGAAGGTGACGAGCACGAAACGCGGGCGCACCAGCAGTTCCTCGCTGGACTGCCAGCGTGACAGCCGCGGACCCCAGCGCGGCACGCGCGCCGCATAAGCTGCAAAGGCGGCAGGAAAGCGCGACTTCAGAAAAATCTCCTCGCGCTGGATCACCGTGTTGAAGATGGCGAAGACGAACAGGCCGCAAACCAGACCGGCGGTAAGATTGCCGGCCTGCAAACCGATGCCAATTCCGCCCAATACCGAAAAAAGATAAAGCGGATTGCGGCTGATCGAATAAGGGCCATCATCCACCAACTGCGTTTTCTTGCGACCGCCGATATAGAGCGAGCACCAACTGCGGCCGGTGATGCAGAGGAAGATCAGGGCATAACCCAGCATCTCGCTGCCCTCATGCGGCAGACTGCCTGACGGCCAGAGCGAGTCCGAGAACAGCAGCGCGATGAGCATCAGCAGGCCGCTGATCAGAACGATGCGTTTGCGGCGCTGCTGCAGGCCGGACAGCGAATCCGGCGCGATATCCGCACCTGCGGACTGGGGCAGAGGCAGGGCGTGCATGGACATGGGAAAGCCTTCTCATGGTGGGCCCTGTCCTGCTACCGCACCTGCCTTGCAGCAGCCTTACAATCAGCGGGCCAAACGGCGGCGCAAGGCGCGGGCATAGGGTCCGGCCGGTGTGGCCTTGATCCACTTGATCACGCGCGTCTTCAGCGAAAAGGTCCAGGGCTGCGTGCCGAAGATATCGAGTTCGCTGCCCAGCAGGCGCGCGCTTTTTTCGTAATAATAGTCATTCCGGCTGCGCAGGCTGCGACGATAGAAAGCGACATCCTCAGCGGCGGCGAAATAGGTCTTGTTCGGCGTGATGGCGAACGGCCGCAGGCTGGCGGCCGGATCGAGCAGGTAGCGTGCGACGCCGGATGACACCTCCGGCCAGAATTCGTTGAAGTGGTCGTCCAGGATCACCACACCCTTCGGTCCCAGCACCGACTGCACCAGCATCAGGTCGTTGATCACGCAATCCTCGGTATGGCCGCCATCGATTGACGCCATGCGGACGCGGCCGCTGCGTTCCAGTATCTCCTCCGGTCGCACATCCAGAGACGAGCGCTGCAGCACGTCAAGACGTGCGCTGTCGGCACCGAGCCAGCGCCGCGTATTGTTCAGGAATATTTCGCGATCGCCGGCGCCGGAGTCATCCCGGTTCAGATGCTGGTCACCGAACACATCGATGGCGAAAGCCGCCTCGTCCGGCCGGCGGCCCAGCGCGAGCAGGATAAACAACTTACCATGATGCACGCCGATCTCGCCGACCGAGCCGCGCACGCCTGATTCCAGCTGCAGGTCGAGCAGCGAATTGATGAACCTGGCGCTGTAGGGGAACAGCCAACCGCCGACGCGGCTGTAGCCGCGCTTGAGATACGCCTGCCGCAAAGTCGTCACGCCGCTCTCCTCTACAATGACCATGCAGGAGAGTTAGGGACGCCGCGGCTATTTGTGCGTGACTATCGTGTGGTCACGGCCAATGACAGTTCGATGGCGCCAAATGGGGCAGCAGTTTCAGTTCACCACGCGCCAGGCACCGTCGGGCATCAGGCAAGCGGTGCCGTAACTCGGCTGCACGCGGCCAGCTACCGTCACGCCGGACTGGTATTCGCGACAATACTGCCCGTTCGGTGCCTGATAGACCGGCGAGGCCGGCACGGCGGAAAGCTGGCCGTGTGGCTGCGCATAGACCACCGGAGGTGGCGGTGCATAATACGCTGGCGGCGGCTGCATCACCACGACGCGTGGCGGCGGCGCGTAATAGGCTGGCGGGCCCCAGTAGCTGCGATAGCTGTAGTAATTGTGATGCCGGTGGCCGTAATCGCGATGATGCCGGTGGCCGTGATAGCCGCTGGAATAGCCGAAGGAAAAACTGTCGGCGATCGCCGGTGTGGGCACGACCAGCAGGCCTGCGCCCAGCGCAACCGCAGCAACCAAACCAAAACCGACCACAGGGCGGATCATGACACAGCCTCCTGGACTGCACCTAATTCCAGACCTCATCGGCCCAGACTTCACTGGCGACAAGCTGTGCTGCGATGATGGCGGATTTGTGAAGAACGCGGCTGTGACAAAACAAAAAAAATCGCCGCCGGGCAGCGCCCCGGCGGCGATTTCAGAACTTGGCGGAAATCCGCCAGAGCGCCTCAATACATATGCTGGCCGCCGTTGATGCTGAGCGTCGAGCCGGTGATGAAACCGCCTTCATCGGCAACCAGGAACAGGACGCCGCGCGCGATTTCCTCGGCGCGTCCCAGCCGGCCGACCGGAATCTTGGCAACGATCTTTTCCAGCACATTGGCCGGTACCGCCGAGACCATGTCGGTATCGATATAGCCCGGCGCAATCGCGTTCACGGTGATGCCGCGTGCGGCACCTTCCTGCGCCAGCGCCTTGGTGAAGCCATGGATGGCCGACTTGGCGGCGGCATAGTTCACCTGGCCATACTGACCGGCCTGGCCGTTGATCGAACCGATATTGACGATGCGGCCAAAGCCGCGCTCGCGCATGCCGTCAATGGCGGCGCGGCACATGTTGAAGCAACCACCCACGTTCGTGTCGATCACCGTCTGCCACTGTTCGGGGCTCATCTTGTGCATCGTACCATCGCGCGTGATGCCGGCATTATTGACGATGACATCGACAGGACCGAGATCGCGCTCGATCTGCTTCACGTTCTTGGCGCATTCCTCATAGTTCGCGACATCGAACTGGTACGTCTTGATGCCGGTTTCGGCCTCGAAGGCCTTGGCGCGCTCGGTATTGCCGGCATAATTCGCCGCCACCTTGTAGCCGCTCTGATGCAGAAGCTTGGAAATCGCGGCGCCGATTCCTCGGGTGCCGCCAGTGACGATCGCTACGCGGGACATGCACGTTCCTCCTGTTGACTTCTTTTCTTACACGCTGCGACAGGCGTTATTAGGTGTCAGATGGCGCCGCGCAGCCCTGATATAACGCAAAGGCCGGGATACCCCCTCCCGGCCTTTGGTCGAATGCGTCAGTCGCGCTCAACACACATCGCGATACCCATGCCGCCGCCGATACACAACGTGGCAAGGCCCTTCTTGGCATCGCGGCGCTGCATTTCATACAGCAAGGTCACAAGCACGCGGGCGCCCGAGGCGCCGATCGGATGGCCGATGGCGATGGCGCCGCCATTGACGTTCACCTTGTCGGTATCCCAGCCCATATCCTTGTTCACCGCGCAGGCCTGCGCGGCAAAGGCTTCGTTGGCCTCGATCAGGTCGAGGTCGCCGGCCTGCCAGCCCGCCCGCTTCAGGGCTTCGCGCGATGCCGGAATCGGGCCCGTGCCCATGATCGAGGGATCGACGCCCGACTGCGCCCAGCTGACGATCCGCGCCAGCGGCTTCACACCACGCTTCTTGGCTTCTTCCGCGCTCATCAGCACCACGGCCGCGGCACCGTCGTTGATGCCCGAGGCATTGCCGGCGGTGACGCTGCCATCCTTGGCAAACGCCGGACGCAGCGCCTTCATCGCATCGACGGTGGCGCCATGGCGGATGTATTCGTCATTCTCGACCACAGTATCGCCCTTGCGACCCTTGATGGTGACCGGAACGATCTCGTCCTTGAACTTGCCGGCCTTCTGTGCGGCTTCGGCCTTGTTCTGGCTCTTCACCGCGAAGTCATCCTGGGTCTCGCGGGTGATCTGGAACTGCTTGGCCACATTCTCCGCGGTATTGCCCATGTGGTAGCCGTTGAAGGCGTCCCACAGGCCATCACGGATCATGGTGTCGACGAAACCGAGATCGCCCATCTTGTGGCCGGCACGCAGGTAAGCCGCATGCGGCGCCTGGCTCATGCTTTCCTGGCCGCCGGCAACGACGATGGCGCTGTCGCCGTTCTTCACCGCCTGGAAACCGAGCGCCACCGCGCGCAGGCCGGAGCCGCACAGCATGTTGACGCCCCAGGCCGGCACTTCCACCGGCAGGCCGGCATTGATCGAGGCCTGGCGCGCCGGGTTCTGACCCTGCGCTGCCGTCAGGATCTGCCCCATGATCACTTCGCTGACTTCATTGGGCTGTACGCCGGCGCGCTTCAGCGCGGCATCGATGGCGACCTGGCCGAGATAATGGGCCGGCACGCCACTGAGCGCGCCGTTGAATGAGCCGACGGGCGTGCGCGCAGCGCTGGCGATGACGATATCGGTCATGGGGTCCTCCATGGAGCGTATTATTCAGGGCGAGACGATTTATGACGGAAACGATACCGGCTTTTTCGCAAGTGCAGCAAGGCCCCTGCCTGTGTAAAAACGGCCTTTATCGCTGCACTTTGGTCGCACGCTTGCGAAGTTTCTCCGCCTGCGGCGCAGTCTTCGTTACTGGCGTTACGGAAAGCAGCCAGTCGGCCAGCGGCCGCCACAGCCCGGCCTCGGCGCGCGGGCCTACCATCATGCCGATATGGCCACTGGGCGAGTCCAGCCGTGTTGCCTGCGGCATCTGCGCCAGCAGCGCGGCAGCGCCTTCCTTGGGCACCAGCTTGTCGCGTTCGGGCAGCACGACCAGGGCCGGCTTTTTCCAGTCCTGCGGTCGCACCGCGCGGTCACCCACCATCCAACGACCGGCGACCGGGCGGTTCTCGCCATACCAGCCGATCAGGCATTCGCGCGCCACATCCCCGGCCAGCGGCACGCCGTCGTTGAGCCAGTCTTCCATCGCGACGAAACGCCGCTCGGCCTCGCCGCCAGCGGGCAGCGTGGCGAACTGCGTGAATTTCTTCAGCGCGGTGAAAGGATCGAGCGCCCAGAAGAACGCCTGCAGCATGTCGACATCCAGCATCGGCGGCGCGTCGCCGGCTTTTGCCGCCGGCGGCACCAGAGCGGGCGCCAGCGCCTGCACCAGGGCGGCCTGATGCGCGCCACCGGCATGGAAATCCCATGGCGTGGCGAGCAGCGCGAGGCCTGCGACATCCTCGGGTGACGCCAATGCCGCAGCGAGCGCGAGATTGCCGCCCATACAATAGCCGACCAGCAGCGGCGGTTGACCGGTGGTGTCATGCAGATGGCGCAGCGCATGGCAGATGCGTGCAATATAGGCCGCCAGATCGAAATGCTGCTCGGTCTCGCCCGGATCGCCCCAGTCGAGCAGGAAGGGTCGCAGGCCCTGGCTGGGAAGCCAGCGCGCCAGACTCTGGCCCTCGGCGAGATCGAGCACATAGGCGCGATTGACCAGCGACGGCACCAGCAGCACGGGCGAGTTTTCCTTGTCTTGCCCTTGCTCGCCATATGCGAGCAGCCGCGAACTGCCCTCGCGCCACGCGACCGGCGGGTCCGGCAGATCGCGCCGCCAGCCATGACTGCGATAGCGTTGCAGCCCGGCTGTCATCACGCCCATCCGCGCCAGACCGGCGCGGATCAACGCGGCGTTGAATTCATTTGGATCGACGCTTGCGAGCTGGGGCAGCAGGCTGCTGAAGGGCTGCTGCAAGTGCGCCTTCCAGGGCAGCGAGCCGTCTTTCGCAATCGGCCAGGCGGCGAGCGAGCTCAGCAGCATCAGGTTGGTGGTGGCCAGGTGCAGCGGCAGCGGCCTTGGGCCCGGGCGTGTGTCCGGGCGTATTTCCTGGCGAGCTTCCCGGGGCGCCATGTCCGCCTCCCTGCTGTGTCGCGGCGGCGGCTGCGGCCTGCTGCGCATTCTGGGCGCCCTGCTGCCAAAGCGTCAGCCAGTTGGCCGAAAGCTCCGCCAGTTTCGGATCGGTCGCCAGCAACCCGGCCTGTTCCTGCCAGAGATCCAGGAAACGCTGCGCCAGTCCCTGGGCATCGCCTCCGCTGCCAGCTTTTGCCTTCGGATCGTCCATGCCCGCCAGCCTACACCGCCGCCCCGCGCCGGGCCATCTTTTCGCGCCGCACAAGACCCTTGCGTATACATACGATAATGATGTGAAATACTTTTTAACAAATCCGAGGGAGCGCAGCACCGTGGCCGAGACCGACCAGACGACAGGGGCTCAGACGACAGGGGCGCCGGTCGTAAAGATCAAAAAGTATGCAAACCGGCGGCTGTACAACACGGCGACGTCTTCCTACGTGACTCTGGAAAACCTGTGCCAGATGGTTAAGGACGGCCAGGATTTCCTCGTTGAGGACGCCAAGTCCGGGGAAGACATCACCCGCGGCGTGCTGGCCCAGATCATTTTCGAGGAAGAGTCCAAGGGCGGCCAGCAGCTGCTGCCGATCGGCTTCCTGCGCCGGCTGATCTCTTTCTACGGCGACAGCCTGCAGACCCTGGTGCCGAGCTATCTCGAAATCTCGATGACCTCGTTCCAGCGCAATCAGGACCAGATGCGCCAATATATGGCGGAATCCTTCGGCGAGATGTTCCCGTTCCGCAGCATCGAGGAAATGGGCCGTCAGAACATGCAGATGTTCCAGCGCGCCATGACCATGTTCAATCCCTTCGTCGCCGGAGCCGATGGCGACAAGGCGGCCGGCACGGGCGACAAACCCGGCGAGCCGGTCGAGGTCGATGTGCTGAAAAAGCAGATGGAAGAGCTGCGCAAGCAGGTTGAAGCGCTTGCCCGAACCAAGGGGTAAGCAGCGCGTTCCGCTGCCCATCCGTCTTTGACTGAACCCCTGCCAACCGTCAACCCGCCGCCCGAGGCGGGCCGCCATCGTGTGCGCCTGTCGATTTCGCGCGTGCTGACCGTCGGCGTCGGCGCATTGATGCTGCTGGCCGGCCTCGCCTATGGCATCGCACTGGTCAGCGGCCGTCTCAACACCGTTGAACTGCTGCGCGACCGCAACGACCGCATCGTCAACCGGCTGACCGAGCGCACGCAGCAGCAGCTCGATCCAGCCGCACGCCAGGTCGAGATGCTGCGTCAGCGGCTGCAGACCAGGCAGATCGGCATCAACGAAATCGGCCGCCTGACCGATTACATGGTGGCGACGCTGGATGCGCTGCCGCAGGTGGATGCCATCGCCTTCCTGCGCAACGACCTGATCGCAACGCGCGTGCAGCGCCACCCGGGCGGGCGCTATGAACCGCTGCACGACTCGATTGCCGACTATTTTGACCGGCCTGCCCGCGAGGAAGCCGTGCGGCGCCTGCGCGAAACTGCCGGTCGCACCGACGCATACCGCAACCCGGTCGGCTGGGGCGCGCTGATCTGGAACCCCGATATCGGCCAGGCACTGATCAATGCCCATGCGCCGGTGGTGCTGGACAACATCTTTATCGGCGAAGCGCTGGCCGTGGTGTCGCTCGGCACGCTGACGCGCCTTTTGGAAACCGACAGTACGGATGGCGAGGCCGTCAACTTCATCCTCTACGGCGATGATGCCGTGCTGGCGCATCCCACGCTGCTGAACCACGACTACAAGCTGTCGATGGAAAAGCCCGTGCCACGGCTGCAGGATATCCATGATCCGGTGCTGCAGAATATCTGGAGCGGACAGATCGACATGCTGGCGGCCCGCGCCATGCTGGGCAGCGACGGCGCGCATATCGTCGAGGCCGAGAATCGTCGCTGGATTTTCGTCTACCGCCGCCTCAACGTGTATGGCGAAACGCCCTGGCTCGTCGGCCGCTACTTCCCCTTCGATCTGGTCGAAACCGAGGTGAACCGCCTGCGGGTATCGGTGGTCGTCGGCGGCATCAGCCTGATCCTGTCGCTGCTGGTGGCATGGCGTCTCGGTCATCTGATCCGCAAGCCGCTGCTGGCGATCGGCGATGCCGCCAACCGCCTGCGCAACCTGGATTTCGACACACCTCCGCTGGAACGCACACGCCTGCGCGAACTGGACGACGCCGCCCAGGCGATCAACGCCGCCAATGCCGCGCTGCGCTGGTTCGGCAACTATGTGCCGCGCAAGCTGGTCAACCGGCTGGTGCGCGAGGGCGAAGACGCGATCAATACCAGCAAGGAGCGCCCCGTCACCGTGATGTTCACCGACCTGGTCGGCTTCACGGCCATGTCGGAGCAGATGAGCGCGCAGGAAACCGCCGATATCCTGAACGAGCATTTTGCGCTGGTAACCGCCTGCATCGAAGGCACCGGCGGCATCGTCGACAAATTCATCGGCGACGCGGTGATGGCCGTCTGGGGCGCGATCAAGCGCGACGAGGACCACGCCGCCAATGCCTGTCGTGCGGTGGACGAAATCTGCAAGGCGCTGGCCGCCGACAATGCGCGCCATGCCATGCTGGGCAAACCGATCCTGCGCATGCGCATCGGCCTGCATTCCGGTCCGGTCGTGATCGGCAATATCGGTGCGCCCGGCCGCATCAACTACACCGTGGTGGGTGACACGGTGAATACCGCCCAGCGGCTGGAACAGCTTGGCCATGACCACCAGCAGGACAGCGAGCAGTTCATCGCGCTGGTCAGTGCCGAAACTGTGACGTCAGCCGGCTTCGACCCCCGCCCGCCGTATGTCGGCCGCATGGCGGTGAAGGGCCGCATGGGTGAGATCGAGGTCTATCGTCTCGACCGGCTGGCAAAATCGTGAGTCTTCTGCCCGGTTAACCCGTTATTTACCGAATCCCTGCTTGAGTCCGGCCCGGATAACGGGGCGGCATGAGCAGCATTTTCGGCATCGGCACAGCACTGACACCTGTGGGTGGCCAGCAGTCCGATTCCGCCTCCGAAATCGCCCAGCGCAAACGTCAGACCGCCGCCTCACAGCGTTTCAGCACGACTGACGAAGCCGGCGAGCAGACCGCGCCCAAAACCGGCCTGTTGCAGAAAACCCGGGATGCAGCCGGAGCTGCCATCAGCCAGCTGATGCGCCGTCGCACCGATCGCGGCGAACCGGCGGCCGAAGCCGGCAGCATTGAAATTCCGCCCCATCTGGAACGCCGCCGGGCCTGGCGCGAGGCCTTTGGCCTCAACACCTGGCATACCCAGCAGATCGCCCAAACGGAGGAAACCCCGATTTCCGACGAGGCACGGGCGGAGGCCATCCAGGCCTACCGCAGCGGCGGACGGCGCGGCCGGCTGGACCTCGACCTTGCACAGCAAGTGAGCATGAACGTATAAAGGCCCCCTCCAGTTTTCTTGGCCCGCCTTCCCACGGTTTTGTCAGGTTTTCCTATGTCTTCTGAACCGGCCGATCTCCTGATCATCGGCGGCGGCGTCAACGGCACGGGCATCGCCCGCGATGCCGCCGGACGCGGCCTCAGCATCATCCTCGCCGAGCGCAACGACCTCGCCGGCGCCACCTCCTCGGCCGCTACCAAGCTGATCCATGGTGGCCTGCGCTATCTGGAGCATTACGAATTCCGTCTGGTGCGCGAGGCACTGGGCGAACGCGAAGTGCTGATGAAGATGGCGCCACATATCATCTGGCCGCTGCGCTTCGTCCTGCCGCACCATCCCGGCCTGCGTCCGGCCTGGATGATCCGCATCGGCCTGTTCCTCTATGACAATCTCGCCGGCCGCGTCACCCTGCCCGGCTCCGTCAGCGTCGACTTCACGCAGGGCGATGCCCGCGGTCGTCCGCTGAAGAAAGAGTTCAAGCGCGGCTTCGAATATTCCGACTGCTGGGTGGACGATGCCCGCCTGGTGGTGCTGAACGCCATGGCGGCGCGCAGCATGGGCGGGCAAATCTTTACCCGCACGGCCGTCACCGCCGCCCGCCGCGACGGTGGCCTGTGGCATGTCACGCTGACCGACCAGATCACCAACGTCAGCCGCGAAGTGACTGCGCGCGGCATCGTCAATGCTGGCGGCCCCTGGGTGCGCGAGACGCTGACCGGCGCGTTTGGCCAGAATCCGAAAAACAGCGTGCGTCTGATCAAGGGCAGCCATATCGTTACCAAAAAGCTGTTCGACGGCGATCACTGCTACATCTTCCAGAATGCCGACAATCGCATCATCTTCGCCATTCCTTACGAGCGCGATTTCACGCTGATCGGCACCACCGATATCCAGCTGGAAAAATGGGAAGGTCCGCCGCGCATCAGCGAGGAGGAGACCACCTACCTGCTGGACGCTGCCAGCGAGTATTTCAAGCAGCCGGTGACGCGCGAACAGATCGTGTGGTCCTTTGCCGGCGTGCGGCCGCTCTATGACGACGGCGACAGTGATCCGTCCGCGATCACGCGCGACTACGTGCTCGACCTCGAGGGCAAAAGCGGTGAGCCGCCGCTGCTGTCGGTTTACGGCGGCAAGCTCACCACCTCGCGCCGCCTGGCCGAGCACGCGTTGCAGAAGCTGGCGCCCTTCTATCCGAAGATGGGCAAGCCGTGGTCGGGCACCAAGCCGCTGCCCGGCGGCGAACTCGGCATGGCCTTCGACGCTTTCGTGGCCGACCTGCGCCACAAATATCCCGGCCTCGATCCGGCCTGGCTGGCGCGTCTGGCGCGTCGCCATGGCAACGCCGCGCATGAAATCCTGGGCGATGCGCAATGGGCCAGCGATCTGGGCGAGAGCTTTGGCGGCGGCCTCTATTCGCGTGAAGTCGACTATCTGATGCGCCGCGAATGGGCGCGCGAGGCCGATGACGTGCTGTGGCGCCGCACCAAATGCGGCCTGTGGGTCAGCGCAACTGATCGCGAGCGGCTCGCGCACTGGATGGCGCAGCATCGTCCCAACGTGGAAACCGGGGCATGAAGATTGCCCCGATGCGTATAGCCATCGTCGGCGCTGGCGCCATTGGCGGCTATATCGGCGGCCTCCTTGCCCGCGGCGGCCATGATGTCACGCTGATTGCGCGCGGCCCGCATCGCGACGCGATCCGCAGCAATGGCCTTACTATTGAGAGCAAAGGCGGCGAGCGTTTCGTCACGCATCCGGCCTGCACGGACAATCCGGCCGAGGCAGGCGCACAGGATCTGGTCATCCTCAGCCTGAAGGCCCCGGCGGTGCCCGCCATGGCCGAGAAGATGCAGCCGCTGTTCGGCACCGACACCGCCATGATCACGGCGATGAACGGCGTGCCCTACTGGTATTTCCACAAACATGGCGGCCCGCTTGATGGGTCCCGCATCGCGTCGGTCGATCCCGGCAGCCGCCAGTGGGATCTGATCGGGCCGCAGCGCGCCATCGGCAGCGTGGTCTGGATGGCCGGCGCGATCTCCGCGCCCGGTGTGATCCAGCACGGCAATGGCAATCGCCTGCCGATCGGCGAGCCCGACAACAGCCGCAGCACCCGCATCCAGCGCATCAGCGCGGCGCTCACTGCGGCCGGCATCGACGCGCCGGTGCATGACAATATCCGCCAGGAAATCTGGACCAAGCTGTGGGGCAACCTGTCCTACAATCCGGTCAGCGTGCTGACCCATGGCACGCTCGAAGGCCTGTCGCGCGACGACGATGCGCGCGCCGTGCTGGGCGCGATGATGGTTGAATCCCGGCTGGTCGGCGAAAAGATCGGTATCAGTTTCCCGGTCAGCGTCGAGGAACGCATGGGCATGGCCGAGAAGGTCGGCCCGCACAAGACCTCGATGCTGCAGGATCTGGAAGCCGGGCGACCGATGGAAATCGGCGGCCTGATCGGCGTGATTGCCGAACTGGCGCGTAAACTGGATATCGCAACCCCGACCATCGACACCGTGCTGGCACTGCTGAAAGTGCGCGCCCGCGTCGCAGGGACTTACAACGAGTGAGGCGGATATGAGCTTTGACTGGCGTAAACTTCCTCAGGACCAGCTCGAAGCCCAGTATAATCCGCGCTCCGCTGTGCCGGATTTCCAGCAGCATTTCGATGCCTATGTTGCGAAATCCTCGGCCACCCGCGCTGCCATTGGCGGCGACTACGACCTGCGCTATGGCTCTGGTCCGTTGCAAACCTATGACCTGCACAAACCGAAAGATACCAAAGCCGGCGCGCCGCTGGTGGTGGTGATTCATGGCGGCTACTGGCGCGGCCTCGACAAGAACACCATGACCTTCGCGCTGCCGCCCTATCTCGATCGCGGCGCAGTCGTTGTGAACCTGAATTACGATCTCTGCCCGCAGGTGACACTGGATGCCATCGTGCGCGAGATGCAGGAAGCGCTGGCGCATGTCGCGACCAAAGCCGCCGACTGGGGCGCCGATCCGGCGAAGCTGCATGTCATCGGTCATTCGGCCGGCGCACATCTCGCCGCCATGATGGTCGCCGCGCCCTGGCCCAAGGATCTTGGTCCGCAGCCGGCGGTGGCGTCCCTGGGCCTGATCAGCGGTGTCTATTCGCTGGAACCCGTGCTGCAGATCAGCGTGAATGAGTCGATCAGGCTGGATAACGCGATGGCCACGCGCAACAGCGTCACGGATTTTCCACCGAAGATCAAAGGTCCGGTGCTCGTTGCCTACGGCGCCGACGAGCCCGAGGCCTGGCGCAACCAGAGCATCGACTTCCATCAGGCCTGCCGCGACGCCGGGATCCGCTCGAACCTGCTGGTGATGGCGAACGGCAACCACTTCACCATCAAATTCGCGGCCGCCGATCCTGAGCATCCGCTCGGCGCGGCGCTGCTGAAGCAGATTTTCAGTTAGCGCGTCAGCTGCTCGTAGACGGCGCGCGCCGCCGGCAGCAGGGCCTCGCGGCCAGTCTCGCCCGTCAGCGCATAGCCAAACCCGTCTTCCACCCAGTAGAAGGCCACTGCGTTGCCTTCGCCGGTGAAGCGGAACGACGTGTCGCCGCCGCCTTCGCCCGAGCGCACATAGAGCGTGAGCCGCTGGCCCTGGCGATTTTCATACATGAACTGCGCGGCAGCATGGTTGCCGCTGGAAGCCGGCAGCAGGCGGCCGCCAACCAGCCCGAAACCCTGTCCCGACAGGCTCGGCACTTTCAGCGCGGTACCCAGCCGCTTCGACAGCCAGGCCACCAGATGCTGTTCTTCCTTGGCTGTCACCTCGACCGGATGCAGCACTTCACGGCTGTAGACCAGATGCGCGCGCGTCGCTTCCTGCGGCAGCGCCGCCACAATTTCGACCGGCGCAAAGACACCACGGCCGTACCAGCCCGCACCTGCGCCCAGCAGCACCAGCGCCAGCACAGCGGCCATGCGCAACAGAGGACCCGGCATAGATGGGCGCTGCGCGAACAGCGCCGCCATTTCCGCCGGTACGGGTTCATTCAGATCGCGGTCGAAATGCACGCGCAGATCGTCGGCCTGCTGCTGCCAGGCGGCGACGCGCGCGGCATCCTCGGCATTCAGTGCCAGATGCGCCTCGACATCGGCGCGCCGCTCGGACGGCAGCCGGTCATCGACATAGGCCACCAGATCGGGCTCGGTGATGGCTGCTGGCTTGCCGGTCATTTCACCCTCCTCAGATGCGTGCGTCCGCCACTCTCACTGGTTTGCGGCGGCTCGCCGTCCATCAGGCTCCGCAGGCGATCGCGCGCCCGCGCCAGCCGCGACATCACGGTGCCGATCGGAACGCCCTGCACGCGCGCGGTCTCCTCGTAACTCAAACCTTCCACGCCAACCAGCAGCAGCACGGCGCGCTGCTCCTCGGACAGTTTCGCCAGGGCGGTGTCCAGGTCGCGCAGTTCCAGTGCTTCCCACTGGCCGCCGCTGATCTCCGGCCCCTCGCCGGCATCCTCCAGCGACACACGGTCAGGCCTTGCCCATTCACGCTGCTGCCGCGTACGCCAGCGGTTGTGCAGAATGGTGAACAGCCAGGGCCGCAAGGCCGCGTCGTCGCCGTGCCGCGTTGCCCAGGCAGCCAGTGCGCGGGTCACGCAGTCCTGCACCAGGTCGTCGGCGGTTTCGCGGTCGCGCGCCAGCGCCAGCGCAAAACGCCGCAGCCGGGGAATCTCGGCTTCGATCGGGTGCGGTGGGCGACGGAACAGCATGGGCCTGCAGTATAGGCCCGGCGGGCGGCAATGGCAGCCGCCGCCCGCCGGATCCTGCTTTCGTTACGGCTTGGCGACGTGCCAGGCGCCGTTCAGGAAGCCGTCGCCGGTGGTCTCGCCCGGCTTGGTGTCCTTGACCCAGCCATAGAGCGGCTTGCCCTTGTAGGCCCACTGCTTGCTGCCGTCGTCACGGGTGATGATGGTCCAGTCGCCCTTGGCCATGTCGCCGGCATTGGCCACCAGCGGCGGCCAGTTGGTGGCGCAGGGACCGTTGCAGACCGACTTGCCCGGCATGGCGTTGTCGCGGTCGAAAGTATAGAGCGTCATGCGCTTGGCATCGACCAGCACGGGACCCAGCGCGGTATCGCCCGGCACGGCGGGCGCAGTGGCCTGGGTGGCGCAGGCGGCAAGGCCCGTCACCAGCAGGGCGGACAGCATCAGGTTGCGGATAGTCATTGGGAACTCCCCTTTTCCGGTTCGCGGCCGGCCAGCATGGCCGCCACTGAAGGGGAAGACCGGCGAGCCTCGGGTTTATTCCGTCGGGTGGACAAGATTCCGTGACTTGCCGGGCCGCCACGACGGACCTACCATTCTTCTATGCGGTTGATCGCGACTCTGGCGCTTGTCCTGCTGCTCCCCGCCCTGCTGCTGCCGACCATGGCGGCGCAGGCGCAGTCAGCCGTCGATGGCCTGTTCGAGAAACTGCAGGAAACCCAGAACCCCGTCGAAGCCAAGCAGCTCGAGCGCCAGATCTGGGCAGCCTGGTCGAAGTCGGAATCCGATACCCTGGATGCCCTGCTGCAGGGCGGTGTCGCGGTGATGGAAAAAGGCGACTATGCCCGCGCCCAGGAGATTTTCTCCGTCATGATCGAACTGAAGCCCGATTATGCGGAAGCCTATAACAAGCGCGCCTCGGTGCGTTTCCTGGCCGGCGACTATGCCGGCTCGGTGGCCGATATCGAACGCACGCTGAAACTGGAACCGCGCCACTTCGGTGCGCTGTCCGGGCTTGGCACCATCATGGAGCGGCTGGACAACCTGCCCGAGGCCCTGAAGGCCTATCGCCGCGCGCTGGCCGCCAATCCGCATCTGAACGACGGCGCCGACAAGCTGAAAGAGCTGCGCCGCAGGATCGACGCCAAAGAGCTTTAAGCGCTACTTCTGGAAAATGAAAAAGACGGCGCCGATCAGGCAGGCGAATGCGGCCAGATAGTTCCAGCGCAGACCTTCCCCCAGATAAAAAACCGCAAACAGCGCAAACACGCCGAGCGTGATCACTTCCTGCGTGATCTTGAGCTGCGCCGCGGTGAAGCCGCCGGTCGTATAGCCGATGCGGTTGGCCGGCACGGCGAGACAGTATTCGAAGAAGGCGATGCCCCAGGAAATCAGGATCACCTTCCACAGGGCATGGTCCTGGTATTTCAGGTGCCAGTACCAGGCGAAGGTCATCAGGATGTTGGAACCGATCAGCAGCAGGATGGTCGGCGAAAACACCACGGCCAGGTTCATACGGCATCCACCCGGGCGATGCGCAGCACATTGGTGTTGCCGGGCGAGCCGAACGGCACACCGGCGGTGACCACCAGGTTATCGCCCGGCTTGGCCAGGCCGCTGGCGCGCGCCAGCGCGGTCGCCTTGGCGATCATGTCGGCGAAGTTGATCGCGTCCGGCGCCACCACGGTATTGACGCCCCAGGCGAGCGTCAGCCGCCGCGCCGTATCGACCAGCGGGGTGAGGCACAGGATCGGCGAACGCGGCCGTTCACGCGCCGCACGCAATGCGGTCGAGCCGGACATCGTATAGGTGACGATGGCGGCGGCGTTGATGGTTTCCGCCACCTGTCGCGCCGCCGCCGTGATGGCGTCCGACGCGGTGCTTTCCGGATTGTTGTGTTCGGCATCCATGATGCCGCGATAGAGCGGGTCGCGTTCCACCTGGCGCGCGATCTGGTCCATGGTGCGCACGGATTCGACCGGATAATCGCCGGACGCGGACTCCGCCGACAGCATGATGGCATCGGCGCCGTCATAAACAGCTGTCGCGACATCGGAGACTTCGGCGCGCGTCGGCACCGGCGCCTTGATCATGCTTTCCAGCATCTGGGTCGCGACCACGACGGGCTTGCCGGCGCGCCGCGCGGTGCGGACGATGCGCTTCTGCAGTCCGGGCACCGCCTGCAGCGGCATTTCGACGCCGAGATCGCCGCGCGCCACCATCAGCGCATCGCAGAGCAGGACGATTTCATCCAGGCAATCCACCGCCGAGGGCTTCTCGATCTTGGCCAGCAGCGCGGCGCGGCCCTGAATGAGCTCGCGCGCCTCGCGCAGATCGTCTGGCCGCTGCACGAAGCTCAGCGCCACCCAGTCGACGCCATGCGCGAGCGCAAAGGCGAGGTCGGCGCGATCCTTCGGTGTCAGCGCCGACAGCGGCACGACCGTATCGGGCAGGTTGACGCCCTTGCGATCCGACAGCCGGCCGCCGACCATCACCTCGGTCATCGCCCAGCCGGAATGGACGTCTTTGACGCGCAGGCGGATCTTGCCGTCATCCAGCAGCAGGTCTGTGTCGGGCTTGAGGCTGGCCAGCACTTCCGCATGCGGCAGCGTCACGCCGGTGGCATCGCCCGGCGTGCCTTCGATATCGAGACGGAAATTCTGGCCCGGCAGGAGATCGACGGCGCCATCCCTGAAAGCGCCGATGCGCAGCTTGGGGCCCTGCAGATCGGCCAGCAGCCCGATCGGCCGGCCGGTCTCCTGTTCCAGCGCGCGCACGGCATGGATGCGGACCAGGTGATCGTCATGGCTGCCATGGCTGAAATTGAGGCGGAAGACGTCGGCACCGGCCTCGACGAGCGCCCGGATGCGATCCGGTGTACTGGACGCCGGCCCCAGCGTGGCGACGATCTTGACGTTGCGTTCCCGATGCATACCCACCCCGCTGAATTCCGCCCCATATTAGTCACCGGCCGTTTCTTTTGAATTAAAGACTTTGCCCGCAAATGCGACGAAAATATTAGGGATCAAGCGGTTGCGTTTTTTGCTGCATTTGCGAAAAGGGGCCCGCCTTATTGCATCCCCCATGAGTCCAAAGGACCGCCCAAATGGATATCGCCCGCATTGCGGTGGGTAAGAGCCCGCCCTATGACATCAACGCCGTGATCGAGATCCCGGCCGGCGGCGTGCCGGTGAAATACGAGCTGGACAAGGATTCCGGCGCGCTGTTCGTCGACCGTTTCCTGCACACCGCCATGTTCTACCCGGCGAATTACGGCTTCATCCCGCATACGCTGAGCAATGACGGCGACCCCTGCGACATCATGGTGGTGAGCCATGTGCCGGTGGTGCCCGGCGCCGTGATCCGCTCGCGCCCGATCGGCGCGCTGAAGATGGAAGACGAGGCCGGCGGCGACGAGAAGATCATCGCCGTGCCGGTCGACAAGCTGCATCCCTTCTACACCAACGTGGCGACCTACAAGGACCTGCCGGCCAGCCTGATCGAGCAGATCGAGCATTTCTTCGTCCACTACAAGGACCTGGAAAAGGGCAAGTTCGTGAAGTCGGCCGGCTGGGTCGGCCCCGACGAGGCCGCCAAGATGATCACCGACGGCATCGTGCGGGCGGCCGGTATCCGCTAAGCCTTACCTCATTTTTGGTATACCTGACGGCGGCCGGATCATCCGGCCGCCGTTTGCATGTCGGCTCGCAGCGGTTCGCGGGTGTTCGTGGCGCTTCGCCCGGGTTCGCCAGCGTTCGTGGGGGTTCGCTGGCGTTCGTGGCGGTTCGTGGGCGTTCGCGGCGGTTCGTTCGCCTGCAGCCTGCTGATCCGCGGGGGCCGCACTACCAGAACGTATATGGAACACGACGACCGGATTTCAAGTTCCGCGTGGTGACGAGAATGGTGCAGACATTTCCTCCCGCACAGGACGAAAGCCCTTCCGGATTGCGCGGTTTCCCCGCAAGATCAGTGGGAAACGGAGGACGCGATCCCGCATGACCGGCGACGTGCATAAAACAGCAGGCCTTGCTGCGGCCGGCCCACAGCCGGACGGCCTGCCGCCCGGGCTGTCTGACGCACTGCGCCGCGCTGCCGATCTGTCACGCGTGAGCGATCCGCGCCTGACCCGGGCGCTGGCCTGGTGGCAGGGCCTGCAGGAGGATTCCGCCCTCATCCCCGACCGCATCCGTCTCGACCCGACCCAGATTCCCGACCTGCTGGCCTGGGCGATCCTGTGGGATGTGCTGCCGGCTGCGGAGGGGACCGCTACCGCACCGGGCCGCCTGCTGTATCGCTGCCGCCTGGCCGGCACGATGCTGAACGATTTCTACGGCCGCGAGGCGCGCGGCCAGTGGCTGCATGAACAGTATCGCGACGAGAGCGTGGCGATGCAGGTGGAATACGATGCGGTGGTGCGCCTGCGCCGTCCGCTCTGCAGCGAGCACCGCATGAGCTGGGCCGACAAGCCCTTCTACCGCTATCTGCGCCTGATGCTGCCGTTCACGCATCGCGCCGCGGCGGGCCGCAGCGACACGCCCGCCTTGCGCAACGCCCCCGACCGCGTGGCGCTGATCTTCAGCGTGATCAGCTTCATCGGCGAGTGAGGCGGCCGCCTCGTGGCAGGCGGGATGATTACCGTGAATTAATGCCGCCGCGCCGGTGCCCTGCGGCATGATGCGACATCGTTCCCCGCACTCCGCCCCGATGATCCAGCCCCCGCCTTCCGAGTCCCATCCTGGCGCCGACACTGGCGCCATTCGCGCCGGCGCCGACATGTCGCGGCTGCGCGATGCGCCGCTGCTGCGCGCGCACACCTGGTGGCAAAGCCTGCCGCGACAGCGTGGGGCCGCCCAGGGCCTGACCCTGCCGGACCGGACGGAGATCGATCCGCTGGCCATTCCTGACCTGCTGCCGCATGTGGTGCTGTGGGCGGTGCTGCATCAGCCCGATGGCGGCTTGCGCTATCGCTGCCGCCTCGCCGGCACCGGGATGGTGGAGGTGCATGGCCATGAATTCACCGGCCAGTGGATGGAGGAATTTCACGGCGCCGAGAATGCGCGCATCCAGCCGGAATACGATTTCGTTTCACGCAGCGGCCAGCCACATTATGTGGAGCGTTCGCTGTTCTGGATGAACCGCGACTATCGCCGCTATCGCCGCCTGCTGCTGCCCTTCGGAGACGCATCCGCCACGCATGGCGGCGTGGCGAAAATCCTCAACGTGGCGCATTTCCTGACGGCGTAGCATACATGGGCATTCCACTCTCCCGTCATGGCCGTGGGTGAGCCACTCCGTCGACCTCGGCCCCTCCCGTGAGAGTCATCCTCGGGCTTGACCCGAGGATCTCTCTCAATCCTGCCTGAGCTCCTCGGCTCAAGGCCGAGGACGACGACTGGTTTTTCCTACCCCTTATTATCCTGCAGGATGAACTCGGCGCCCTTCTCGGCGATCATCAGCGTCGGCGACGCGGTATTGCCCGAGGTGATCAGCGGCATCGCCGAGGCGTCGATCACGCGCAGGCCATCCACGCCACGGACCCGCAACCGCCCGTCCAGCACCGCCATCGGATCGCTGTCGACGCCCATTTTCGCGGTGGCGACCGGGTGGAAAATCGTGGCGCCGATCTGGCCGGCGGCCACGCGCATATCCTCTTCGGTGTTGATCTCCGCGCCCGGCAGGTATTCCTCCGGCTGGTATTTCGCCAGGGCCGGCGCCGCGACCAGGCGGCGCGTCAGCTTCAGGCTGTCCACCGCCACGCGGATATCGTCTTCGGTGCTGAGATAGTTCGGCTGGATCGCCGGCGCCGCATGCGGATCGCGCGACTTGATGCGGACATGGCCGCGGCTGGTCGGCCGCAGGTTGCAGACCGACGCCGTGAAGGCCGGGAAGCTGTGCAGCGGCGAGCCAAAGGCATCGAGCGACAGCGGCTGGATATGGTATTCGACATTCGGCGTCGCATGGTCAGGGCTGGAGCGCGTGAACATCCCGAAGGTGCTGGGCGCCATGGTGAGCGGGCCGCGCCGGCGCAGCATGTAGTCGAGCCCCATCAGGCCCTTGCCGAACCAGCCCGTCTCGTTGATGGTTTTCAGCCCCTTCACCTTGTAGATGGTGCGCAGCTGCAGATGGTCCTGCAGGTTCTCGCCCACGCCGGGCGCATGATGCACCACGTCGATACCGTGCTGTTTCAGCAGCTCGCCCGGCCCGATGCCGCTGAGCTGGAGAATCTGCGGCGAGTTGATCGCGCCGGCCGAGAGAATGATCTCCTTGCGCGCGACAAAGCGCTTGCGCTCGAAATCATCGGACACGATCACCGAAGTGGCGCGCGGGCGGCCGTTGTCTGTCGAAGTGTCGAATTCGATTGTCTCGACATGCGCCTTCAGCAGCAGGGCGATATTGTTGCGCTGGTCGATCACCGGGCGGAGGAAGGCGGCGTTGGTGGACCAGCGCATGCCTTTCTTCTGGTTGACCTGGAAGTAGCCCGAGCCCTCGTTGGTGCCGAGATTGAAATCCGACACGCGCGGAATGCCGATCTGCGTGCCGGCCTCGGCCACCGCCTCGATCAGCGGCCAGCGCACGCGCGCGTTTTCCACGCGCCATTCGCCGCCCGAGTTATGCATCTCCGACTTGCCCGCTTCGTGATCCTCATGCTTGAGGAAATAGGGCAGCACATCGTCCCAGCCCCAGCCGCTGAGGCCCATCTGCGCCCAGGTGTCGTAATCCTGCACCTGGCCGCGCATGTAGACCATCGCATTGATGGCCGTGCAGCCGCCGATCACCTTGCCGCGCGCATAGCCTATGCTGCGGTTGTTCAGCCCCGGCACCGGCTCGGTCCTGTAGCACCAGTCGGCGCGCGGATTTCCGATGGCGAAAAGGTAGCCGATGGGGATGTGATGCCAGATCCAGTTGTCGCGGCCACCGGCCTCGATCACCAGCACCTTGGTGCGCGGATTGCGCGACAGCCGGTTGGCGAGCAGCAGGCCGGCCGTTCCGCCGCCGACAATGATGTAATCGAAGGGCGCACCTTCGGTGACCGGTTTTTGATCTTGGGCCGACATGGCCGGGCGTTTCCTTGTTTTGGAGCACCCAATCGGGGCCACTATTTGCCAGTCTTGATGCCTTGGCCGGCAAGGTCAAGCCTGACTCGCCGAGCATTGGACCAATCGCTACACCATCGCACACTGGATGAACTTCGGCCGCGTTCTCAGCACGCTGCCGGCATCCATACGCAGCCGGTAATCTTTTGCCGTTTCATGCAGGGTTTTGAGTTCAACCTGGAAGCGGGCAGGATAAATATCTGGCTGAGTCTGGTGCATCAGGCAGATCAGCGCTACGCCGGAGCGCTGCATGTAAACGGAGGGCGACTGGAGTGCTGCCCGCGCCACGGTTTCCGGCTCATCGATCAGCAAAGGGCCGAGCTTGTCGCCATCGGTGAGCGAGGCCTGTTTCGGCAGCGGAAGATCCGTGAGTAGGCTGACGGCCGTGCCGAAATCGTCCGAACTGATGGCGATCGGGATGGTGAAAGCTCCAATCCCAACTGGCACGTAGTAAATCTTGAAGGCAAAGACGGGCGGGAAAGTTGGCAACGCGACCCGCCAGACGGGCTGACGCAACAGAACTTCGCGCTCCCCACCGGCAATCCGCGAAATCTGCCAGACACGACGGCGCGGGTCTTTGTCTTCCATCCAGACCCTTTGCCAGATTTCGATCCCGTCCGCCGGCCGCTCTAACCGTGTGCCGGTGAAGCAGTAGCCCTGCGCCAGCAGCGCGCGATAGCGAGTATGCTCCACCATGTTTTCCTGTATCTGCATGTCGTCGCAGGCACCCGGCCGGTTGGTCAGCCGCCATTCCATCACAGGGGCATCGGCCGGCGATGGCTCGTCTTTAAAAGAGACCCAGGGAAAACGCGGCTCATTACTCAGGGCAGCCGGCGTATAGACAGCGGAGACTCGCCCGCTCAGCAGCAGCTTGGCGCAATCCCGTGTGCAGTATTTCGAATAGGGCAGATACACCGGCTGACCGTCAGCCAGCTTCACAGGATCGCCACGCTTGGTTTCGGCGATGAGCCAGGGACCACGTGAGACAAAATCATAGATGGGTCCACCGTAGACAGCGGCGAGCAACAGCAGGGCGATGGCGATGGCGAAGAAACGCCGCCGCCGGCTTACCGGCCGCCGCAACAGCCGGCGATACAGGAAGAACAGTATGAGATAGACAATAATAGACGGGAGCAGGATGAAGACAGCGGCCCCCACATATCCCCCCACGCTCACGTCACGCTCCTTCCATATCCTTCATCGCCCCCGGTTTACGCCATCATTCTGATCTGCAAGTCTGGATTATACCAGTCACCCACCTCTACTTCTCCGGAATCCCCCATGCCCTTCATCATCTACGCCAAAGACAAACCGAACAGCCCGCTGCGTGCCCGGCATCGCGGCGCGCATCTGGCGTTCGTCGCCACCTGCCGCGAGGTGTTCCTCTATGGCGGGCCGATGCTGGACGAAGGTGGCAAGGTGGTGGGCAGCCTGATGGTGCTGGACCTGCCCGACCGCAAGGCGCTGGACGCGCATATGGCGCGCGATCCCTATTTCGCGCAGGGCATCTTCGCCAGCGTGGAGATTTTCGAGAGCCGGCAGATCGTGCCGGAAGTCACGCCCGGCAGCCTGGATGCCGAACTGGCGAAGCAGCGCGCGGCCGAGGCGGCGCAATGACCATACGTCGTCCTCGGACTTGATCCGAGGACCTTTCGCCAGTCTGCATGAGATCCTCGGGTCAAGCCCGAGGATGACGTATTGGCCCGAGGATGACGGCTTATGGGAAAGCTGGATGCCCGCCTGCGCGGGCATGACGCGTTCAGCCTTTAATCGCCGGCTTCGTCGCCTTCGGACTGCGCCATGGCCGGCTGCAGCTTGCGGCGGCTGCGGGCGATCACGCTGCGCCGCGCATCCGCCATGTCAATCGGCAACTGGATCGCGCTGAGCTGCAGCAGGCGGCGGCGCATGCCGTTGCGGTCGAGCCGCTGCGGCAGCGCGCTGGCCTCGCTCGTCTCCACGCGCAGGATCGCGGTCAGGCCCGCCGTGTTGCGCGTCGCCGGCCGCCGGTCCGGCGGCGTCAGCATGCGCTCGATCTCGTGATAGGCATGCAGCGGCGCCCGGGCGGCCAGATGGTCGACCGCCGCCGTGAAGGCCGCCGACTCCCAGTCGCTGGCATTCAGGCCGGCCAGTTCCAGCGCCGTGAGATAGAGCAGCAGGGTCTGGCGGAGCAGGGTTTCCTGCGCGCCGGGCTCAAGCTTGAGGAAACTGTCGCGGTCGATGAGGCCCCGGGTTCTGGCCGGGGTATCCGTGTCGGGGGGCGACTGCAACCTGGTGGGGTGATCCGGATGGGACATGGCCATCTCCTTGACCCCGATTTTAACCGGACAGCCGGAAATATCTTAATGTTATTAATAACTTAAACTGAGCCATGGGTGCAGTTTGCCCATTTTGGGCAACTGGCTCAAAAACTGGCCGAGCTTGGCCTTGAAAACTTACTCATAAAGCATTATTTACTCATAAACCTGATCCACGCGAGAGCGACCATGAGTGACAGCCAGGCGAGGGGCGAAAGGCTCCAGATCATGCTGACCCAGGAAGAGCTAACCGCTCTGGATGACTGGCGTTTCAAGCGCCAGATGCCGAGCCGGGCGGCGGCCGTGCGCGAGCTGCTGCGCCGCGGGCTGGCGGCGGAAGGCTTCGATCTGGCCGAGCGGACCCAGAAGTCGAAGACCTTCGGCGTGATCGACACCAACGCCAGCAGCAACGACTAAATCCGCACGACCGCTGTGACCAGACTGTGTCTGGCGGGCGGCGCCCCCTTACAGCGCCTGGCCACAGGCGAATCCGGACGACCAGGCCCACTGGAAATTGAAGCCGCCGAGATGGCCGGTGACATCCACCGCCTCGCCGATCACATGCAGGCCGGGCACGGCCCTGGCCTCCATGCTCTGCGACGACAGCGCTGCCGTGTCGATGCCGCCCAGCGTGACCTCGGCCTTGGCGTAACCTTCGCTGCCGGCCGGCGTGACCTGCCAGGTCTTGGCCAGTGCCGCCACCGCCTGCAGCCGGGCATCGCTCAAATCCGCGATCCGGCCCGGCGCGTTGGACAGCTCGACGATACGCCTGGCCAGCCGCGCCGGCAGATGCTTTTCCAGCTGCGTGGCCAGCTCCTGCTTCGGCGCCGTGCTGCGCGCGGCTTTCAGCTCCGCGAAAAGGTCCACGTCCGGGCAGAGATCGAGCGTGACCGGCTGCACCCTGCCCGCTTCATCTCGTCTGGCCTGTTCCCAGTAGCTTGAGATCTGCAGAATCGCCGGGCCGCTGAGGCCGCGATGGGTGAACAGCACGGCCTCGCGGAATCTGCGCTTGCCGATACTGGCGACCGCATCGGGCACGGCGACGCCGGCCATGCCGTCCCAGCGCGCGGCATCGACGCCGGAAAAGGTCAGCGGCGCCAGCGCCGGCCTGGGCGCGATCACGTTCAGGCCGAACTGCTGCGCCACGTCATAGGCAAAGCCGGTGGCGCCCATTTTCGGAATGCTCGGCCCGCCGGTGGCCAGCACCAGTCTCGCCGCCTCGAACACGCCGCTGCCGGTGCCGACGCGGAAGCCGCTCCCGGTCTTGTCGATCGAGGTGATGGGTGATGAGAGTCGAATATCCGCGTCGCGTGCCTCGTCCAGCAGCAGCTGGATGATCTGCCGCGAGGAGCCGTCGCAGAACAGCTGGCCGAGGGTCTTCTCATGCCAGGCAATGCCGTGTTTCTCGACCAGCGCGATGAAGTCGTGCTGCGTGTAGCGTTTCAGCGCCGATTTGGCGAAATGCGGATTGTCGGAGAGGAAATCGGCCGGCGAAGCGTGGAGATTGGTGAAATTGCAGCGTCCGCCGCCCGAAATGCGGATCTTCTCGCCGGGCGCGGCGGCATGGTCCAGCACCAGCACGCGGCGGCCGCGCTGCGCGGCGATGCCGGCGCAGAACAGCCCGGCGCCGCCGGCACCGAGGATGATCGCGTCATAGGCGGTCAAAACTTCCGCGCCGCCACGATGTAGCAGGCAATCGTCGCCTCGCCGAGCGCGCGCATCGCTTCCAGCCGGTGCAGGCCGGCGATCAGCACGTAGCGTTTCTGCGTCTCGTCGCGGCGCACCTGGATCGGCACCTTCAGCTCGCCATCGCCGACGATCTCGTCAGCCAGCGCCGCCACCTTCGCCGCATCCAGCTGGCCCTTGAATTTCGACGGCACGTAGATCTCCGCCACCTTGACCGGAATCGCCTTCATCATGTGGCGTCATCTCCATCCTGATAGGTGATCTCCAGCACCTCGATCTGCTCCGGCCCATGCGGCGTGCGCAGCTCCACCACATCGCCCGCGCGCGCCTTCATCAGCGCACGCGCGATGGGCGCAATCCAGCTCACCTCGCCGTTTTCCAGCCGCGCCTCGTCGATGCCGACAATGCGCACCCTGCGCTCGGTGCCGTTATGCTCATAGGTCACGGTGGCGCCGAAGAAGACCTGCTCGCGGTTCTTCTGCAGCTTGGGATCGACCGGCTCGGCGATTTCCAGCCGCTTGAGCAGGAAGCGGATGCGGCGGTCGATCTCGCGCAGGCGCTTCTTGCCATAGAGATAGTCGCCATTCTCGGACCGGTCGCCGTTGCCGGCAGCCCAGGAGACGATGTCGACCACCTTGGGCCGCTCGACCGATTTCAGCTGGCGCAGCTCGTCCTGCAGGCGGCGCAGGCCGGCCGGCGTGATGTAGTTCTTCGCCCCGGCCGGGATCGGCGGCGCGACATCCTCGAGATCCTCGTCGATCTCGGGTGCATCGCTCTCTTTGGTGAAGGCCTTGCTCATGGCGCGATCCTAGCACGGCATGGCATAAATTCAGCCATGACGACGATCTATGTGGATGCCGATGCCTGCCCCGTCAAGGACGAGGTCTACCGCGTGGCCGAGCGCCATGGCGTGGCCGTGGTGGTGGTGGCCAACAGCTGGCTGAACGTGCCGCGCAACCTGCCCTGGCTGCGGCTGCAGGTGGTGGCCGAGGGGCTGGACAAGGCCGATGACTGGATCGCCGAGACGGCGGCCACCGGCGATGTGGTGGTGACATCCGATGTGCCGCTGGCGGCGCGCTGCGTGAAGACGGGCGCGAAAGTGCTCAGCGCCACGGGCCGCGAATTCAGCGAGGCCTCGATCGGCATGGACCTGGCGTCGCGCAACCTGATGAGCGACCTGCGCGCGGCCAATCCGACCGAAAGTTTCGGCGGCGGACCGCGGCCGTTTTCACAGAAAGACCGCTCGGCCTTCCTGCAGGCGCTGCATGTGATGCTGGAGAAGCTGAAGCGCGGCTAGTTCAGCCGACTCTTTCAATGGCCTTGATCGGGCCGCGCGGGCGGCCCGACTTGTCGGCGATCTCGCGGTCCTGCGCCTCGATGAAGGCGCGGGCCACGTCTTCCTCTTCATCGAACTGGCCGAACTTGTCGATCGGCACCTTGCGGTTCGAGGTCTGCGCGCCATCCTGGTAGGTGACGTTGAAGACCGCAAACGCGGAATTGGGATTGAACTTTTTCTTGGCCATGACGGCGAACTCCGGGGATGTAAAACAGATCAGTCCTGATCGGGCTTGTCGCCGTCCGACGGCGTCGCCTCATCCTCGGGCGGCAGGCCGGCCGCCTTGCGGCGCTCGGCTTCTTCCTGCCGGCGCTCCAGCTTTTCCTGCTTCTTCTGTTCCTTGGCGCGATTGCGATCTGCGCGCTGCTGGCCGTAATTCGGCTTGAACGCCATCACACCCTCCTGACCCGGAAATCGGGATTATAATAAAAACGAAGGGGCGCCCGCTGCCGGACGCCCCCCGAAATGCTTCGGCTGAAAGCCTTACATGGCCTTGAGATTGACCGCCGAGCTCTTGCCGCGCTTCGGGTCGTTCTGGATCTCGTAAGCGACCTTCTGACCTTCGTTGAGGCTGCTGAGGCCAGCGCGCTCAACCGCAGAGATATGCACGAACACGTCCGCGCCGCCTGCTTCCGGCTGAATGAAGCCGTAACCCTTGGTGCCGTTAAACCATTTCACAGTGCCAGTGGCCATGTGGGTATTCCTTCGTCTCAGATGTAGCGGCGACGCACTCATGTACGGCGCATCAGACTTGTCCAGGGCTAGAAGGTCTGGACGCCCATCCGAAACGAAAGCTCGAACGAAGGGGTAACAGGCCGGTAGTCCGTAGTAGAATGACCGCCCTAAAATAGGGGGTTTTCTCATTCCTGCAAGGCCGAGGACCGAACTCCTCCCCGCCCTGGCATAAGTCGACCAACAAAAACGCGAAAACCGGCCCGGAAGTTCCCGGGCCGCGACGCTAAAGTTGCGGTTTTGTCGTTGATTCCCGCCCGCGCCGGCGGTACACAGCCCGGCCGCCCCGCGCCGGACCCATCCCCGCAATGATCGCCGATAACCGCCATATTTCCCACGAAGAGGCCGTCCTGCAGCAGCGGCTGCATGCGATCTTCTTCGACCTTTGGCGGTTCGGCAGCAATGCCCTGGTCGGCTGGCGCCCCAGCCGGAACGGCATCGAGGTGATCACCCTGCCGAAAGTACGGCTGTTCGCCGACCACGGCCGTCATCTTCCCGTATTCAGCGAGGGAACCCTGATGGAGGGCGCGGCGCTGGACGACGCCGCCCGCCTGCTGGACGTGCAGCCGGTCGAGCTGCGGCTGGAACAGCGCATCGGCGAAGCCGCCGGCGACATCCCGCCGGCCCTGGTCGAGCGGGTCTTCCGCCTGTTCACCGTGCGCAAGGTGCTGCACCGCGCCGTGCTGCTGATCGACATCGTCGGCTTCTCCAAGGCCGAGCCGGAGGCGCAGGCCGCGCAGCTCACCACGCTGGAATTCTCGCTCAACCTCGCCGAGGAGATGGCGCGCGCTCAAGGGTTGGCGGTGACGTTTGGCCGCACCACGACGGGCGACGGCTTTTATGTCTGGAACGAGCGTTCAGGGCTGCGGGCCGATATCGACTTCTTCTGCGCCGTCGCCATTTTCCAGATCGTGTTCTCGGCACTGAAGCGCACCTCGACGCATAGTGAGGCCGTGCCGGTGCTGCGGCTGTGCCTGAGCATCGGCAGCCATTTCGTCTACCACCAGCCACGCAAGAACGGCAGCGATGCCGGCGCCTTCATCGTCGGCGACGTGACGATCCAGGTGGCGCGCCTGATCGGCACGGCTCTGCCCGACCAGATGCTGGTGGGTGATTTCCAGCGGCCGCTGGGGCTGGGGCAGAACCACGCCAATGCCGAAACCTTCCTGCTGGCCGTGAGCGAGCGGCTGGCCGCGCTGAAGACTTTAAGCGTGCTGGGCTATCGCATCAACCGCGTGGCGTTTTACCTGACCGGTCCGCGCGACGCAGAGGGCCGCCATGTGCCGGCGCTGATGACGATCACCGACAAGCACGGTTTCGAGCATCGCTGCTACAATGCGAAGCTGAATGCCTTTGCCGAACAGGGCGAGCCCTATTACTGCGGGCTGCAGCACGGCGATTTACAGAAAGACTAGCGCCGGCAGGCGGCGAGGTCGAAGCCGTCGAGTTTGGCCGACTCAAGTTTTGCTGCCGTGAAATCAGTGGCGAGATGCCGGCCGCTGAACCCTCCGTTGCCGAGATAGATCGGCAACTGGCCCGGCACGGCCTGCTGCAGGTCGGCCCAGCGCAGGTCAGCCTCGTTGAAGCGCACGCCGGCGATCCGCGCCGCCTGGAAATTCGCGCCGGTCAGGTTGGCGCGGGCAAAGCTGGCCAGCAGCAGGCTGGCACGCGCGAAGCTGCAGCCGCGCAGGTCGCAGCCGGCGAACTCGGCACCATCCAGTTCAAGGCCGGAGAAATCGTGATACGGCAGCCGCTGACCGGCCAGATTGAGCTGGCGACCGGCGACGCCATCGGACTGCATCCAGGCGCGATGCTGGGCGATCGCGCCCAGCAGGTCGGTGGTGAAATCGGCAACTGTCACCAGCGGCGGCGCGGCCTTGCTGAAACCCGCCGCATCGACGCCACGCAGGGTCGCGCCGGAGAAGTCAGCGCCGTAGGCGCTCACATTCTCCACCGTGGCATTGACGATCTGCGCACCGCTCAAATTCGCGCCGGTCAGTCGCGTGCCGATCAGGCGGGAGTCGCTTAAATTCGCGCCGCTCAGGTTGGCGTAAGAGAGATCGGCGCCGCGCAAACTGCTGCCGAAGAAATTCGCGCCGGACAAATCCGCGCCGACCAGCGAGGCGCCGCTCAGATCGACGCCGGAGAACTGCGCACGCGAGGCCGTGGCATAGTCCAGCAGGCAGTTGCTGAGATCGGACATATCGGTGCCGGCGCGCGGCTGCGCATGGGTATCGGCATTGGGGCGCATCATCACGCCGCCGCGAAAATCGGCCTCGACCAGGATCGCGTTGTTCAGATTGGCGCCGCGCAGGTTGGTGCCGCGCAGGATGGCGCGGGTCAGGTTGGCCTGCTGCAGGTCGGCACGGGCCAGATCGGCCCCGAACAGATCGGCTTCGGCCAGGTCGGCGCGCCCGAACCGCGCGGCGCGCAGATTGCTGCCGGCCAGTTTGGCGCGCGCCATGGCGCGGCCTTCGAAGTTGGCGTTTTCCAGATCGCGATGCGCCAGATCGACGATATCCGCGGCAATAGCTGCCGGATCCCAGATCAGAGGATCACGGGAGGAAAGCGGCTGGCGCTGGCTGTAGGCGGTCGACATGGCGGGCGGCCAAAATAGGCGGGGGTCTCGAAGCGGGCGCCTGTTTAGCACGATTCATATGTATGCAAAGGACTATGTTTTATAGCCGTTCCAAATAAGAAACGGCCCGGACTGGTGGCCCGGGCCGCTGGATTGGCTCAGTACAATTTCGTCGCGTCAGGACAAATGTTTGGAAGGGCTATAACCCCTTCACGATGTCCTCGACCATCTTCTTGGCGTCGGCCAATAACATCATCGTGTTGTCCTTGTAGAACAGCTCGTTGTCGATACCGGCGTAACCAGAGGCCATCGAGCGCTTCACGAACAGCACGGTCTTGGCCTTGTCGACGTCGAGAATCGGCATGCCGTAGATCGGGCTCTTGGGGTCGTCGCGCGCGGCCGGATTGGTCACGTCATTGGCGCCGATCACGAAGGCGACGTCGGCGGTCTGGAATTCGGAGTTGATCTCCTCCAGCTCGAACACCTCGTCATAGGACACATTGGCTTCGGCCAGCAGCACGTTCATATGGCCCGGCATGCGGCCGGCCACCGGATGGATGGCGTATTTCACTTCCACGCCCTCTTCCTTCAGCTTGTCGCCCATTTCGCGCAAGGCATGCTGGGCCTGCGACACCGCCATGCCGTAGCCCGGCACGATGATGACCTTGCCCGCATTCTTCATGATGAAGGCGGCGTCGTCGGCCGAGCCCTTCTTGTAGGCGCGGTCGACCTTCTCGCCGCCGGCAGCCGCCGAGGTGTCGCCACCGAAGCCGCCGAGGATGACGTTGAACAGTGAGCGGTTCATGCCCTTGCACATGATGTAGGACAGGATCGCGCCCGAGGAGCCGACCAGCGCACCGGTAACGATCAGCGCCGGGTTCTGCAGCGTGAAACCGATACCGGCCGCAGCCCAGCCCGAATAGCTGTTCAGCATCGAGACAACGACGGGCATGTCGGCGCCGCCGATCGGGATGATGATGGTGAAGCCGACGATCAGCGCCAGGATGGTGACGGCCCAGAACAGTTCGCGGCTCGGGTTCATGCAGAAGGCCACGGTCAGGGCCAGGATGGCCAGGCCGATCGCGGCATTGACCAGATGCTGGCCCTTGAAGATCACCGGACTGCCCGAGACCAGGCCCTGCAGCTTGGCAAAGGCCACCAGCGAACCCGAGAAGGTGATGATGCCGATGATAACACCGAGCGCCATCTCGATACGCGCGGCCACCGTGATCTGGCCGGCGGCATTGAGGATGCCGTAGGGCGCCGGGTTGTAGAAGGCGGCGGCCGCCACCAGCACGGCCGCGAGGCCGACGAGGCTGTGCATCGCGGCCACCAGCTGCGGCATCGCCGTCATCTGGATGCGACGGGCCAGCACGGTGCCGACGCCACCGCCGATCACCAGCGCGACGAGCACCCAGACGATGGAGCCCGACAGATCGCCGAGATTGGCAATGGTGGTCAGCACGGCAATGCCCATGCCGACCATGCCGTAGGTGTTGCCCTTGCGGCTGGTTTCCGGCGAGGAAAGCCCGCGCAGCGCGAGGATGAAGAGAATCGAGCTGATGAGATAGAGCAGCGCGGTCAGTTGGAGCGACATGGCGCGGCCCTCACTTCTTTTCTTTTTTCTTGTACATCGCCAGCATGCGCTGCGTGACGAGGAAGCCGCCGAAGATATTCACGGCAGCCAGCGCAATGGCGAGCAGACCGAAGATCTTGGACGCATCGAATACGGCCGAGGCGCCGGCGGCGATCAGCGCGCCGACGATGATGACCGAGGAGATCGCATTGGTGACGCTCATCAGCGGCGTATGCAGCGCCGGCGTCACGCTCCAGACCACGTAATAGCCGACGAAGCAGGCCAGCGCGAAGACCGTGAGCAGCGAGAAAAAGGAGTAAATCTCACCCATGATCAATTCCCCTCTTTCAGCTGCGGATGAACCACCTGGCCGTCGCGCACCACACAGGTGCCCGTCACGGTTTCGTCTTCCAGGTTGAACTTGAAGGTCTTGCCATCCTTGTCCCAATGCGGCGACAGGAAGTTCCACAGGTTCTTGGCATAGAGATTCGAGGCATCGACCGGCACGCGGCTGGGATAGTTGCTGTAACCCACCACCTTCACGCCGTTCACATTCACCACCTCGTCGACCTTCGACAGCGGGCAATTGCCGCCGGACTCGACGGCCAGATCGATGATCACCGAACCGGGACGCATGGTCTTCACCATTTCCTCGGTGACCAGCACAGGCGCGGCGCGGCCCGGGATCAGCGCGGTGGTGATGATGATGTCCTGCTTCTTCACCGTCTCGGCAATGAGGGCGGCCTGCTTGGCCTTGTACTCGGCCGACATTTCCTTGGCGTAGCCGCCAGAGGTCTGCGAGGCGCGGGCTTCTTCGTCATCGACCCAGACGAACTTGCCGCCGAGGCTTTCGACCTGTTCCTTGGTGGCCGGGCGCACGTCGGTGGCCGAGACAACCGCGCCGAGGCGCTTGGCCGTCGCAATCGCCTGCAGGCCGGCGACGCCGACACCCATGATGAACACGCGCGCCGGCGCAATCGTACCGGCCGAGGTCATCATCATCGGGAAGGCGCGGCCGAAATGCTGGGCTGCATCGAGCACCGACTTGTAGCCGGCGAGATTGGACTGCGAGGAGAGGATGTCCATCGACTGAGCGCGGGTGATGCGCGGCATCAGTTCCATGGCATAGGCCGAGATGCCGGCGGCGGCATAGGCCTTGACCTGTTCGCGCTGCTGCAGCGGCTGCAGCGCTGAGACAAGAACCGCGCCCTTCTTGAGCAGCGCCAGTTCGTCGTTGCCCTCGGCGGCCGTCATCGGCCGCTGCACCTTCAGCACCATATCGGCATCGCCGACGGTGGCGCGGGCATCGGCCGCGATCTGCGCACCCATGGCGGTGTACTGGTCGTCGGGGATGTCTGCGGCGAGGCCAGCGCCGGTCTCGATCACGACCGTGCAGCCAAGGCCGACGAATTTCTTCACCGTTTCCGGTGAAGCCGCAACGCGCTTTTCGCCGGCGCGGCGTTCCTTCGGTATTCCGATTTTCATGATCACTCCCCCCAACTCAGAAAACGAAGACGGCGCCGAAGAGGCGCCGTCAAAACTGGGTCAGACGACGAAGATCGCCATCAGGATCAGCAGGACGATCACCGAGACGGTGCCCCAGGTCGTCATCTTCATGAAGCCTTCCCAGCCCGCCTTGTGCTGGCTGATGTCCATGCTGCCCATCTTGTGTTCTTCGGCCATAATACCCTCTGGTCGGTTTGAATGTTGAATCGGCGGGGATATTACGCTGCCGGCCAAAGCCGGCACAACCCCTGCCCGGCTGTCCGGCCCGCTTCCGTGACGATGGAAGGGCCTGTTTTAGCAGCTAAATCCGGACACAGGGGCCCGGGCGTGGGGCTCAGGCGACCAGACCGACCAGCCGGCCGATCTGCTGGTGGGCCTGGGTGGTCTGGATCTGGGCGGTGCCGGACTCTCCTGGCACGGGTGCCTGCCCACCGGCTTCGGCGCGCGCCGCCTTGGCCTCGGCGGCCTCGGCCTGCTGCTGCTGCTGTTCGGCGCGCTTTTCTTCGCGGATCTGGGCCAGGGCCTCCAGCCGAAGCTGAGCAGCTGCAGCGGCCACGGCGCGGTCCTGCCCCGAGGGGTCGGCCGGCGCCAAAGCAGCTGCGGCCACCTGCGTGGCCTTCTGCAGCGTGGCCTCGGGATCGCTCTCGGCGCTGAGATCGATGGCGACCTCGCCGGCCGTGGCATACATCTGGCCGTCGGGCCCGCGGGTATAGGTGTAGCTCGGCGCGCCGGCATGGGCGCCGCCAGCCGCCGCATGCGCGCGTTCATGCGCGCGCACCTTGGCATCGATCTGCTTGAGCTTGGCGACCTGCGCCTGCTCTTCCTCGGTCAGGTCACTGGCAGCCGCCGTGCCCGAGGACTGTCCCCCCGACGACTGACCCTGGCCGGCTTCCTGCGCCGTGAGCAGCGTGGTCCCGGCCAGACGGCCGCCGCCCGTGGCAAGGCCGCCCTGACTGGTATTGCCCTGGCGACGCGCGCCGAAGCCGGATTGCTGCTGTTGTGCCTGGGCGGCTTGCGCAGCAGCAAGCGTGAGACCCGGGAACTGCGCCTGCAGATTGGCGCGATTGAGCGCACCATGCTCGCCGCAATCAAGCGCACCGCAAACAGCACTGCCGTCATTGGCCATGCTCTGCGGCGTGGCGACTGCAGATGAAGATGCGCCGTAACTCTGGATCGAGCCCGGCGAGAAGAGCGACAGACTGCCGATCATGCGCCCCGCCTCGAGGTTTCGGCGTATTTTCCGCGCAAAATCCGGCGACAGCAAGCCCGGTTCAGCCCTCGATCAAGCGAAAGTCAGCGGCGCCGGCGCACTCCCACCCGGCTCAGGCCCCGGCTGGCGCGGCCCGCGCCGGGCTGGAAGGCGGTCTCGCCGGGCTCGGGCTGCACGCCATGCGAGCCATACACTTCGTCCACACTGGCGCGGTGGCGGTCGAGATCGGATTCAAACGCCGGCGGTTCGTGACCCGCGTCCAGTGTCTGCTGCGGTGTCGTCTGCCGGGATGGCGTCTGTGGCGGCATGGCGATATCCTTCAGGCCAAGTCTCCCTGCAACACGGCAGATGCGTGAAAAGTTCCGCTTTTGTCGGCCCTCAAATCGTATGCACTCAAACCGTCCCCGCTTTTCGGTTTGAATGTGCGCGGGAAAGGTCAACAATAGGGGCCGGAGAGGATGCCGGACGCAATGCGAGCGGGCGAGATGGACACCGATCAGGCCAGCACCAGACCGCAGACTGTCGATGGCGCGATCAACCAGCGGCTGTTTGAAACATCGCTCGACCTGATCCTTGTCGTCGATCGCCAGGGTAACCTGGTTCGCGTCAGCCCCAGTTCGCAGGCCATCCTCGGTCGCCCGCATTCCGCGATGAATGGCCGCAACGCCGTCGACTTCCTGTTCGCCGACGATCTGGAAAACACCCGCAACGAAATGCGGCTCGCCCGGCGCGGCAACCAGATGCGCAATTTCCAATGCCGCTATGTGCACAAGGACGGGCATCCGGTACCGCTGGTCTGGACCGGCGTGTGGTCGGAGTCGGAAGGACAGTATTTCTTCATCGGCCGCGACATGACCGAGCACAGCGCGCAGGAAGAGCGCCTGCGCCGCGCCCAGCGGCTGGATGCGGTCGGCCAGCTTACCGGCGGCATCGCGCATGATTTCAACAACCTGCTGGCCGTGATGATCGGCAATCTCGACATGATCATGGCCGACACGCTGGTCGACAAAAGAACCAAGGATTATGCCGAGAGTGCGCTGCATGCCGCGCTGCGTGGCGCCGAGCTGACCCGCCAGCTGCTCGCCTTTGCGCGCCGCCAGTCGCTGAAAGCCGAACGTTTCGACCTGAACAGCCGCGTCGCCGGCACCATCGACCTGCTGCGGCGCACGCTGGGCGAAACCATCGAGATCAAGACGGTGTTCGCCGCCGATCTGGAGGATACCTTCGCCGATCAGTCGCAGTTCGATGCTGCGCTGATCAACCTCGCCATCAATGCACGCGATGCCATGCCGGCCGGCGGCCGCCTGACCATCGAAACCGAAAACGTGATGCTCGATGAATATTACTGCCGCGCCAATGCCGAAGTGGTGCCCGGAAATTATGTGATGACCGCCGTGTCCGACACCGGCATGGGCATGACGCCCGAGACGCTGTCGCGCGCCTTCGAACCTTTCTTCACCACCAAGCCGGTCGGTGCCGGCACCGGGCTCGGCCTCAGCATGGTCTATGGTTTCGCCCGCCAGTCGCGCGGCCATATCAAGATCTATAGCGAGCACGGCCATGGCACCACCGTGCGGCTGTATCTGCCGCGCGCACCCGACAGCGCCGCCGAAGCCGACCGGATCACCGCAGCCGCACAGCCCGAACCGCGCGGCGGTGAATGCGTCCTGGTGGTGGAAGACAATCCCGATGTGCGCAAGGTGGTGGTGACGCAGCTCAAGCAGCTCGGCTACCAGACGCTGGAAGCCGATAACGGCCAGGTCGCGCTCAACATCCTGAAGCACGAGGCCACTGTCGATCTGGTCTTCAGCGACATGGTGATGCCCGGCGGCATCAGCGGCGCCAAGCTGGTGATGCTGGCGCGCGGCCAGCGGCCGGGAATCAGGATTCTGCTGACATCAGGCTTCGCAAAGGGCTCGGTGCAGGGCAGCGAGGAAATCCCGCCGGGAGTCGAGTTCCTCAGCAAGCCCTACCGGCGCGCCGAACTGGCCGAGAAGCTGCGCAGCGTGCTGGACGCCAAGAGTTAAGACGGCGACTGCAGTCCGGCGACTTTCAGCGCCGCGGCCTGGCGCTTCTCCAGTGCCGCCACATCGAAACCCTCGATCAGGTCGTGGAACAGGCGGTGCCAGTTGATCTCGGCGTCCAGGTGCAGGAACACGCCGCCGAGGCCGATGGCTGCACGGTCCATGAAGACGAATTCGCGCGGCGGCGTGACGCCGCCCAGCGACTTGAGCTGATGATGCACCTTCTCGGCCACTTCGCGGCCATAGACGCCTGAGGATTCCATTTCCTGGATCCGGCGCGGGCGATCTTCCAGCAGCGGGGCATAGACGAATTCGGCCCAGAGGTTGAGCGTGTCGATCACCTCGTTGCTTAAGCCCGTGAAGCCCCAGGTCTCGTAGGCATGCACGGCCAGTGCGCGGTCGTTGGTGGAGATGGCGCGATAGAGATCGATCACGCCGCCGACGAATTTCGACGGGAAAATGCGCACGCAGCCGAAATCCAGCAGGTTGATGCCGAAATCGTCACGCACCGTGTAATTGCCCAGATGCGGATCGCCGTGGATCACGCCGCAGTAGTAGAATGGCACATACCAGGCGCGGAAGAGATTGAGTGCAATGGCGTTGCGGGTTTCGATCGGCGCATCCTTGAACTCAAGCAGCCGGCGGCCCTCCAGCCAGGTCATCGCCAGCAGGCGTTTGGTGGTGAGATCGGGCACCACCTCGGGCACATGCACGCCGGTTTCTTGACCCAGCATCGCGCCGTAGAGCCGCATATGGCGGCTTTCGAGTTCGTAGTCGAGTTCTTCACGCAGCCTTGCCGCGATCTCGTCGTGGATATGACGCGTGTCGATGGCGGCGTCGTAGCGACGGTAGATGCCGAAGATCAGCTTGAGCTGCCGCAGGTCGGCCTCCACCGCCGAGGCCATGTCGGGATACTGCAGCTTCACGGCAAGTTGTCTGCCGTCTTTGGCGGTGGCGCGATGCACCTGGCCGAGGCTGGCGGCAGCCGACGCGGTCAGGTCGAAGCTGCTGAACCTCGACTGCCATTGCGGCCCGAGCTCGGCCACCATGCGGCGCCTGACGAAGGCCTGGCCCATCGCCGGCGCATTGGCCTGCAGCTGCGCCAGTTCCTGCACGTATTCCTTGGGCAGCGCGTCGGGGATGGTGGACATGATCTGCGCCACCTTCATCAGCGGGCCCTTCAGCCCGCCCAATGCGGTGCGCAGATCGGCCGCATGCTGGGCGCGATCCATCCTGACGCCCAGCACACGCTCGGCGCCGAGCCTTGCGGCCAACCCACCGACCGACGCGCCGACCTTGGCGTAGCGGCGGACACGGCCGAACGGGCTGTCCTGATCTGCCATCAGGAAAGCTGCTCCAGCTCGTCGATGAAGCCTTCGATCACGCCAAGCCCCTTCGACCAGAAGGCCGGATCGGAGGCGTCGAGGCCGAAGGGTTCGAGCAGCTCCTTGTGCCGCAGCGTGCCGCCGGCGCGCAGCATGGTGAAATACTTCTCCTGGAAGCCCTGTTCGGCATCCTGGTAGCGCGCATAGAGCGCATTCACCAGGCAGTCGCCGAAGGCATAGGCATAGACATAGAAGGGCGAATGCACGAAATGCGGGATGTAGCACCAGAATGAATTGTAATCCGGGTCGAGCTTGATCGCCGGGCCGAGGCTCTCGCCCTGCACGCCCATCCAGATTTCGCCGATGCGATCCGGCGTCAGTTCGCCGTCGCGGCGCGCGGCATGCAGATTGCGCTCGAATTTGAAGAAAGCGGTCTGGCGCACCACGGTGTTGATCATGTCCTCGACTTTCGAGGCCAGCATGATCTTGCGGCGTTCGGGACCTGCGGCATCCAGCAGCGCGCGGAAGGTGAGCTGCTCGCCGAACACGGACGCGGTTTCCGCCAGCGTCAGCGGCGTATCCGACATCAGCGGGCCCTGCTCGGCGGCCAGCAGCTGGTGCACGCCATGGCCGAGTTCGTGAGCCAGAGTCATCACATCACGCGTGCGGCCCTGGTAGTTGAGCAGCAGATACGGATGCGCGCTCGGCACCGTGGGATGCGCAAACGCACCCGACGCCTTGCCCGGCCGCGCCGGCGCGTCGATCCAGGCATTGTCAAAGAACTTTTTGCCCAGATCGGCCAGCTCCGGCGAGAAGCGGCCATAGGCCTTGAGCACGGTGTCGCGCGCCTCGTCCCAGCCGATCATGCGGTCGCTGTCTTCCGGCAGTGGCGCATTGCGGTCCCACCAGTTGAGCTTTTTTGTGCCCATCCACTTCGCCTTCAGCTTGTAATAGCGATGCGAGAGTTTCGGATAGGCCGCCGTCACGGCATCGGTCAGCGCATCGACCACTTCGGGCTCGACGCAGTTGGACAGGTGGCGATAGGCCTCCGGCGTCGGATATTTGCGCCAGCGGTCTTCCACCTCTTTGTCCTTGATCAGCGTGTTGCTGATCAGGGCAAACAGCCGGATATTCTGCTTGAACACTTTCGCCAGCGTCCTGGCCGCGAGTTTACGCGTCTTCGCGTCCTTGTCCGACAGCTTGTGCAGCACCTGCTCGGCGGTCAGCTGCTCCTTGCCCCAGGTGAAGCGCAGCCCGGCCATGGTTTCGTCGAACAGGCGGTTCCAGGCCGCTCTGCCAGCCACCGATTTCTCGTGAAGAAGCCGTTCGAGTTCGTCATCGAGCTGGTGATCGCGGAACAGCCGCAGGTCGCGCAGCCAGGGGCGATAATGCGCCAGCTTGCCCGACTCCATGTATTTCTTCTCAAGCGCAGTCTCTTCGATGCGGTTGATCTCGAGCGTGAAGAACAGCAGCTTCGTGCCGATGTCGTTCAGCTTCTCCTGCATGTCCTGATAGAAGCCGGCAATCTTCGGATCGGCCATGTCGCCGGCATAGGCCAGCGAGGCATAGGAATACATCCGGCCGATCAGATCATGCAGCTCCTCGTATTCGACGATCACGCCGGCGAGCTGTTCGCCGCTGGCGCCGGCAACCTTGCCCTTCCACTGCTGCTCCAGCTTCACGGCGCGCTCGGCCACACTGGCGAGATCGCGCTTCAGTTCAGGGGATTCCAGACCGGGATAAAGATCGGTCAGGTCCCAGACCGGCAGCGTACCAAGATCGTTGGCAGGCGCGGTGCTGGCGGTGGAAACGGCGGGAGAAGGCTGGGGCGCCATCGGGGAGATACCTCTTTTTATAACCGCTCCAGTATATGGGCAGAGCCGACCGGTTTGACCAGACCGGCGAACGTGACAATCCCGTCAATCAAGCCGGGAAATTGGGCAGAAATACGCCGGAACTCTTATGGGGCCAGCAGGAAATGGGCGTGCGCCGCGGCCACCGGCCTGGCCGGGTCGTCCTGCCAGGCCTCGGCGCGCACATTGGCGACGCGGCGGCCATGCTTGGTGATGATCGCCCGGGCAAAGGTTTCGACCGGCCGGGCCGAGCGCAGGTAATCCACCTGCAGGTCGATGATCTTCGGGATGCGGTCGGCATCGGCCGACCAGATCAGCTGCACGATGGCGGCCGATTCCAGCAACGCCCCCACGACGCCGCCATGCAGCGCCGGCAACCGTGCATTGCCGATCAGTTTGGGATCGGCCGGCAGCACACAGATCAGCTCGCCATCCGTCTCACCCGGCTTCACGGTGAGGCCAAGGAAGCGGAAATACGGCACGGCTGCCAGGAACGGCGAGAAATTGCGTTGCGCGCGGGCTTCGGCGATGAGCTTTTCGAAATCGACGCTCACGGCTTCACTCCCGGCACCTTGGCATCTTTAGGCAGCGGCGGTTTGTCGGACGAGCCGATCATGAAAGTGCCGACACAGTTGGCCACCAGATCGTCCGGCGTTTCCGGATGATAGGCACGGCCGCGAGCAAAGGCGATCGAGCGCGTCAGCTTGTAGCATTCGGCCGTGGCGTAGAGTTCCTTCTGCGCCAGCGCGGGCTTGAGATAATCGATGCGCAGGTCCAGCGTGGCGATGGCCTGCAACTTCTGCTGCGCTGCGAACAAGGCGGCAAACACCGCCATGCCGGCGACACTGTCGATCAGCGAGGTGACGGCGCCGCCATGCAGGATGCCGCTGACCGGATCGCCGACCAGATCGGCATTATAGGGCAGCGACAGGGTCACATGGCTCGACCGGACCTCGATCACGCGCACGCCGAGCGCCGCGCAATGCGGAATGCCCTGCAGCACCATCGCCTCGACCACCTTGGGGTCGATGCTGTCGGGGCTGATCTGCGGCACTTCGCTCAACGCATTATCCGATCAGGTTGTGGTAACGGCGATACCAGTCGACAAAGCGCGGAATGCCGACATCGATCGGCGTGGTCGGCGCAAAGCCGGTATCGCGCTGAATGGCAGAGATATCGGCGAACGAGGCCGGCACATCGCCTTCCTGCAGCGGCAGGAACTCTTTCTCGGCCTTGCGCCCGACTTCCTTCTCGATCAGCTCGATCATGCGCATCAGCGGCTCGGACCGATTGTTGCCAATATTGTACAGCCGATACGGCCGGCCCTGTTCGTTCGGCGGCGGCGGATTGTCCAGCGTCTTGATCACGCCATTCACGATATCGTCGATATAGGTGAAATCACGCTTCATGTTGCCGTGATTGAACACCTGGATCGGGCGGCCTTCATAGATCGCCTTGGTGAAGATGAACATCGCCATGTCCGGCCGGCCCCAGGGGCCATAGACCGTGAAGAAACGCAGGCCGGTCTGCGGGAAGCCGAACAGATGCGAATAGGCATGGCTGATCAGTTCATCGGCCTTCTTGGTGGCGGCATAAAGCGAGACCGGCGAATCGACGCGGTCTTCGACGGCAAACGGCAGCTTGGTGTTGCCGCCATAGACCGAAGATGACGAGGCATAAACGAAATGCCGGCAGTTTTTCAGGCCACGGGCGAATTCCAGCATGACCGTATGGCCAAGTACATTGGCGCGAATATAGGCGTAAGGGTTGATCAGCGAGTAACGCACACCAGCCTGGGCGGCGAGGTGAATGACGCGGTCGATTTCAAACCCTCCGCTTTTACATGCAGACTGGGCAGCATCCCGCACCGCATCAGGCTCGGCGATATCGATCTGAAAGAAATGAAAACCTTTATTGGCCTTTAACTGCTCAAGTCGTGCGCGTTTCAGCGTCGGATCGTAATAATCGTTCAGATTATCCAGGCCGATTACATCTTCACCGCGCTGCAGCAAAACCTGCGCGACGTGATAGCCGATAAAACCGGCGGCGCCCGTGAGCAAAATGGCCATTAATTTCGATCCAAGTTGGGCTGTGCTGCGTTGACTGTATGGCGCTATCTACCAGAATCACTTGAAAGAGCAACCGGCCCTGCCTCAAGCGGTTTTCCCTCGACCGAGGGAAGCTATCGCCCTATAATTAGGTAAGCAATGCTGACCTAATTGGCGGAAGTCAGAAGGGATCGGCGCTTACGGTAGCGGGAGGAGCACCGGG